>NZ_JBHIMR010000001.1:0-317450 GCF_042194215.1 Bartonella sp. MR100HLJHH
CATATTAAAATGAAAAATATCATTCTTGTAATTTTGATTGCAAACCTTTTATCGGCTTGTGTATTAGCACCAAAGCTCAAACAGCCCAATGATAGGAACCGTGTGCCTATTAATAAAACAATCCCTGCCGAAATTAAGCGAGGAGACAGATGAAAACAAAACAAGTAAAACCAGTGAAAGCCGAACAACTTAGCAGTTATTATGAAGAAAGCCGTGGCTTAGAACGTGATCTTATTAATGAATTTATAAGATCGCGCAGAACGGCATGGCGTGTAGCGAGTACTGTTGGTCTTTTTGGCTTATTCGGTATGATATGTGGAGTCGTTGGGTTTTCTCAACCAGCTCCAACTCCCTTAGTATTGCGCGTTGATAACACGACGGGTGCAGTTGATGTTATCTCAGTCATGCGTGAACACAAAGAAAGCTATGGTGAAGTTGTAGATAGATATTGGCTAAACCAATATGTGCTTAACCGCGAAAATTACGACTACGATACGATTCAACTGAACTATGACACAACAGCACTTTTAAGTGCGGCATCTGTTCAACAAGAATATTATAAAATCTATGATGGAGAAAATGCACGGGACAAAGTGCTTTCCAATAAAGCACGTATCACAGTCAAAGTACGATCAATCCAGCTTAATGGACTCGGTCAAGCAACTGTACGTTTTACGACTCAGCAACTTGACAGCAGCGGTGCTACTACCGGACCAAAACAGCACCAGATTGCAACAATTGGTTACACCTATGTCGGTGCACCCATGAAATCATCTGATCGATTGCTTAACCCCCTTGGTTTTCAAATAACAAGTTACCGTTCTGACCCAGAAATACTGTTAAATGATTAAGGAATTGATTGTTATGAAAAAACTTGCGTTCGTTGTTCTATTGTCTTCGTTTTCTTCTCTTTATACGGTACCTGTGCAGGCGCTCAAAAGTCCATCAAATTCACAATATGATCACCGCATTCGCTATATAACATATAACGAAGCCGATGTGGTTCAAATTGAAACAGTTCTTGGTGTGGCAACACATATTATTCTTGAAGAAGGTGAACAGTATATCACTCATGCCTTTGGCGATTCAGAAGCCTATGCCTTTGCTCATAAAGGGCGGCATATTTTTATTAAACCAAAAGCAGAACTTGCCAATACCAATCTCATCGTTGTAACTGACAAACGGAGTTACAAATTCCGACTACAGTTTCGAAATGACCGTGCAGGATCAACATATGAATTAGCTTTCCATTATCCCGATTCAAATGATGAAAAGTCAGAAGAAAACAACCGACGCCTTGCGATTGAACGTGGTTTTCACCAAAGCGTCAAAGGCTATAATCTCAGTTATACTATGAGCGGTCATCAAGATATTGCTCCGATAAATGCTTGGGACAATGGGCGTATTACTTACTTCAAATTTCCCGCTAACATGGATATGCCATCGATTTATGTCGTAGATGCTGAAGGCAATGAAAGCTTAATACCACGCACCGTTATCGGCAGTTCTAATGATATTATCGCCGTTCATAAGGTCAATCCTAAATGGCTCATACGACTTGGTAAACGCGCTCTAGCTGTTTTTAATGAAGCCTATGACCCCAATGGCGTACCAAACACAACAGGGACAGTATCTTCGGTGGTTTATCGTATCAATAAAGGAGGAAAATGATGTTTGACAATAAGGAAGGAGAGGGAAAAGGTACAAAACTGGATAACGTCGAGCAAAAACATATTGAAGGTACTTATGGAGGGTCGGAACTAGGTTCTGAACGTCGTCCGACAATTCCAGGTACCCGTGCATTGTTAGTGGTAGGACTTATTGTCATAGTAACGATACCGATTGCCTTGACTTGGAAAGCTTTTAAAATGCGTAATACCGTGGAAGTTGAGGAAGAAAAACCACAACAAATAGTACAGCAAATTATACCAAACTATGTCCCTCGGATTATAGAAGAGCCGAAGATTGTAGAAGAAGCAGAAAAATCAGCACAAATAGAAGATTCAAACCTGGATATTCCACCGGCTTTGAGTAAGCTTCTTCAAACAGCCATTCCTCCACATATGCTCCAAGATTCTGAAGAATTAGCACGCAAACGTATGCTCAGTTCTAGCCTTAACAGCGGTGGTAGCGAAGGATCTACAGATACAAATAATAAAGCATCGAATAATGATAGAGGTAGTGGCGTATTATTTGATAACCTTCAGCCCGTACGTTTAGGTCAATCACATGCGGTGCAACTTCGTAACCGTGACTTTTTGATTACGCAAGGAACACAAATAGATTGCACGTTAGAAACAAAGATCATTACATCACAACCCGGAATGACGACCTGTCATTTAACACGCGATATTTATTCCACAAGTGGTCGTGTTGTTTTGCTTGACCGTGGTTCTAAAGTCGTTGGTTTTTACCAAAGTGGCATACAACAAGGACAAACGCGTGTGTTTGTGCAATGGTTACGCATCGAAACGCCTTCTGGTGTTGTTGTCAATCTTGACTCACCCGGCACAGGTCCTCTGGGTGAAGCGGGTATTGGTGGCTGGGTTGATAGACACTTTTGGGAGAGATTTGGTGGTGCAATTATGGTAAGCATTATCGGTGATTTAGGAGAATGGGTAAAAGGAAATGTTAGTAAAATCAGCAAAAAAAATAAAGAAAACTCACAAAATAAAGGTGCTCAGGATCCTGAATCTATAGCAATCGATGTTCTTCAAAATTCCATCAATATCACACCAACACTTTACAAAAACCAAGGCGAACGAGTAAATATTTTTGTTGCTCGTGATCTGGATTTCAGCGATGTCTACAGTCTTGTCACACGTTAACCCAATACAGAAAGATCAAGCAGTTTTTCAGCTTCTACAACCGCTTGATTGTTTCTTAGAAGATCCCTCGATCACTGAATTATCGATTTGCCGCCCCTGTGAAGTATGGACGAAAAGCTTTAAGGGTTGGCAAGTACATAGCGTACCAGAGTTAACAACCACTTTTTTGCAAACGCTCATTACAGCTATTATCGTTTATAACGGTATGGCTCCCAAAAGTATTAATTATGTGCTATTGCCTGGTGGACAACGTGGTACAATTATACAAACGCCAGCTGTCGTTGATGGTGCTCTTTCCTTTGTAATTCGTAAACATTCTCTTATAGTTAAGACGTTAGAAGAACTCAAAGAAGAAGGTGCATTTGATGATTTCTCCGACGTAAGTTTTAACAAACCTTCGCAAAAAGAAGCAAATAACTTGTTATCGAAGCAGGACTTCACACGGTTGGAGCCATTTGAAGTTCAACTTTTGCAACATAAACGTGATGGAAAAATTCTTGACTTTTTACAAGAATGCGTCTTTCACAAACGCAACATTATTATTGCAGGTAAGACAGGATCTGGTAAAACAACATTTGCTCGCTCTTTAATTGAAAAGGTCCCTGTAGAGGAGCGTATTATCACAATTGAAGATGTTCATGAGCTTTTTCTACCCAATCATCCCAATCATGTACATATGATTTATGGTAATAATGTAGGCCGTGTTTCAGCTGAAGAATGCCTAGATGCGTGTATGCGTCAGTCGCCCGACCGAATTTTTCTCGCTGAATTGCGAGGTAATGAAGCATGGGAATATCTCAATTCACTCAACACTGGTCATCCCGGATCGATTACAACAACGCATGCCAACAGCGCTTTGCAGACATTTGAACGATGTGCCACCTTGATTAAAAGATCAGAAGTTGGCCGGCAACTCGAGTTAGAAATGATAAAAATCGTTCTCTATACAACAGTTGACGTAGTGTTGTTCTTTAGAGATAGAAAACTCTCTGAAGTCTTTTACGACCCGATTTTTGCTAAATCAAAAATTGCTTAAGGGGAGCTTCCTCTCTCGGTAATATGATGCAAACAAAAAATAGCCGTAACTAATTGTTACGGCTATTTTTTAACTTTCCCTATTTTCTTTGCTTCTCCAATGCATTTTCTACACTCTTCATGAATAAAAGAAGAAAAAAGTTAATAGACAACAACTTTATGAGAAAACCAAATTATACATAAGGCTCTCTCTATTTTCTTACCTTTGATCATTTTTTCCATTTATCTTTTGAAACGATATGTTTGATGCAAAAAGAAATAGCTATAAAATAAATATTTCAACAAAAGAAAAGAATAAATTTTGATTCACCTATCAATGAAAGCTTCGTAAAATGGGTACTTTCGATCATCACAAATAATTATCGTCATCAAGACCAAAACTTATCGTTTAAAATTCTAAGTGCTATTTTCAAGTGATTAATAAATATGTTTTTTAACCAAACAATCTCCAGATACGGAAAACCTCATACGAAATAAACTATCATTTCGATTTAGCATCTATAAACCACATTCTATTTGGTAATAAAAAGTATAGTGGCATATCAACGTCTTCTTCGGACGAAGAAAGATTCTTAACCTCCGACTGTTCGTAAACAACCAAATTTCTCTTAAGCAAGCTTTGCTAACCATATCACGTGTCTTATGTCCCCATCCTAAAGACGATATCCATAGATTACACAAGGTAAGCTCTACTCTGAATATTCCTGCTCTCTTCTCTGCGCCTCAAAAAACGAAAATTCCTAAAAGCACAGATCTAAAATCCCACTTCTTAAGATGCATCACATTGATTTATAAAGAGTGTTCATTATTTTGCATGTTGGATAAAAGATCTTAGTACCGTAGGATTCTCTCATTTCATGTCTCTTGCACATTACAAGCGAATAAAGCCGTGTAGAATGAAACTGTATAAAAAAGCACTAAAAATGCCTCTTATAAACCGTCCCAAATGCCAAAAACTGTCGCAACATTGGGAGTTGGAAAAGTGTCTAATGGCACCCAGCTTGCTCTTTTATGAAGTGTAAAGATGGAGATGCTCTATAAATTTTATATTATTCATCGGGACTTTACCATTATACCATACCATTATACCATCCACGAGCACTGTCGCGAAATGAGCTTGGGAACCTTAAAGAAAGGTTTCTTTAAAACAAGCGCGTAAATTGACAAGCCAAGTGTATTTGGTTTGGGGCGTTCTGTTTTGCATAAGGGTTGTGATCTTATTTGCGATCTTATTAAAGAACGAAAGAAACAAAAGCGTAAAGCAATGCGTAATCTCTATTATTTAAAAGACATTACTCTAGGCGCTTTTGAAAGTCATAAAACTGAACTAAAAAATGACTGAAAAAAGGAAACTGGTTTGCACCTTTACAGCTTCATATTCCCCCCAAATTAGGAGACTGTGTAGCGGTTTCAGAGATTACGCCAACAGAGAGATAAGTAATACTCTCAACTCCCATCTGATAGGTAAAAGCTACAACAGCAAAAGCTCTTTTAGAAAAACAACGCCATAAAGTCATTAATAAACCGGCAATGAATTGGAAAAATATTCCAGATTTTTATCAAACACTCTGCAAAGCAACAATAATGATACAACTGGCTTTGCGTCTGCTTATTCTTACAGGTACTCGTACCCATCTCTTGCATCAATTCGTGAAGATCAGATTGAAGAGGATATATGGACAATTCTTGGCTCGAGAATATGAAAGGTCTGCGTGATACTACAGGAGATTTCGCGTGCCCTTATGATCAGACGCATTAAAAATTTTAAAACAAGCACGCTTGTTTTTTCGCAATGATTTCTTTTTTCTGTAACCGGTCGTGCTCCTTATTAAAATGAATTTTCTATCACAATATATAAGAGAGATTAGGTTAAAAACCTGTCCACGTAGATTTCGCTCTAGTTTACGTAATTGGCTAACAGACTCCACCTATCATACCTTAAAGGACGAAGCCTCTTAACACGCAACTAACCTGCAAACAATCCACCCCTCGCCTAGCAGATTTCACCTTCTAACTACTTTAATTACCACATACTAAACACGATAGTGTTTTATGGCACAACAGAATAAATACCAAAACAATGACTGATTATACCGTTAATTCTTGGAAACCTCTCTTTCATGTTAAGAAATATCTTTTATGCTGAAAAATAAAAAACACTTTTACTGCTTAAACAACTTTCTTAAGCATACATACAAGAAAAAATGAAATATAAATAAAACCTAAACCTAGAAATGTCTATTTTTATAGATAAAAACATATAAAATCAAAACCTACGAAACTCATCAAAATACAACATGTTTTCTTTGATGATTGAATTCATTCAACTCAAACAAACCTATAAAGATTCCTTATTCCACATTAGCAACACGTGTTCTTAAAATTCTTACTACCGTTTTCTAAATTTTTAGAAAAACCTATAAATTTGCTATTTTTTCAAACGTCTTATCTGCTCTTTAATGAATTTAAATCTATGACGTTACAATAGTTTTAAATTACTTCCCCCTTAACTGTATGATCTATCTCTACAATAGATAGGGATTTTACGTTCTCGATTTTTTGAAAACTATAAATTTTGTTTTTTAATGCTATTAACAATCCAATCTTTAAAATAAAAAATATGACCTTTAAATATATATAATGATATTATCAAAAATTCCTAATCCCTGAATATTAGCAATGTTTTCAATATTATAATAAACGTATCGTAAAATGACGAACTGTTATAATGATCACTCCTTTGTATTTCATATGAATAATTTACATGCGTTATAATATCTGTATCAGCATTTATTTTTTGTGCTATGTTTATACAGAGTTATCTTTTTTATAAAAAATGATTAATTGAATCTGTATTAAAGTGCAAATTCTGATACGAATTTAATAAAAATAAAAACACATGGCATATTGATTTTATTGTTTTTACACAGAACACTATTTAAAATATAGTTTACCCGAAAGACTAATGACTTTTTAAAGGCAATAATAACCGTGGTAACCGCCTCATAAAAGCCAATAAATTTTTAGAGATCAAACCTCAATAGGCGCAAAAAACACGTACAATTTTCTGTTTTTCTTTTTACTGTTCATTAATCTGTCAATTTTCAAAGTAATATTCAACTATGAGTTTTCTACTCAGCCATTGCAAGGATTGCTTCTACAAGGATTGCTTAATTTTTAGGGATTACTTCGCTTTTAGAATGATTATAGCTACTACGTCTTCATAAGCAGCCGACCCTCTTTTGGAGATTTAATTGCTAAAAGGAGATACAATTTTCTACCTTGCTCTTTATTTTCATCAATCAGTAAATTTTCAAATGCGGCGTTCAACCATGAGTTTTTTAATTTCAGCAATCGCTTTCGCTGGATTTAATCCCTTTGGACAAGTTTGCGCACAATTCATAATCGTATGGCAACGATAAAGGCGGAAAGGATCTTCTAAATTATCAAGACGTTCACCACACATCTCATCACGTGAATCCGCAATCCAGCGATAAGCTTGAAGCAAAACAGCGGGGCCCAAATAACGATCACCGTTCCACCAATAACTTGGACATGAAGTCTGACAACACGCACACAAAATACACTCATAAAGGCCATCGATTTTTTGGCGATCGGAGTGACTTTGTAACCATTCTTTCGCAGGTTCAGGAGAAACTGTTTGCAACCAAGGCTCAATGACTCGATGTTGCGCATAAAAGCGCTTCAAGTCAGGAACCAAATCTTTAACAACCGGCATGGAAGGCAAAGGATAGACTTTAATGGGGTGTTTTACATCATCCATCCCTTTGGTACAAGCCAATGTATTGATTCCATCAATATTCATCGCACATGAACCACAGATGCCTTCACGGCAAGATCGACGAAGTGTCAAAGTTGGATCAATATGGTTTTTAATAAACAAAAGCCCATCAAGAATCATTGGACCACAAGCAGAACGATCTACGTAATAAGTATCCAGACGAGGATTATTCTCATCATCTGGTGACCAACGGTAAACATGAAATTCTGTCAGCTCTGTCGCACCTTCAGGTTTAGGCCAAACCTTCCCCGGTTTGACTTGAGAGTTTTTGGGAAGCTTAATTTGTACCATAATTCGTGTCTCCCCTTAATAAACCCGTTTTTTAGGTGCAATGCGCTTTAAATCGATCCCACCATCAGCTTCAGATGTTAACGGGTCCACATGGACAGGTCGATATGATAACGTCACCTTACCCTCTTTTGACAAATGTGAAAGCGTATGTTTACGCCAGTTTTTATCATCACGCTCTGGATAATCTTCACGAGCATGAGCGCCACGGCTTTCTAAACGAGCTTGTGCAGAATGAACAGTCACAATTGCATTCGCCATGAGATTTTCAAGCTCTAATGTTTCAACCAAATCAGAATTCCATATCAGAGAACGATCTGTAACTTTGAGGTCAGACAATTCCCCCCAGATTTTATTCATCCGTTGACATCCTTGTTGCAAAGAATCTTCTGTACGGAATACTGCCGCATCTTCTTGCATTGTGCGTTGCATTTTTTCACGCAATAGAGCTGTTGGTATCGCCCCTTGTGCAAAACGTAAACGATCAAAACGCGCTATAATTTCGTCAACAGCTTCTTCATTGATGGGTGGAATTTCTGCATTCCGATCAATAACTTCGCCCGCGCGAATGGCAGCAGCACGACCAAACACCACAAGATCAATTAATGAATTTGACCCCAAGCGATTAGCCCCATGAACAGAAGCACATCCTGCTTCTCCTACCGCCATCAGCCCTGGTTGAATACGATCAGGCGAATCAGCCGTCGGATTGAGAACTTCCCCATAGTAATTGGTAGGAATCCCACCCATATTATAATGAACCGTTGGCAAGATGGGGATAGGCTCTTTTGTTACATCCACACCTGCAAAAATCCGTGCTGATTCCGAAATTCCCGGTAAACGTTCGTGCAAGATTGCAGGATCAATATGATTGAGAACCAAATGAATATGGTCCTTCTTAGGTCCAACGCCACGTCCTTCACGAATTTCAAGTGTGATACAACGCGAAACCAAGTCACGTGAAGCTAAATCCTTAAAGGAAGGTGCATAGCGCTCCATAAAGCGTTCACCTTCAGAATTGATTAAATAGCCTCCTTCACCACGAGCTCCTTCTGTAATTAAGCAGCCAGAACCGTAAATCCCTGTCGGATGGAATTGCACAAATTCCATATCCTGAAGTGGCAATCCAGCGCGTGCGACCATTCCACCACCATCACCCGTACAGGTATGCGCCGATGTCGCAGAAAAATAAGCCCGTCCATAACCACCGGTTGCAAGCACAACCATTTTGGCAGAAAAACGATGTATTGTACCATCATCGAGATCCCATGCCACAACCCCCGTACAAACCCCATCCGTCATGATAAGATCGAGTGCAAAATATTCAATAAAAAATTGCGCATTATGCTTTAAGCTTTGTCCATAAAGCGTATGCAAAATGGCATGGCCTGTACGGTCAGCTGCTGCACAAGTACGCTGAACAGGTGGACCTTCACCAAATTGTGTCGTATGTCCACCAAAAGGACGTTGATAAATTTTGCCTTCTTGCGTCCGCGAAAAAGGAACGCCATAATGTTCTAATTCGTAGACAGCAGCAGGTGCATTACGCACCAAATACTCCATTGCATCGGTATCACCCAACCAATCAGAACCTTTCACGGTATCATATAAATGCCACTGCCAATTGTCAGGTCCCATATTTGAAAGCGATGCAGCAATCCCCCCTTGTGCTGCAACCGTGTGTGAGCGAGTTGGAAAAACCTTCGTAATACAAGCTGTCTTTAATCCTTGTTCCGCCATACCAAGTGTTGCACGTAATCCTGCACCACCTGCCCCAACAACAACAACATCAAATTTATGATCTACAGTGCGATAAGGGGCGTTACCTGCTCTAGCGCCCAGAGATGATCCTGTACCCGCCATACTTGTTTAACCCCCTAATGCAATTTTCAAAAGAGAAAAAATAATGACACCACCTATAAGAAAACAAAATGAAATATTTAACGTCAAAAAGAATATTCGGAAACCTTCACGTGGAATATAATCTTCAATCACCACTTGCATACCAAGTTTCATATGATAAAGGACTGAAAAAGTCATCAATCCCATCAAAATAGCCACAACGGGATGTGCAAGCCGTGCACGCACAATACTATAATCCTTGCCTACAAGCGAAAGAATAAGAACAATAAAAAATATCAAAAGCGGCAGATTGACAAGCCCAGTCAAACGCTGTAGCCAAAAATGCTCTGTTCCTTCATGAGCACTCCCATGCCCCCGTACTTTTCCAAGTTCCGTTCGAAAATCTTTTTTCATATCTCTTTTCACCCCCAGCTAAACAACGCTATATCCAATAATCCAAATTACAAAAGTAACAATAAGAGAGATAAACACTGTCGCCCAAGCAGTAACTGTTGCCTTTTCTTTTGCCAAAAGGCAAGGCATCATATCCCAAACAATGTGGCGAATACCACCAACCATGTGATGAACCCCTGCCAAAGTATAAAGAAACAAGATACACAATCCAAACCAAGAACTATAAATCTCGTGAACCGTTCTGAATGTCTCCTCCCCACAAGCAATAGCAATTAACCAAACAGCAAGAAAGACCATTCCAACATAAAGTGCCATACCCGTAACGCGATGCGCAATGGACATAGCCATAGTAATTGTCCAACGATAAATACTTATATGAGGGGAACGAGGGCGCTCTTTTATCCTAGTTGTTTCTGTCATAAAATATCCTGACCTGGTTTTTACTGCAACCGCAATGAACGAGAAAGTCCGCATAAAACGACTAAATATATTATCTCGTTTTTACTTGTTTGGCATCTCAAGATACCAATATTACAGGTCGGTTGTCTCAAATAACGGATTAAAGGTCACGCATAAAAAAACCGATTACTCCACGGATATAATCCGCAAAACTCGCCTTAATCTAATACAATTTTATCTTCACGTCAAAGGTCTAACATCTTTTCTCAAATATAAATAGGCATTTTTTCAGATTAAACTTATCTTTTTGAGTATCCACGATATATGCAATGATATCTAAATTCACCCGTTATTAAGAATAAAAAGAGGCAAAAATTGATAGATTAAACATTTTTATGTCCCCTCCAAGCCTTTTAAAAGACAAAACGAATCACAAAAGACACAAAAAGCGGCTTTTATGCCGCTTTTGCATAAAGTTTAGCCGATATAATCTTTACTCAGCAACTTGCTTTTCAACATCTGTGCTTACAGCTGCTGCTTCTACTTTCTCAACAACCTTTTCAGCTTTTTTCCGATAATCTCTCTTTTCAGCGATACGCGCAGCTTTACCTCTCAAACCACGAAGATAATAGAGTTTTGCACGGCGCACTTTACCACGGCGCACCAGCTCAACACCTTCAATCAACGGAGAATAAACAGGAAACACCCGTTCCACCCCTTCACCATAAGAAATCTTGCGTACTGTAAAGGTCTCATTCAACCCACCGCCTGAACGCGCAATACAAACACCTTCGTAAGCCTGAACACGCGTCCGCGTACCTTCCGTCACACGCACCATGACACGGACTGTATCTCCTGGCTGAAAGGCTGGAAATTGGCGCTTTTCTTCAATTTTTGCACATTGTTCAGCTTCAAGTTGTGCGATAATATTCATTTCTTTTATCCTTCATGTTCTTTATCGAACAGTCAGAGCGCTCAACTCTTACCAAAAAAGCCTTTATTAAGAATAAGGAGCTCTTTAGGCTATGCCTTACACAGGAGCGAATACACCATTCCTTCATTTAATTTTGGAACTACAGAAAACCTTTTATAAAAAAACTCTCTAAAAAGAGAGCCATGCAATACACCACCTTATCATATGAATCAAGTTTTCTGATGATTTTTATCATAACGCGCATAAAGATCAGGACGACGTTGACGTGTTAACAATTCGGCTTGACTTTGACGCCAATCTGCGATCGCTTTGTGATGACCTGAGAGCAACACAGGCGGAATACCCCGCCCTTCGAAAAGGGAAGGACGTGTATATTGCGGATGTTCCAGCAAGCCATTTTCAAAACTTTCACTCTTCGCAGAAGCTGCATTCCCCATCACTCCAGGCAAAAGACGTATAATAGCATCTAAGATAACCAATGCAGCTGTTTCACCCCCTGAAAGAATATAATCACCTATAGAGACTTCTTCTAATTCTCGTGCTTCTATGACTCGCTCATCAACCCCTTCAAAACGTCCACAAACTAACGTTACACCCGTATCACGAGCCAAGCTATGCGCATAAGCTTGGTCAAAAGGGCGCCCACGTGGACTCATCAACAATCTTGGCGAATCCTGTGGACAAAAATCAAGAGCAGCCGCCAATACATCCGCCCGCATTACCATACCAGCCCCCCCACCAGCAGGTGTATCATCAACGCTATGGTGTTTGTCCAAAGCAAAATCCCTAATCTGTACCGTCTCCAGTGACCAAATTCCGCGCTCCAAAGCTTGCCCTGCTAAAGAATACCCTAAAAAACCAGGAAACATTTCAGGATAAAGGGTTAAAACGCGCGCCTGAAACTTCATTTTATTTCTCATCCTTATTTTCTTAAACAGACTCTATAATAGCAAAAATAGCACAAACAAGACTTTTAACGCTATAGCGTTAATATAAATCTCCTTGATCTGCGTCATATTCAATACGATCCTTCTAAATACTTGCACTAAAAAAAGACTCTAAAAATTCAGGACTATCTCAAGATAAAGTGTTTACAATATCTACTCAAAAGTACATTTTTAATATTTCCACACTCTCCACTTTTTATTGACGAAATTCATCAGTTATTTTTCCCTTCATCTTTATTTTTAGATTCAAGCTATTTCCTTTTTATCATTGTCTCCCCCATCACTTAAACCAGCTGCCATGGGATCAACAACAAGAAAACCAGAATCCATACAAATTTCTGGTACCGCCACCTTACTAAAGGGAATAAGAACTCTTTTACCCGTATTCAAACGTATTTCAAGCAAATCACCAGCCCCGAAATTAAAGAAACCACACACTTCACCCACGACTTTTCCCCCAAAATCTTGAACACGCAAGCCTATTAAATCAACTTGATAAAACTCATCCTCATCCAGATCATCAATTAATTGATCACGCATCACATAAAGGCGAATACCTTTTAAAGACTCAGCAACATTACGATTTTCTACCCCTCTAAAACGTACAATCGCCTTATTTTTTTGTATACGAAGAGTTACAATTTCATAAGAACGCCCCATATCATCATAAAGAGTGCTGTAGAACTTGAAACGCTGTGGCTCAGCACTTAGAATTTTAACAAAAACATCTCCTTTTATACCATGAGGCATACCAATAATGGCAAGATAGACTTTATTTTTAAGCTTTTCTTTATTATACTTCATGCGAAAATATTATCTCTCAAAAATGAACCCTTCAATCTTATAGTTTTCTATTCAATCTTGTTGCCATATGAGACAATCTTCTAAAAGAACTTTCTTGGTAACAAAAAACAAATTAATAAAGGAGAAAGTCTTATGGCAAATATTATGCTATTTTACAAAGATATCACACCAATCAACAAAGTTTCCCATAAAAATCTAAAATTTGCTCCTCCAAGTGATATGTCTTTTGCCAAGGATACTCACTGGGTTCCTTTAGCAAGTACTGAATATTTTCAAGCAGCACTAGACTATCCCATTTTATTTATGTGCGCCGAAGATGAACAAAAAAAACGGCACTACACATCCGCGGCTCTTGTAGGTCTTTCTAATGACGAAAATGACTATATCGCTTCTGATAAAAGTTGGAAAACCAATACTTATGTCCCTGCTTTTGTCCGTCGCTATCCTTTTGTTCTAGCACAAATTAGCAATGAAAAAGAACTTTCTGTTTGCTTTGATCAACAGTCAGGTATGTTTAATGAAGTTGCAGGAACAGAACTTTTTAATTCCGACGGCTCTATTTCTCCTTTTATGGAAGAACGTATTCGTTTTCTTGAAAGTTTTAAAATCGCTATGGAGAAAACCTCTGAGTTTATTGATGCTCTTGTGGAAATGGATCTTCTAAGCCAGAAATCTATCAATGTGAAAAACGATAAAGGACTCTCAGCGCAATTGGAACATTTTTGGGTTGTTGATGAAGAAAAATTGAATAAATTATCAGCAAGCCAACTTGCCAAACTTCATAAAAATGGCTTTTTAGGATTAATTTTTGCGCATTTGATGTCAACACACAATCTCTTAAAAATACTCTCTCTCAAAGGTGAAAAGCAACTTATCAATCGTGAAGAGCAACCCCAAAACAAGAATGGTCATTCTAACGATGAAAAATCTAAAAAGAAAGAAACTCTCAACTAGATAATGCCTATCAAAAACGACAAGAGAAAAGATGAAAATATTCCTCTCATTCCAGCAGACCATGCAATTTTAAACGCAAGGAAAAATTGGTTAGAGTGTCTCGTCCAAACACGTCGTATGTCGGCACAAACAGTGCAAGCCTATGAACGTGATACGCGGCAATTTTTGTCTTTTCTCTGTCAACACTTAAGCCATACACCAACCCTTACAGATCTTGCTCTTTTACGCATCAGTGACTTGCGTGCTTATCTTGCTTATCGGCGTACAAACAATGTAAGTGCTCGCTCTTTAAGCCGCGGAGTGGCAGGCATACGTTCTTTTTTCAAGTACCTATCACGTGAAGGAATCGTCAATGTTCCCGCGGCTCAACTTATCCGAAGCCCCAAACACCCAAAATCACTCCCAAAACCTTTAGCGATCAAATCAGCACTTCACATAGTCAAACAAGAAAACCAGCTAGAAAATGAACCTTGGATTAACGCTCGTAATGCGGCTGTCCTCATGCTTCTCTATGGCTGTGGAATGCGAATATCAGAAGCCTTAAGCCTCACACCAGAACAATTTTCTGATCCTGAAAAAACAAGTTTATTTATAACAGGAAAAGGCGGCAAAACACGCCTTGTTCCTCTCATCAAAATTGTTTACGAAGCTGTACAAAATTATCTCAAATGTTGCCCATATCCTTTAGTGGATAACCAACCCATATTTCGCGGGGCACGAGGCGGCCCCCTACAGCCCGCCATTATTCAGAAAACTGTACGCAACTTACGAGCAAGCCTTGGTTTACCAGAAACTGCAACGCCTCACACACTGCGCCATTCTTTTGCCACCCATCTTTTATCACGGGGAGGAGATTTACGCACGATTCAAGAACTTCTTGGGCACGCTAGTCTTTCCACCACACAAATCTATACCCATGTCGATACAGACCATTTGTTAGAAATTTATCAAAAGGCCCATCCCCGTTCCTAAAAAACGTCTCATCAAAAAAATTAGAGTGTTTCAACCTCAAGTGCCAAGGCATGGACACAAGTAGCTAACTCTTTTTGTAAAACTTTATAAATCGCTCGATGTATTTCTACGCGTGTCATATTGGAAAAAGAAGAAGATAAAATTTTCACTCGAAAATGTGTTTCTCCTTTACCATCAAAAGCATGTTCATTGTGAGGATGCCCCTCATGAAGATGACTTTCGTTAATCACTTCAAGCTTTTGCGGATGAAAAGCATCCTGAAGCTTTCTCTTGATTATTGTTTCTATAAACATTTTTCATTCCTCAAACAAAATGAACGTGCAAAAATACACCTTTTTCATAATAAAATAAGTGTGAAAACAAATTTTTCAAAAGTCAATTCTTGTAAAATTAATCAATTTTGCATAAACCAAGAGTATGACAATAACATCTAAATTATTCGATTCAATTCGCATAAGCTCAAATAAAAAACAAAAAGCTGAGCCAGAAGCGCAACAGTGTCAGTGGGAAGGTTGTGAAAAAACAGGGTCCCATAAAGCACCAGCAGGTCGAAATCACGAAGGACAATATTTATATTTTTGTATTGAACACGTACGCGCCTATAATAAAAATTTTAATTACTTCTCTGGTCTTAGCAATAAAGATATCGCAAAATTTCAAAAGGATGCTCTCACAGGACATCGTCCGACATGGCCTACAGATCTGAGCAATGGTACATCGAAAAAAACAGCCGCTAATTATGCAAAGATTCGCTCTGGAACAGCTGCCTATCAAAATCGCATGCGCGATCCCTTCACGCTTTTTACTGAGCGGCATTCAACCAATAATTTCTCACGAAAATTAAAGCCCTTAGAAGCAAAAGCTTTTGATACACTGGGACTACAGGCAAACGCTTCAGCAGAAGACATCAAAATGAAATATAAAGAGTTGGTAAAAAAGCACCATCCTGATTCCAATGGTGGTAATCGTGCTTCAGAAGAGCGCTTTCGTGATGTTTTACATGCTTATAATTTGCTAAAAAAATCTGGTTTGTGCTAAAAACATGTACTTATATGAGCCTATTTTCATTTAGACCATCATTATTTGCGCAAGATATTATTTTTTTGCAAAACATTATAGAATACGTAAAAATCTTCCTTCACATCTAAGGCTTTCATTATAGAGCATTGCATAAATGCTCTAACTCTTGTATCGTTTTCTAATGAATAAATAGCGTCCCTCCCTTCTAAAAACACAATGACAAATCTTACCGTTGAAAATTTGCCCGATATTACACTTTGTGCTCGCGATCTATTTCATATTGAAACAGATATGGAAATCCCTGCTTTTAGCACAAAAAGTTCCCATGTTCCTGATATCGATCCTGATTATCTTTTTGATCAGCAAACAACTTTAGCGATTCTCGCAGGTTTTACCTTTAACCGTCGTGTAATGGTTTCTGGCTATCACGGTACAGGGAAATCAACGCATATTGAACAAGTTGCTGCACGTCTCAACTGGCCTTGTCTTCGCATTAATCTCGATAGTCATGTAAGTCGTATCGATCTTGTAGGAAAAGACGCTATCGTTTTAAAAGATGGTTTACAAATCACTGAATTTAAAGAAGGCATTTTGCCATGGGCTTATCAAAATAATATTGCTCTTGTTTTCGACGAATATGACGCGGGGCGTCCCGATGTTATGTTTGTTATCCAACGCGTTCTTGAAACTTCTGGAAAACTAAGCTTACTTGATCAAAGCCGTGTCATCTCTCCACATCCAGCCTTTCGTCTTTTTGCAACAGCAAACACCATTGGTCTTGGTGATACAACCGGTCTCTATCATGGTACCCAACAGATCAATCAAGCTCAAATGGACCGCTGGTCTATTGTTACGATACTCAATTATTTACCCCATGATAAAGAGGTTGATATCATTTGTTCAAAGGTCAAATCTTTTCAAACGGCTGAGGGGAAAAAGACAATTTCACAAATGGTTTATGTTGCTGATATGGTACGCCAATCTTTTATCAATGGAGATCTTTCAACTGTCATGAGTCCACGTACCGTTATTACTTGGGCAGAAAATACAACAATTTTTCAAGATGTCGGCTTTGCCTTCCGATTAACCTTTCTCAATAAATGTGATGAACTCGAACGTGCCACTGTTGCAGAATTTTATCAACGCGCCTTTGGACAAGAGCTTCCCGAATCACTCATTCATGGTGTTTCGCCTTAAGGAATTTGTCACTCATGGCTACCAATATTGGCGACAACAAAAATCCGGTAAAGGACTCTTCCAACAACACTCTTAATGCTGAAGCTTTTAAAAAAGCACTTTCCACCTGTATGCGTGCAATTGCAGGCACAAACAACCTTGAAGTTTCCTTCAGTCATAACCGACCATCTTTAAGCGAAAGTTGTGCACGTTTACCAGAATTACCTCAATACGCAACGAATAAAGACATCACCATTACTCGCGGATTAGGTGATTCCATGGCTCTACGCAAAGCATGGCATGATAACCGTATTCACATGCAATTTGCTCCACTAGAATCAGAAGCACGTGCTGTCTTTGATGCCCTCGAACAAACACGTGTTGAAGCAATTGGCACTTTAGCCATGGAGGGACTTGCAAAAAATCTTGATATCATGCTCGCCGATAAATACAAAAGAGCCCATTATCATAAAATTAGCAACCAAAGTGAAGCCCCCATCCAAGAAGCGATTGCACTTTTATTACGTGAAAAAGTAACAAAGCGCACAGCTCCAAGAGAAGCAGGTCCTGTCTTAGAATTGTGGCGTCAAGAACTCGAACAAAAAGCAGCGGCAGAACTCAATGAGCTCCCACATCATATTTACAACCAACAAGCTTTTGCACAGATTGTTCGCCAAATGCTTGTTACACTCAAAATGACAGTGCAACAAGCTGAAGCTTCTAACAGTAAAAACAATAAAAAATTAAAAAACGAATGTGCACCTCAAGACCAAGCAGAAGAAGAGAGTAAAAACAAAAAACACGCTCAAAGTGAAGAACAAACCAGCACTGAACAAGAAAGTGATGTGCAAGACGACGGAAAAACACAAGCGACACAATCAAACAACAATGATCAAGCTGACGGCGAGCAAAAAAATGGACCTTGGCAAGAAAAGCCGAGCAGACCCAAACACCTTTTTTCCGATTCGGAACAAATGGAAAGACTTGGCAATTATAAAATCTTCACCCATCAATTTGATGAAATTTTGGAAGCAACAGATTTTTGTTCTGAAAACGAGTTAGATCACTTACGCCGTTATCTTGATAAGCAAATCAATCATCTTCAAAACATCGTTGGACGTTTAGCAAACCGTCTCCAGCGCCGCTTGATGGCGCAACAAAATCGCAACTGGAACTTTGACCTTGAAGAAGGATATCTTGATACAGCACGGCTTCCACGTCTAATTATTGACCCCATGCAACCCCTTTCTTTTAAAATGGAAAGCAACACCCAATTTCGGGACACGGTTGTTTCACTCCTCATTGATAATTCGGGCTCAATGCGCGGACGCCCCATTAGCGTTGCCGCAAGTTGTGCTGATATTTTGGCACAAACTCTTGAACGTTGTGGTGTCAAAGTTGAAATTTTAGGTTTTACCACTAAAACTTGGAAAGGAGGAAAATCGCGCGAACAATGGCTTACCCAAAACAAACTCCATAATCCTGGACGCCTTAATGATTTATGCCATATCATCTATAAAAGTGCTGATACCCCATGGCGTCGCGCACGACGCAATTTAGGTTTGATGATGCAAGAAGGATTATTAAAAGAAAATATCGACGGAGAAGCTTTAATTTGGGCTCATCAACGCCTTTTATCACGGCGTGAACAACGTCGCATCCTCATGGTCATTTCTGATGGTGCTCCTGTTGATGATTCGACACTATCGGTCAACGCCAGCAATTATCTAGAAAAACACTTACGCGCAGTGATTCAAGAAATTCAAACACATTCCCCCATCGAACTCATTGCCATTGGAATTGGTCATGATGTCACACGTTATTATCAGCGTGCTGTAACAATTATGAATGCTGAAGAACTTGCCGACGCCATAACAAAACAATTAGAAATACTTTTTAGTGATAAAATGCCTCATATTTATAAGAAATAAACCTGCCTTGAAACAGCCAACAATTACATTTTAAAAAGTTATCTCTATCATTAAACCATCGGAATTTGATGACTAACAACCTGAGAAGATAATCCCACAAATTGAATATCGAACTTTAAGGAAGCTTCTACTTTACTGGATGCATTATGAATCCTAAAAGAAATGCTCCAACCATCTTCAAAAATTATAATGAGTTTGTTTTTACTTTCTGGTTTTATTGCAACTGATAAAACTTTGCTTGGAATTTTCCATTTACGACCATATCCCAGAGTGCCATTCAAATTAAAAGACTGAATAATAACCCGTTTTTGTTTAGATCTTGTATCTATCATAATCTTATAAAAATCATAAGAACCTATAACATACTGAAACAATAGCTTCACAAATTTATCTTGATAATCTAAACAAAGCCTTTGAAGTTCTTTAGAAAAAGCTTCTAGGATTGGAAGATAAACTCTGCTGTCTTTATCCTCTATATCTCTAAAGAACGTCTTCTTATCTCTGAGCTCTGCTAAATAATCAAAAATAGGCCTAACTTCATTGAAATAAACGCTGCTACACGGGGTAACCTGTCTATTCTTTACCAAAATCTATTTTACCGGAAAGGTGAGGATGTTTGATAGCGCTATGATTATGTTTTGCAGAAATACCAATGTGATTTTCAGGAACTTTTAAAATAATATCACGGACATCTCCTTTGATCCCAACAAAATCTTCCTGAAGAACAATAGTTTTCGTGTTTCTAATATTTTTATCATGTAACTGTAAGAAAACAACTGCTTCAATAGAAGCAAGATTTAAAAGCTTTTTTCAGTATCATTAAATAAATTATAAAAAGACTCCGCTATTTGAAAGGACGAGTTAAACTCTATAGAAGCCTTTGTTGCTTTTTTAAAACCCATAGCAAAGCATATTCAAAGGCTTTTCCATTTTCTACCTGTTTCATGCAATTTCCTAAAGATCCTTACTCAAAATTACGAGTTCATTTGATTTTTTATTGTTTCCCATACCGTAAATCCATTCAGGATTAAGTATTATATGTCCTTTATAAGGTTCTCTAACTTCCAACACAATCATTATAAGATAAAACCCATCTGTGATGCTTTCTTAAAAGTTCAGCAAGAGATTGATGATCAAAAGAATTATGTTTATCGCCTTTTTGACCATAAAGTTTTTGATTAATAAGATATGGAGGATCACAATAAAGAAAATCGTTAAAGTGTTTAGGAATACTTTCTGTAAAATCTCTGTGTTCCACTGTGAAATTTTCAATCTTAAAATCTTTAAGCCGTTCAATAGAACGATACTTGAATCGAAGATGTCCTGGAGACATCCCGCCAGAAAGTGTTGTTCCTGAAAAAGAAGAGCGATTAAGAGTAAGAAAAAACGGCAGCAATTTCTAATTGATTTTTAATATTCCCAAAAGTTTTTTGGAGATTATAAAACATTACGGGAGTCATATCTTCATATTCTCTCACTTTTTCTGCAAGAGCTAAAGCATCTCTCTAAAGCATCTGCCAAAAAATAACAAGCGGCTTAAAAGCATCAGAAGCATAAACCTTTGTTCCTCTTTTTGCTAAGGTTAATTCAATTGAACCTCATCCTACAAAAGGAGAGCATAAAGTTTTTTGTTTCCTTATATAGTTATTAATAATCATAGGAACAGCACGACTTTTCCCTCCCAGATAACGAAGAGGTGATTTTACAATAGGCAACTCCCTAGTCTCTCTCTGTTTTTTCGAGGAAGTTAATACCAAATTATCCAATAAAGCCTTTGTATGATCTCTTTGATTTATCATTTTGTTCATATTATCAGCTCCAAGTATCACATTTTCTAACCTACAATTATCTAAAATAAATACTCGAAGCGTTTGCCAAATTCTACAGAGATCGCATTATAACGAATTGTAAATTCATTAACATATCTGCACAAACATTTGTTACTAAAATAATGATAAATAGCAGTATAGCCAAATTTTAAAACTGTCAAAAAGGACTTGATACCATTGGTATTTATTTTTCTATTTATATACTACCCAAATGTATATCGAAATGTTTTTTCCTATATAAGAACCAAGTTTCTTATAGCTCAAATAATCATAAGTAAGACATCACAATTCTTAACAAGACATTTTTTGGCCTTTATAAGAGCTTTATTACCTGTTTTTAATACTGATAAGATGCTCTTATCTCATACTGAATCAGTCAAAAATATCTCCTTACACATCATAAGCATAGATGATGTATGGATAAATACAACTTGAGAAAAGAAGCAAAATCCCTTTTTTGAATCCACTCAAATTCTATTCTTAGAAGACATAACGCACAACCTTTTCTTCTTTAGCAAAACAAAAGGACAAAGATCATTATTTGTTACAAACAAAAGAAGAATCATCCTTTGAATGACTTTGATAAAGAGGAAGCTTTACAATATTAAGAATTGTTCCATAGGGAATCAACATAAACAGGCTCATAACAATTTTTACCGAAAAATCACCAAAAGCAAGCGAGAGCCAAACTGGCATGCCTACCCCTCCCAAAACAGTACTCTCCACCAGTGAACTATCAGCATAGCCTGTTATCTTATCAAGAACAGCAAAAGAGCTAGAAAAAGCAAGAGCAAAAAACAGTACTGTATCCAAAGCCGAACCAACCAACGCTGCTGCTAAAGGTGCTTTCCACCATGTTTTACGTCGCAAAGGAGTAAAAACAACAATATCAATGAGTTGCCCAAATAAAAATGCAAAACTAGAAGCAAGTGCAAGCCGTGGTGTCGCCAATATCCAAGAAACAAAGACACCCGCAAAAAAACCAGCGTAAACCACACGCCGCGCAGCAGATGGACCATAAAAACGATTGGTCAAATCATTGATCAGAAAAGCAAATGGATAGGTAAAAGCCCCATAAGTCAACAGCTCATTTAAATCAAACCAGTAGACAGGATATTGAACAAAAATATTAGAAGCAGTGACAGCAAGGCACATTGCTAAAATAGAAAAAACAATGTACCTCTTCTTTTGCTGTTCTCGTAAAGGACTGCTTGAGGGCATTTTTTTAACCTATGATACGGAACCAATAAAATTAAACGATCAACCTAAAAAAACTTAACTTCTAGAACAGAAAACCGGAATAAAAGCGTCAATAAACCAAAAAGAATGGCGCTAACAATTACGCTGCTTGTTCAGCCTTTTGCTCACCTTCTTGCTCAGCTTTTTTCTTAATGATTTGTCGTTTTAGCAAACGCGCACGTTGCGACAACTCTTTATCATCTGCTTTGACCAAAAAAGCATCAAGGCCACCACGATGCTCAACAGAACGCAATGCACTTGCTGAAATGCGCAAGCGATAACTTTGCTGTAACACTTCTGAAATCAATGTCACATTGCAAAGATTTGGTAAAAAACGACGCCGAGTCTTATTATTCGCATGGCTAACATTATTACCATACAGAACCGTCTTCCCTGTCAATTCACATGCACGAGACATAAACTTCACCCTTAAACTCTAAGAAACTTTCAAATCCCCATACCCAAAGGACACAATGAACGCAAAACACGCACAATGCAACCTTGAACGGGCATCATTAGGAAGTCTCTTTCTAATAGGGGGTCGACAACAAAAGGTCAAGTCTTTTATAAAACCTTTTTCATATCTTACTAGCTCATTCTTCATCTTTTTCCTCAACAAGGCGTGCAAATTCCACCAAAAAGCGTACAAAATGTTTTTTTTAAATACATACCATGTTAGAATAAAAACTTATTGTCCCGAAAGGAAGCATAAATCATGAGCAAAAAAGAGCCCCCCATGACAAAGCTTCAGGAAGATTCTTGCCGTTTTTCTTCTTTTTTGTTTGGAACTTTATGTATTTGTTTTTTTCTTCTCTTCAGTGCATTAGGTATATGGCAAGTACAACGGTTGAACTGGAAAACAAATCTCATCACCAGTGCCAATCAGCGCATTCATTTGCCCCCCATAAAAGCCCCCCCAAAAAATCAATGGTCAGATGTTACTTTTGAAAAAAACGAATATCAACCTGTTGTTACCACAGGAAAATTTTTAACAGATAAAAATATTTTAGTCACTGCTGCCGCTCAAAATACTACAGGCTATTGGGTTTTGACTCCTTTACAAACTGCTGATAATACACTGATCTTTATCAACCGTGGCTTTATCCCTATGGATGAACGTAACAATTTTCGAAACTCAGAGCAATCGCATACAAATGCCTCATCTCAGCAAAATTCGACCACAGACACAGAACAAACAACAATTATAGGTTTATTACGCATGAGTGAAAAAAATGGATTTTTCCCGCGTAAAAATAATCCGGACAAGAATTTATGGTATACACGCGATCTCCCCGCTATGGCACAAAAACTTGGTTTGTCCACTGTTGCCCCTTATTTCATTGATGCCAGCAAAACATCTCCACAAGCAAACCTTCCTGTCGTTGGTCTTACGATTGTACATTTTCGAAATAATCATCTCGTTTATGCAATCACGTGGTTTATTTTAGCTGCTGGTGTGTTAGGAGCTTTTCTTTTTCTGCTACGGCAAAAAAACTAAAAAAAGACCTCTTCCATCTCAAGTAACAAAAATTTTTAGAATCTTGGAAACTGATGAAGATAACAGAATCTACTAACTTGCGCCTTTGTTAAATAAAGATCATAGGCATACAATGGACTTTATACCATCCACAAAGGATTTACGCGATACTCTTCAAAAAACCATCATAAAACGAGGGCTTTAACAGGTTAATTCATTAAAAATTGTAATGCACAAAAATGTGAAGCAATGCATTATCTCCACTCTTAAAAAAATTCACTCTAAAACATTATCATAAACGCTTTTGAAAAACATACAGCCAAATTTAAAAATGATAGGAAAGATGAGCACTCATTGTTTGCCTTTATAATTTTATATTCTTGCTTCGTTAGGTTGTTTCCCATTTCAGAGATTACTCCAATTGATATACGCAATACTTTCGCCTTCATCTAGCATAAAAGCTAATATAGCAGAGAACATACGGATGCGTTTTTTGTTTCAAAACTGCTATGAAGATGAAATATTGAGTTATAAGCAACAAAAAAACATTTAATGTCTCAATGAGACTTTATACACCCACCACCACACCCCAAATGAGAGTGTTTTTACAGAATAATAAAAAAAGGTGAGTCATCCCATATTCTAAAAAGACAGTTTATCCTTTCAGTGTATTTTGCTAAAGGCTTATGCTATAAATCTATAAGCGTGTTTTACTAGAATTTTAACTCTTTCATTTTTAAGGCTTCTGTTATGGGTGTTGTTGCCAAAAATTTTCCCATACCTGATCTTCATCGGGTTCGTCGTGTTCTCTTTTCTGTGTCTGATAAAACGGGTGTGGTTGCTTTTGCACAAGCCCTTCATGCTACTTACAATGTTGAATTGATTTCAACAGGGGGAACAGCCAAAACCCTCATAGCAGCTGGTTTACCCGTAAAAGATGTTGCTGAAGTTACCGGATTTCCTGAGATAATGGATGGGCGTGTAAAAACACTCCATCCTTTGATTCATGGTGCTTTGTTAGGGGTAAGAGAAGATCCTAGCCATAGGGAAGCTATGGAAAAGAACAGCATTCATGGAATTGATCTTTTGGTGGTGAATCTTTATCCTTTTGAAGAGACGATCCTATCGGGAGCCGATGGGCAAACGATTCTTGAAAATATTGATATCGGTGGACCGGCGATGATTCGCGCCGCGGCAAAAAATTATGCTTATACTGGTGTTGTAACAACGATAAAAGATTATGATTCGATTCTAGCTGAATTAAAGCAGCATAATGGATGTTTAAGCTTATCTATGCGTCATCAGCTAGCAATGCGCGCTTATGCACACACCGCCGCTTATGATACGGCAATAGCATCGTGGTTTGCACGGGATTTAAAAATTGAAATTCCATCGTGGCAGAGTTTTTCTGGTCATCTTGAGAGTGTTATGCGCTATGGGGAAAATCCACATCAACAGGCAGCATTTTATCGCAATAATGAAAAACGTTTTGGTATTGCAACAGCAAAACTTTTACAAGGCAAAGCGCTTTCTTATAACAATCTGAATGATACAGATGCAGCCTTTGAGCTTGTGGCAGAATTTGATCCGCAAAAAACCGCTGCTGTCGCTCTTATTAAACATGCCAATCCTTGTGGTGTTGCGGAAGGAGAAAATTTGAAAGAAGCTTATTTGAAAGCTCTTATGTGTGATAATGTATCGGCATTTGGTGGAATTGTTGCTTTAAATCAAACCCTTGATGAGGAATGTGCTGAAGAGATTGTTAAAATTTTCACAGAAGTGATTATTGCTCCTGATGCCACAATGGCGGCACGTGAAATTATTGCCAAGAAAAAAAATCTTCGTTTGCTCATTACAGGTGGAGTTCCTGATCCACGCTGTGGAGGACTTCTTGCGAAAACACTTGCAGGAGGCATTTTAGTGCAATCGCGTGATAACGTAGTGGTTGATGATCTTAAATTGCAAGTAGTGACAAAGCGGGCACCAACTCAAGATGAAATGCGTGATCTTCAATTTGCTTTTCGTGTAGCAAAACACGTTAAATCAAATGCTATTGTGTACGCGAAAAATAGCGCAACAGTTGGAATTGGAGCCGGACAAATGAGCCGCATCGATTCAGCAAAAATTGCTGCAAGTAAAGCAGCAGAAAGTGCGCAAAGAGCAGGCTTAACAGAAACTCTCACAAAAGGATCGGTTGTTGCATCAGATGCATTTTTTCCTTTTGCAGATGGTTTATTAGCAGCAGCTGAAGCAGGAGCAACAGCAGTTATTCAACCAGGAGGCTCCATGCGTGATGAAGAAGTTATCACGGCTGCTGATGCACAGGGTTTAGCGATGGTTTTCACAGGAACACGACACTTCCGCCATTAATAATTTTGCTGATTCTCTCTATTATATGAGACAAATGTTTCAAGGAATTTTTCATAATCATCGTATGACTATTGATCACTATTGAAATGGAAGCAGTTATTCAATCCAAAGAATCTACTTGTGAAGACGTTTATCACCACAGAAAATGCACATAATTTAACCATTATTTAGGGATAAGATATCGTTGTTGTTAATACTTTAATGGCTTCCCTTTCACATGAGCAAAATGTTAAAGGGATATTATCTTGTATGTAGATGCATACCTGTTATGATATTATAACACAACTCTTTTTAGTAATATGCTCTATTCTTAAACCAAAGAGTGAAATGAAAAGTTTGAGTAGAGGATATGAATATTCTACGTTTTTATAGTAATTGGCGCCGTTATCGTCGAACCGTTAATGCATTAAGGTGTCTTTCAACATATGAACTCAGCGATCTTGGAATTTGTCGCGGTGATATTAATTTGATTGCACGACGTTATTCGCGTAAATCTTTATAAACGTTGTTTGAAGCATTTGAGAGAGTGCTTTGCTGTGAAAAAACGTGCATTTTGTGGCTTGTTATTATGACTTCATTTATAATAACAAAGAGCAGAAGGGTTGTTTTTCTCGGACGTTGCTATGTGTTGTTTCTTGAATTCTCAGTGCTTCTATGATGTAAAACATTTGATTTATAATGATAATTTAGCGTTATTCATATTGAATTAGAACCCCGAATACCGTAAGATTCTCCCATTTAAAATCTATGTATGTTGAATACAAAAACCATTCGCTTGCACGTTACAAGCGGGGGATCCTGTGTGGATAAAAACTATTAAGAAAAGGCTAAAAATGCCTCTTATGAATCATCTCTAGTGCCAAGAGCTGTTACAAAAATTGGGCACTAATAAATAGTGTGATGATGCTAAATTGCTCCTTGCGTAAAGATGGGGTGCTTCATGGATTTACCGTTATACCCATCACAGACATCATCACGAAATAGGCTTGGAAGTATTAAGGGATTTTTCTTTAATATACGTCCGTGAATACGCAATAAATAGCGCTCTGTTTTTCGTGAGGGAGCGTAACCCTATTAATGCAACTCTCTCAGAGATAAATATTAATCCCAACAGCACACTTAAGAACTTATAGAAGATAAGCAACAGCTTTATTTTCTCTCCACATCTTTAAAGAATGAAGATCCTTAACCAGTACTCATCTGTCAACAATGGTCTATCAAAAACTCTTTTTTCGGGAGCCAATCCCTCTTAGCATCACCTCATGAGATTCTATGAGCAAACCTTGCCTAAAAACATCCAACCTATACTCTAATAAAATGCTTCATGTATAAAATTTATATGATCTTCAAATTTTGAGAATATTACCACAATAAACGATGATGTTTTGCGACACGAAGATAAAACGCAATATACTATGGGTTGGAATAATGTTCTGATTTTTTATCAAACGCTTTACGGATAAAACGCCAACGAACTTTTTCCTGAAATGCAGGACGAAAATATAAAACAATCTGTTGTGTCCGCTGTGGACCTGTTAATTCTGCAAAATCAATCGAATCTTCAAGACAAATATCTGCGTCAGGCGATACAAAATACCATACTTGTTCGCTCTTCACGTTCTCGTTCTTTACAGCTAAACACACACGTTTGCCATCATAGTTAACTTCAACTTGTGGATGAAGATGAAACCGAACAGCAACATGATCTTGTTCATTTTGCACACTCTTGTGTCTCTTTCCCCCTTTATTTGGCATAAAAAAGCGATCAAAACCTTCGATCATATCTCCATTTGTTGCCAAAATAAGACCACGCTCATGAATAAGATTAAAGGGTCGCACATAACCATTATGACTCGCAATAAAACCCGTCTTCTCTGAATCCTCTATACGGCGCACTTGAACATCCGTTGGTCCATCAAACAAAAATGGCGCGCCATTTTTCTTTTTCTGATAAAAAGCACCCACTGAACAATCATTAAGCGTAGCTGTTGAATGTGCTGCAGTAACACGCCCTAAATGTCGATAATCTTCCCGACCATCAGGATTAACACCAGTATTGATAATAAAACGGTGCCCTTGTGAAGACATTTCAAAAGACAAACATCCCGAACAAGCCTGCTGTGCTACAAAGCGGGGTGGAAACTTTCCTGTATCTGCAAGCACTGTTGTTTGATTGGCTTTTAAGCGCTGAAATCCTGAATAACGGGCATAACTAAAAGGATGCCCTCCTGTTTCATCAAGCTCCAAAAGGGACGATAACCGTTCCGACACAAGGGGACCAACCCCATTAAAATGAGCCAACGTTTGATCCTCATGGATAAAGAATCGTAAAGCTGGCAACATACGCTCAACAGAATCAATCAAAATACGTGGTGCTGTTTCATTGCTACGCATAAAAAGATGCCGTAACGACAATAAATCCGATAACAAATTCAGCAAAATAACAGGACTACGAGAAATATGCCCACCATCAACTAGGATTTGACGGGAAAGCTCTTTTATAAGTGTGGTTTGTACCTTTTTTTTCACTGCCACAGAAACAGGCAAAGCAAGAGATGCGAACGTCAAAGCCGCTGCTGCTTGTAAACGTCGGTCATCATGCTCCATACTGCAAATTGTTACGCGCAAATAACGAAATTGCAAACCAAGCGCACGTAAAAAGCGTTTTTCAAACCGCTCACTTGCTCCTTCTAACAACATTTTCGAGTGACAAATCCATGAAATCAAGCGCCGCGCCACAACAGGACCACTCCAAGCAAGCCCTTTTACCTTCTTGCCAGCATGGTCAAACCAATCTTCTAAAAGAGAACGTGCGTGTGCAGAAGCTAAATCACTTCCTGCTGCCTCCATATGGCGCAACCAATGAAAATCATGTAGAGCTGCTTCCCATTCTAGCGTTGGTGGAACCAATGCAAACGGCGAAACAGCACCAGAATGAACAATGTGACCAGCAAAAGCAAAACGACCATGATAAAATTCATGCGCCATCATAGGATCAGCCACATGCAAATCCATGGGATGCGCTAAAATTTTATGAGGACGAAACCCTGAAAACCGCCAACGAAACAATGGTCCAACCCATAAACGCCGCATAACATTCTGTATCGTATCGATACAGGCTGCCACTTTTACCTGAGGAGCTTTTACCGCAACCGCCAAAATTTCATCTCCATTTATGCTGATTCAAATACAATTTCGACCATTTTTGTAAATGAAGCGTTAATTAAGCAATTTTTCGTAAGCGTGCAGCAAAAAAACCATCCATTCCTAAAAATGCGGTTTTCTCAGCATCAAAATTTTTATGACAAAAATCCGCAGGCGTTGTACGTAACATCCCCCCACAAAGCAAATGTGCCAGTGCTCCCATTTCCTCTGGATAAATAGGTTCTAAAACAATGTCATTGCGTGTCGATAAAATTTTTTCAATAAGATCTTCACCTTCTTCTCTTGCCAATGAACAATTGGAAAAAATAATCCGTCCCCCCACCTTTACCAAGGAAATTGCTGCGACAAGTAAATCATTTTGCAACGCCGCTAACTTGACAATATCATCCCTCGATTTCGTCCATAAAATATCTGGATGACGACGGATCGTTCCAGTAGAAGAACAAGGAGCATCGAGAAGAACCGCATCAAAAAGCTGTGTGGGATGGAAATTTCTCACATCGCCCTGCCAAATGTGAACTGAAAAATGAAGCCGTTCCATATTTTCTTTTAAACGCTTTACGCGGTTAGCAGAAAGCTCAATTGCTGTCACCTGCGCTCCTTGCAAAGCCAATTGTGCTGTTTTTCCCCCAGGGCTTGCACAAAGGTCAGCAACTCGCTTACCCCGAAGTGTTCCTAGTAAACAAGCAGGCAACGCTGCAGCAAAATCTTGAACCCACCAAGTTCCTTCACTATAGCCTGGTAAATCAGAAACAGAACACTCCAGACGATTCAATCGAACAGAACCATTGGGCAACACCAAACCGCCAAGCCTTTCAGCCCATCCAACACTATCAGATTTCACTGTCAAATCAAAAGGGGGTTCTACACTTTGAATTGCTATAATCTGATGCGCCTTTTCTGTTCCATAAGCTGACATTAAAAGCTGTCCAAACCACGCTGGCACACCTTCAATGGAAGGAATTTGTTGGCGTAAAGACACCGCCTCACGTGCAATATTGCGTAAAAGAGCATTCACCACCCCTGAAAAACGGCGCATTCGAGGGTCAAGTTTCGCCACACGCACAGCTAAATCAATAGCCGCATGATCTGGAATATCAAGATAAAGAATTTGTGCAACACTGATATGCAAAAGATGCTGGAGTGAAAGTGCTTGTGAAGGCAAAGGACGCGCTAAAAGGCGTGAGAGAGCTGCCGTAATCTGCCCTCGATGACGCAATGAAGCTGTTAAAATAGCCCGACATAACAAACGATCTCGTTGTGAAAGCTTTAAATATTGTGGATGTCCGTGTTCATTATCCGTCAAACCAGACAGAGGCGTGTGCTTATCAACTACCGCCCCCAAAAGACGCACACACACCTGTCGAACAGCTAATCCTGGAACATTTTTTTCAGACACATGCCCCGCTTTTTTGTGTTTCAAAACACCACCTTTATATCACTGTTTCCTTAAAAACTCCCTCAGTAACTCTATGAACGAGATCTTTTTGAATTTTCATAACGAAGCCAAGAAGGACGTTTTGTAACACGCTGAAAAGAACTGTTTTCTTGCTCACCTAATGCATGAGCCCGACCACTATGAAAATCTCCATAGTTCATCCCGTTGCTTTTTTCATGTATAGTATCTTCTTTATTCCATCCCACACTTTTGGCAAGAGCCCCTTTCATCTCTTCTGCTTGCTGATAAAGAGCAGCAATACGGTTTGCAGTTGCTGGATGTGTAGAAAAAAGACTATCCGCTCCCTCACCGCTCAAAGGATTAATAATAAACAGATGCGCGGTTGCTGGATTATGCTCTGCTTCTTCATTATATACCCCACGTCCCCCATCAGCAATCTTACGCAATGCCGAAGCCAACCATAAAGGATTACCACATATTTCAGCCCCTCTCCGATCCGCAGCATATTCCCGCGTACGACTAATCGCCATTTGCACCAGCATTGCTGCAAAAGGTGCCACGAGCAGTGCAATAAATCCTCCAATTGCCCCAGCGCCATGAGAATCTTCTGAAGAGTTACGCGGTCCTCCCATAAAGAAAGCAAAATTACCAAGCATTGAAATTGCCCCTGCAATCGTTGCGGTTAGAGTCATTGTTAAGGTATCACGATGCTCAATGTGTGCGAGCTCATGCGCCATAACACCGGCAATTTCCTCTGAACTCAACCGCTCTAACAACCCAGTACTTGCAGCAACAGCAGCATTTTGCGGATTACGTCCCGTCGCAAAAGCATTTGGCTGTGCATTCTCAATAACATAAACCTTTGGTTGAGGAAGAGAAGCCCTTTGTGCTAAATCGCTTACAATCTTATAATAAACTGGTGCTGAATGCTGATCAACTTCACGCGCCCCGTACATGCGTAAAACGATTTTATCCGAATTCCAATAAGAAAAAAAGTTTAAACCACTTGCCATCAAAAGAGCAATGACCATGCCACCACCCCCTCCAACAAGATAACCAACTCCCATAAAGAGAGCAGTTAAAAAAGCCAAAAGCATGGCTGTACGCATTATATTCATTACTCAAAAAACTCCATGATAAAAGCCAATCAATATTATATGATGGTGTTTTCTTTCTGCTTCTTCAATGGAATAGGTGTAAAATGAATAAAAAAGATGAGAAAACAAGCAAAAAAAATGCAACTGTTGTTAAACAGCAATCTCTTTCTCCCGCAGCACAACGCGCCCTTAAAGAAGCTGAAGAAAGGCGAAAAAACGCAGCCAAAAAAGAACAACCTTTAGAAAACGGCGGACGCGGCGGCAAAGACCCTTCCCGCTATGGAGACTGGGAAATTAAAGGCCGCGCTATTGACTTTTAAAACCATTGATTTTTATAAAACCAGCGCTGTTTAAACAAGCAGCTTTTTAAAGAAAATCCGTTTTTGATAGACAAAAACGGATAATATTTATTTTTCTAAAGCTTTTAAAGACACGTTGATTAAACAATCATGCTTCTCATGCTGAAGCAGATTCTGCTTCAGCCGCTGCCGCTGCTTCTTCTGCCGCTTGCTTTGCTGCTGCTATACGTTCTTGTGCTTTTTTACCCGGTTCACCTTTATGTGGATTATTACGGGTTGGACGCTTTTTCAAGCCAGCTGCATCTAAAAACCGTAAAACGCGATCTGTTGGTTGAGCCCCTTGTCCAAGCCAATATTGGATACGTTCTTCATTAAGTTTTACCCTCGGTCCATCTTTAGGCAACATTGGATCCCATGCACCAACACGTTCAAGAAACCGCCCATCGCGCGGACTACGAACATCTGCAACGACGATATGATAGTAAGGACGTTTTTTTGAACCTCCACGGGACAAACGAATTTTCAATGCCATATTTTATCTCCTATTGTCAGCTCTGGCTTTCGTTTAAATTAACTTTTTTTGTTTTTTGCTCTTCAGCAATAACTTCATGATGACGCACAACTTCTTTAATAATAAATTTTAAAAATCTTTCAGCAAAATCAGGATCAAGATGACTATCTATAGCCAATTGCCGCAAACGCTCTACCTGATATTGCTCACGCAGAGGATCTACTTTAGGCAAATCATAACGCGCTTTTAAGCGCCCAACAGCTTTCGTACAACGAAAACGCTCTGCTAAGATATGAATCAAAGTTGCATCAAAATTATCAATAGATGCTCGTAAATGTGCCAATTCGTTTAATACTGTTTCCTGCATCATATTCCTTTCCCTCTTTACATCTTATTTTTTCTTAGGATACTGAGGAAATTTTCCCCTATCAGCAATGTCATTGGAAAGACCAGGAAATGTAGGTCCACGCTTGGGAAGTCCGGGCAAGAGCTTCCCTCCATTACCATTTTCAATTTGCTTTTGAAGTGTTGAGAATTGCTTTAGATCCAATCCCGACAAATCAGGCATAGCTGGAGAATCCCCCCCCAAATTTCCCATACCACCAAAACCCATTTTGGAACCAAGTCCTCCCAACATTTTTCCCATAAAACCACTTTTTCCTTTACCACCCATAGCTTTCATCATATCAGCCATTTGGCGATACATTTTCAAAAGTTTATTAATATCAGCTGCCGTTGTACCAGATCCCTTAGCAATTCGTTGTTTGCGGCTATGTTTTAAAAGCTCTGGATTCGCCCGCTCTTGCGGTGTCATAGATGAAATAATGGCCAATTGACGATCAAACAAACGATCATCAAGCCCCGCGGCCGCAATCTGCTCTTTGACCTTCCCCATTCCTGGCAACATGCCCATAATACCGCCCATTCCACCCAGTTTTTTCATTTTCTGCAACTGTTCTGCAAGATCATTCAGATCAAATTTTCCGGCTTGCATTTTTTTTGCAAAAGCAGCAGCTTTCTCATGATCCATTGTTTCAGCAGCTTTTTCAACCAAAGAAACAATATCCCCCATTCCGAGAATACGATCAGCAATACGGCTGGGATGAAACTCTTCTAAAGCATCTATTTTTTCACCAGTTCCAATTGCTTTAATTGGTTTACCTGTAACCGCACGCATAGAAAGAGCAGCACCACCACGCCCATCACTATCCATACGTGTTAAAATAATCCCTGTAATCCCTACACGCTCATCAAAAGAACGAGCAAGATGAACGGCATCTTGCCCTGTCAAACTATCAGCCACCAACATAATTTCATGAGGAAGGGAACATGCTTTAATTTCAGCCAATTCGAGCATCAAAGCTTCATCAATATGATTACGTCCTGCTGTGTCAAGAAGAAGCACGTCATAACCACCCAATTTAGCAGCCTGCACGGCACGTGATGCAATATCAACGGGCAGCTGTCCCGCAATAATAGGCAAGCTTGCAAGTTTCGCCTGTTCTCCCAATTGGCGCAACTGCTCCTGTGCAGCGGGACGACGTGTATCTAATGACGCCATAAGAACTTTTTTATTGTGCTTATCAGTGAACCGTTTCGCAAGCTTTGCTGTTGTAGTTGTTTTTCCGGAACCTTGCAAACCAATCATCATGATAACAACTGGAGCTGGTGCATTTAAATCACTCAGAACGCTTTCATTTCCAAGAATATGAACCAATTCATCATGAACAATTTTAACCACCATCTGGCCTGGTTTAATTGATTTAACGATTTCGGCCCCAACGGCTTTTTCCCGAACCCTATCGGTAAAAGAGCGTACAACATCAAGAGCAACATCAGCTTCCAATAAAGCGCGACGAATTTCACGCAGCGCCTCTACAACATCCTGATCCGATAAAGCGCCACGTCCCGTCAAATGAGACAGGATAGAACCAAGTCGCTCTTGCAAGGATTCAAACATCATTTACCTCATTGTTGCATAACAAACAAACCAAAATAGCATCCGAGAACGCATCGCGCCGTCGGATGTTGACCTCTGAGATCTCTTTATACCCTTAAACTGGGGTCTCAGTCGGTGGCTCCAAGTTAATTTTGTCACTGAAAGCTTGCTCCTTCAAACAATAAAACCCCAGCTTTGTCAAGTTTTATCATAAAATGTCTTTTTATACGAAGAAATAAAAACAGCAAATACTATACTTCAAAACTTTCAACTTCAACACGCATAAAACAACCTGTTTCCTGTTCCATACTCCATAATTTCCCGCTAGAGATATCAAACCAAACCCCGTGCAATGTCAAAAAACCTTGATCTTTTCGAAGCTTTATCCACGGAAACGTCTCTAAATTTCTCAACGAATGGCGAATAGAAAGCTGCTCTAATGCCGTCTGTTTTTCTGGCCAAGACAGCGACTTATTATTCAAAACGATTTCTGCTGCTGGTGCTAAGAGACTTATCCATTGACCAATAAAATCATTTGATGATAAAGATTTACATGTCTCCTTAAGAGCAGTACGAATGCCTCCACAATGGGCATGACCAAAAACGACAATATGTTTCACCTCGAGCAATTGCACAGCATATTCAAGAGCTGCTGATGTTGCGTGATATTGGTCATCAGGAGAAAAAGGAGGAACCACATTTGCCACGTTGCGCAAAGTGAAGATTTCCCCTGGCTTAGCATCAAAAATCATTTCTGGCACTGCACGCGAATCACAACAAGCAATGACCAAAACTTCAGGTTTCTGCCCTTCAATCGCCAATTGCTGATAATGTGCTATTTTATATAAAAAATGATTGTTTATAAAATTTTGGTAACCACTTAAAAGTCTTGCTGGTAAACGCGCCATTCTCTCTTTACTTCTGCTTCTTTTTTTACTTTACATTTTGTATATTTAAAAAAACAAACTATTAACATACAAAAATACTAAAAATGCCCTTTCTCTGACGCAAAATATTTCTTTAAAGTACAAACTATTACTAAAAAATAGCAAAAACAAACTCATTCTTTCCAAATAAAGAGCTGTTTTCTTCAGGAAGAAGGTGTTACAGTATACGAAAATATGATGGTCAGCTTTCAATAAAGAGAAGAGAAGACCCCTAAGAGCAAAAAGGGAGAGTGGATGTGTTGCAACCAAAAAAAACAAAAACAAAAAACACCCAAGATAAAATAGAACAAATCCTTTTTGCTCAAACCGATGAAGAAGATATTGTTTATTACGAAAATAAAGAACTTCAAAAAGCCGCAGCCGTCGCAGTAAAAGCTTTTAATCTCCATCAGACGGGAAAAAATACTATCTACTTTGAACAAAATTTGACCCGTAATAACAAGCCTATAACCGCTATCACGCTTGTCAATGATAACAAACCCTTCCTTCTCGATTCTATTTTAAATGTTTTCAATCAACACAAAAACCATATCTATTTGATTGCGCATCCTATTCTTGATTGTGCTTCTGGAAAACGCATCAGTCTGATGCAAATTCACATCGAGTCATTAAACAAACAGCAAATACAAAAACTTGAAAATGAACTCACCTTAGTTCTTGAACAGGTGAATGCTGCTGTACAAGACTGGAAGCCTATGCTTGAAGAAGTTAAAAAGCATATTCATGCCTACCAAATAAGTCTTCCCCCGCACTACAAACAAGAAGGCGAAAAAGCTATTGAATTTCTTCACTGGCTAATGGACGATAATTTCATTTTCCTTGGTATGCGCACCTACAACTTCATCAAAGACCAAAAACCCCTAAAATCCTTTACAGCGAGTAATATTGAACTTGGTATACTCACGGATGCTTCTATTCATATTGTTGACGATGAAAGTATGAAAGAACCTCCTCAAGAAGTTTTATCCTTCATGGAAAGCGATAATCTGTTTATCGTGACAAAAGCTAACAGCCGCTCCAAAATTCACCGTTCTGTTTGGCTCGACTATATTGGTCTTAAAATCTTTGATAAAAAAAACCAACTCTGTGGAGAATTACGCATTGTAGGGCTTTTTACCTCCTCAGCTTATACACGTTCTATTTTGCAAATTCCTTTCTTAAAAGAAAAAGCCCAAACTATTATTCAACGTCTTGGACACAATCACGCCGATTATTCAGGAAAAGCACTTATCAGTGCTTTAGAAACCTATCCAAGAGATGAAATGTTTCGCTCTGATGTTGATACATTGACAGAAAACACCAAACTTATTCTACAATTAGATGAGCGCCCACGTTTACGGGTTCTTGCCCACACTGATTCTTTTGGACGCTTTGTTTCTATCCTTGTCTACGTACCGCGTGACCAATATAGCAGCAGCCTGCGTGAAAAAGTTGGCGAACATTTTGTTGAGCTCTATAAAGGCGACTTTTTTGAATCTTATCCGCTATTTTTGGAAAGCACCCTTATACGTGTCTATTATATCATCCATCGCAAAGGAAACGAAACTGTTCCCCTTCACGAGCGCTCCACACTTGAACAACATGTACGTTCGATTGCACGAAGTTGGGAAGACAGCGTTCAAGCCATCGCTCTTGCTCAGAAAACAACAGAGCAACAAACACGTCTAGCCAGCGAATTCCCCAACAGCTATCGTGATTTATTTTCAGCTGAAGACGCTATTAACGATGCCGGACATATTTTAAATCTTCATGATGAGAAGCCCCTTTTCGTGAACTTTTATCACGCACAAAACAAAGAAAAACGTACCATTTCTCTTCGGCTTTTTCACCGCCATGAAGCTCTTGCCCTTTCCAAACGTGTACCACTCCTTGAAAATATGGGATTTCGCGTTATTGCTGAACAAACCCTTGAATTACCAGATGGCTATGGGCACTCTGTGTATCTTCATGATATGCAGCTAGAAAGCACTTTCCAACTCTGTATCGATTTTGAAAAAAACGGTCAAAAACACGCCGAAACCTTTGAGGCCATTTGGGCACAAAATGCTGATAATGACGCTTTTAACGCGCTCACCCAAACAGCTGAACTTGATTGGTATGAAATTGTTATTTTGCGCCATTATGGGCGCTATCTCCAGCAAGCTGGTATTCCTTATTCGCAAGATCGCGTTGCCCAAACTTTAAATGCTTATCCTGACATTACCCAAGATCTTTATACTTTATTTCATTTAAAATTTCACCAAAGCCATACAGAAAAAGAACGGGAAAAAAGCCAACAGGTTATTCAAAAGCGTATTGGAGAAAAATTACGGAAAGTATCTGGTTTAGATGATGATCTCATCTTACGCCGTTATTGCAACCTTATCGATGCGAGTTTACGAACAAATGCCTTTACGCCTCTTGACGATGGAAGTCCACGGCGTATTTTAGCCACCAAATTAAATCCGCGCCAAATTGAGGGTTTGCCTGAACCACGCCCTTACCGAGAAATTTTTGTTTATGGACCGGAAGTTGAAGGGGTGCATTTGCGTTTTGGACCTATCGCTCGTGGCGGAATCCGTTGGTCTGACCGTGCATTAGATTATCGCACCGAAGTCCTCAGCTTAGTCAAAGCCCAACAAGTTAAAAATGCGGTTATCGTTCCTGCAGGTGCAAAAGGTGGTTTCTATCCCCATCGGCTTCCCCAAACAAATGACCGTGCTCTCATCGTAGAAGCAGCACGACAAGCTTATACAGACTTTATCACAGCTTTGCTCTCCATTACAGACAATCTGATTAACGGCAAAATAAGTTCTCCCCCCAATGTCATCTGTCATGATGACCCTGACCCCTATTTTGTTGTCGCAGCAGACAAAGGAACAGCAACTTTTTCTGATACCGCCAACGCCATCAGCCAAGCAAATCACTTTTGGCTCGATGATGCTTTTGCCTCTGGAGGCTCAGCAGGTTACGACCACAAAGCCATTGGTATTACAGCCAAAGGTGCATGGGAAGCTGTCAAAAGACATTTTAGAGAAACATTTGATCAGGATATTCAAACAACGTCCTTCACCTGTGTCGGTGTTGGAGACATGTCTGGCGATGTCTTTGGTAATGGGATGCTGCTTTCCAAACAAACAAAATTGATTGCCGCTTTTGATCACCGCGATATCTTTATTGATCCAGTTCCAAGCATAGACGAAAGCTATGCAGAGCGTATGCGCCTTTTTAAACTTCCTCGCTCCAGCTGGCAAGATTACGATCAAAGCAAATTATCAAAGGGCGGTGGCATCTTCTCACGAAAAGAAAAAACCATTACTCTCTCACCTGAAGCAGCACAAGCCATTGGTTTTGAAAAACAAACAGGAACACCCTTTGAAATTATTTCTGCTCTTCTCAAAGCCCCTGTTGATCTTTTATGGTTCGGCGGCATTGGTACTTATATCCGCGCAGCAACAGAAAATGATGCCCAAGTAGGTGATCGTGCAAATGATGCGATACGCATTACCGGAGAGCAAGTGCGTGCAAAAATTATTGGCGAAGGGGCTAATCTGGGTGTTACACAACGTGGACGGATTGAATATGTCTTAAATGGTGGTCGATGCAATACGGATGCCATTGATAATTCTGCTGGTGTGAATTGTTCTGATATTGAGGTCAATCTCAAAATTGTTCTTGCATCAGCACTACGCGCCAAAACATTAACCCGCGAAGAACGCAATAAGCTCTTGAAAAAAATGACACCTCAAGTCGAGCAACTCGTCTTGCGCAACAATTATCTACAACCCCTTGCTCTTTCTTTGGCGGAAAATCAAAGCACTACTGATTTGCCCTATCAAATACGCTTTATGCACGATTTAGAACAAAAAAAGCTTCTAGATCGTAGAGTTGAAATACTCCCTGATGAGCAAATTTTACGACAAAGAACAACCCAAGGCAAAGGTCTTCTCCGTCCAGAACTCGCTGTTATTTTTGCGTATGCTAAATTAACCTTAAAAGAAGAAATTGCTAATAGCCCCATTGTTGATGATCACTATTTCAATACAACCTTGCTGAACTATTTTCCAACACAAATTCAAGAAAATTTTAAGAAGGAAGTCATTAACCATCAATTGCGTCGTAATATTATAGCAACGCTGATTGCCAACGATATTGTAAATCGTGGAGGCCCCACTTTTGTTAATAGACTACACGATGCAACAGAACAAAAAGCTGAAAATATTATTCGCGTTTTCATTGCCATTCGCGATGGTTTTGAAATTCCTCAATTGTCTGAGCAAATTGATAAGCTTGATAATAAAATACCCGGTCTTGTCCAAAACAAATTCTACGCAGCAATGACCCCAATGCTCTTTGAAACAACCAATTGGGGTTTACACAACATAGATCTCTCACGTCCATTAGAAGAAATTGTAAAAACAATAAAGCAAGCCCGTAGCGTTATTGAACAAGAGCTTATGCATTCTCACGACAACGATATTAAGCAAAAAATTGAAGAAAAAGCATTACACTACAGCGAAGAGGGAGCACCAAAAGCATTAGCGAAACAATTAGCTCTCTTAGAAGCTGCTTCAACAATCTGTGATATTTCTTTAATTGCAAAAAAAAGCAACAGTGATCTTATTAAAACCGCAGAGATCTATTTTTCACTTGCGCAAATCATTCGTATAAACCGCATTAACGAAGCAAGTCGTATAATTCCTGTAGTAGATTATTATGATAGTATGGCTTTAAGCCAAGCAAAAGAAAATGTTTCTGAAAGCTTACGGCAAATCGTTATGAAAATCCTCAAAAATTATGGAAAGAAAAAAGATCCTTTTGACACTTGGAAAAAAACAGAAGAAGATCATATTCACAAAATTACAAACCACATTAGTGCCCTTATTGAAAATGATCTCAATATTTCTCGTTTTACTTTTGCAGCAGGATTGATTTCTCAACTACAAAATACCGGCTTTCAAACCTAAAGCAAATACAAAACGACCCATTCAATCTCCCGTTCTATCCATCCATGACTAATCAGTAAGGAAAGAACGGAAGCGCTATCCCGCATTTTTAGACAAAGCACTTAAAATAAAAAATAAATTCAAATTTTACTGTCAAACATCCTTCAACATAAAAATATAATATATTGATTTACAATCATAATTTTATTATTTTTATGTTGAAGGAAAAGCTGATATTCTAAGTTTGTCTCATTTCAAATCTGTTTATATTCAATCAACTAAACGCATTTCCCCTTGCATATTGCAAATGGGAAAACCGTATAGATAAAAAATATTAAAGAAAGAACTAAATGCCCCTCATAAACCACCTCAAATGCCAAAAGCTGTATAAACATTAGGAGTGGGAAAATATAAATATGATGGTGCCCCCCTTAGCTTCTTACTCCATAAATGAAAAGATGGACGTCCATTTTCCCCTTTACAACTTCATATTCTCATCCAACTAGGCTGTTTTACCTATTTCAAAGGTCACCCTAAACAGACATATGCAATATACTCAAATTCCATACATAAAGAAAAAAGGTTCCTAACACGGCACCACACTACCTGTATAAAAAGGCAATTCAGCATACTTTAAAATGCCACTTTTTCCACACAAACACTGTTGCTATATGTAGTTTGACATAAGATTTTGTACTAAGTGAAAAGAGGTGGGATTAGTTAGGAGTAAGTGGTAATTTTTTATTTTTACAGCTATTTTTTACCATTAAATACGCATTTTGTTAAAATAGATTTTGACACTCTAAAATTGCAAAAAAGTGTGAAAATCAGAAAAAATCGAAATTTGGTGGTAAAAATAAAAAAAGGCTTGGATATAAAACCTAAAGTGGAGCGAGACGACCAAGTTTTAAAAAACCTAATTTTACCCACCCATTGTTAATGAGCAAGGGGAGAACGGGAGCGCCATCGGCATTTTTAGGCAGTGCACCCAAAATAAAAAATAACGCTTGAAGATTATTGTCCTGCGCGGGAAATAAGCGCTGCAAAGTGTTAAGAAGCTTCATGGGCTGAATATGGACAAGTTCGAATTCTGCTGTCAAATATCCTTCTTCATCAAAAGAAAAAGGTCCACTAATACGTAACCCACCGCCTGTATGAAAAGTCAATTCACCTTGCTTTAAAAGCCCACTTTTTCCATACAGTCGCTGTTGCCAATTTTTTCCTTCATCTTCAGACAAAAAAGAGATGTCATTTAAAATCACTTTCAAGTTACCATCAATTTTTGGGACATCAACAAAAGAAGATGTAAAAACCAGAGAAACATCAAAACCGTCAAAAGTTATATTTCCCAATAAATCATTATTTTCATGTTTCAGATCAAAGCGCAAAAATTCTGCCGTTATTTTTTGAGGCGTATCTTTTGTCTCTAACGGCTGAGTAATCATGTCATGCGTATTTTGCAAAGATGCCTGATCTTCTACATTTTCCTGTGTCGTTTTTTTATCTGTTGTTTGTGCTCCTAATGCTTCTTGAGGTTTTTTATCTTCAAGGGAAGAGGAAAGTGGTGAAATTTCAAGCCCTTCAGCTATAAACTTCAATGTTTTACCTGTTTTCCAATAAGGTTCTGTTTCAATAACCAAATTGCGCCAACGCGATACTATAGAAGTTTGTCCGGAAAAAACAATGGATGCAGGAGAATGAACATTAAACTCGACCAAATGAGGTGCATAAATTGGTGCACCAGCCGTCAAACGCCCCGTCGATAAAGAAACCCCATGTAAAGGCCAAGAAAATTGAAAATTGTCGCAAACAACACCGATACGTAAAGGATAACCATCCTTGCGCACATTCTCACATACCGCCACCATATTATAGGAAGACGCTTTTGCAAATATATCAGAAACTTGCTCTTCTATTTTACGTGAAAAAAAAACCAGAGTGCGCTATAAATAAATATCAGAGCAAGACAAACGAGCCCACAAATTAAATAGCTCAAAGAAAATCTCTTTTGTGATGACGGTATTTGAAAGGATTTAGACAACATTAAAACTTTCTTTATCTCTTAACTTCCTCCCCACCCTAAAAAGGACAAAGATTCTTAACCACAGTCAGTTTATAAACAATCCAACTTCTTAATCGACCGGATTTTATCTACTGATCACTTCAAGGAGTTCCTATACATCGTTCTAAAGTACAGTATCTCATAAGTCCACCCACCAAGATCTTTTTAAGAAAATCCGTTACACTTTCTAACAAAAAATACCTCATGTGTAAAGTTTTACATGAGTTTTCTATCTCTACCTTAAACGATACTGTTTTACAGCACAACAAGAACGATAATGAATAGTGTTTCTAACACTCACACAAATGCGGGCGGTACACAAAAAATCTGTCGTAATGCACCTTCAAACCATTGGCTTAAAGCTTGATCATAAATTAAACGACCTTTCAAATGTGCACAAGCAGGTTGAGCACCTTTTTCAGTCAATTTATGTGCCGAACGCACGACCAAACGCCGCATCATAGCACGTGTAAACTCAGCATGAAATTGCAAACCCCATGCATTGTTTCCATAACGAAAAGCTTGTGTAGGATATGTATGCCCTGTTGCCAAAAGCATTGCCTCTTTCGGTAAATCATAAATACCTTCCTCATGGAAATGGTAGACCATTTCTGGCCAATTCATCAATTCCTTCCCTTGAGGGGTTGCTTCTAGTGGATACCAGCCGACTTCAACAGTCCCATCACTTCTTGTACCAACGCGCCCCCCTAGATTTCGCGCTAACATTTGTGCTCCAAGACAAATACCCAAAAAAGGCTTATTTTCCTTTAGTGATAACGAAATCCAATCAATTTCCTCACCAATATAGGCTTCGCTGTCATTCACACTCATCGGTCCCCCTAAAATAACAACACCGGCATAATGCTCTAATGTATCAGGGAGTTTTTGTCCAAAAATAGGACGATAAATATCAAGAACAAAACCATTTTGTTGTAAAAATTTTCCTAAACGACCAGTATAGGTAGACCGCCGATGAATAACAACAGCAATCCTTGGTTTGTTATTTTTTTGTTTTTTATCAAGACATCTCTGATTTAAAAACATTTTTTAACCAATCACCTCTGCAACTAAGCAAAACTTCATTTTTAAAGCATAAGAGAATAATTTTATTGGACAAGACTAATGATGTTTTTTCTTCTAGGTTAATTATTTCTTCTTAGAAAACACTCATATATCACATTGGCGCAATTTAAAATAAACGAAATTTTTTCCTCGATAAAGATGTTTCTTCTTCTGTTTTCACCCCTGGATCATCAACATTTAAGTGAGTTTGACTGAACATTTTTACATCTTGTTCTTTTATATCTTGTTTCTCCACCTGCACATTATGCAAAAGAGAATCGTCTATGGGTGTTAATTTTTCAAGCTTCTTATCTTCAACACCATCACTTTTTCCCATAACATACTCTTTGCCTTGCTTTTTCGGCACAATATTGTCCGCCTCTAATGTGAGAGAAGGCATACAGGGAGGCGCCTTCCATTCAAAACCGCCCAAACGTCCACTGATTGGAGAAACCGCTGACCAAGAAGAAAAAATGGACCCATCACACATCCATACTGGATCACGTTCAGCACGAAGTGCTAAAGAAAGCCATTGACGCACAGCACCTTGATTGTTTCCCTGTGCCTCTTCAATATCTGCCAACAATAAATAAACACTTTCCCGTGGATGACATTGTAATGCTTTTTTTGCCTGCTCTCTCGCTAATGCTGTTTCACCAGCATCTAAAGCTGCTTTAGCAATAAGGAAAGCCGATTCAAATGCATCTTTATTATAAGAAGCAAGTGTCCTAGCCCTTTTCAATCGCCCAATAGCTCCTTCTTCTCTTTCGAGATAAAGCGCCGCCAAATCAGGATGAGGATCCTTTTGCCAAGCCGCTATAATCATTTTATCCGCTTTACGCGTTTCATTTAACTTATAAAGAATATCAGCAGCAATAACTATTATTGGAACAAAATCAGGTGCCAATTTATGGGCTTTCAAAATGGCTTCACGTGCGTGTACAGGATGTGTATCAAACAAAGAAAGTGCCTGCCCACTTAATAGTAAAACCTGTATATGCTGCCGCTCTGGAGTCGCGCGAACAGAACGCGGAAGAGCTTTTTGCGCTCTTTCAAAAATAGTAAGTGCCTTATCCCATTTACCCTCAGTACTTAACCGATCAAGCACCGCCTGATGCGCCCATAAAAGTGCTGGCGATAAAGTCAGCGCCTCTTCGGCATATTGTTGCGCTGCCTCATAAGCTTTACTCTTCATCGCTTCACGAAACAAACCATAAAGTCCAACCAATTTTGTCGAATCTTCCTTTCTCATCCCCTCATAAAGACCGATGGCGCGAACAGAGTTATTTTGTAAAGACAAGGTTTGCGCTTGTAAGAGTTTTACCAATGGCTCTTGTTTTCCTGCAAGATATTTAGCAACCTGTGCTTCCATTTTTTGCGCAACCATACTATCACCAGCAAAAGTTGCAAGAATCCCCTTTGAAAGAGCTTCATAACCGCGCTTTTGATTGCGTTTATACAAATAATTGGAAAGAGCACGCGGTAAGGAAAAAAAGAAAGACAATAACCACCATAAAAGCACCAGCGTTACAAAAAGCAAAATAAGCACACTTAACACTGTAAGCAATGAAGCAGAAAATCTGAAATGCAAAAATGTAAGAACAAAAATACCATTGTGATTAGCAACCCACGCGAAAGCTAAACCGAGGATACAAACAACAAAAATATAAATAAAAACACGTATCATCTTGGGCCTATTTACATCTTTGTTGCCTTAAAAGATCCTTGTTGCACAGACAATAACAATTGCTGCAACAACTGTTGAATAGCAATATGTCTTTCAAGCTGCTTAACAAAATCCATTGAAACATCTTTTGCACTTTGAGGCAATGATTGCCATTCGCTCAAAGCCTTTTCGTAATCACCAGCTTGAATGGCAACTTCCATGCGTGCCGCAATAGCCCCCAGCGTCGTCCCTTCAACATTGCCAATCGGTCGCGAAACAATGAGCCCTTTTATCCACGCTAAAATTCGGTCAAAAAAACCAGCATCTGACGCAACAATATTTTGCGTACCAACAATTGCATCGGCAACATGAGAAAAATCAACAGAAAGTTGTGCTGAACTTGGAAGACCCACAGTAGCTGTTTTTTGCAACACATCAAGTCTATCAATCGAAGGCGATAATTGCTGTAACAGCTTTAATTCATTATTATAAGATCCACCACGCTCTATAGCATTTTTTAATGAACTAATTGCAGTAAAGAGCGCGGTATCTATTTCTTTTTTCTCACTATTTTTAACAGCAGTTTCTTCCTGTATAGCTTCTAACTGTTGTTTTAACGCAGCAAGATCATTTGCATTGCTCTGCCCAACAGACAAAGCCGTCTCTATCTCTTTCGACTCTCTAACAAAAGTTTGTATAGTTTCTTCAAGAGCTTTTACTTTTTCCTCTAAAATCGCAAAAGCTTTTTTGATTTCTTCTTTCGATAGTTCATCGTTTTTCGTTGTTTTAAACTGTTGTGATGAAAAAGAAGAAAACTCTGTTTTTAACGCATCGATTTCTTGAAACACCCGTCTCAATTGTTCCTTTGTGTCTTCACCTTGACTTTTTGCGGCTTCAGCAATCTGCAAAGCTTTTTCCCCTCCAGCAGAATTTTCCACAAAAGAAGAAGGAAAAAAACCAGCCCATTGAAGCCCCATAAAAATTCCCAAAGCAATGAATCCCCCCAAAATCCCAGAAAAGGACAAGAAAAACCAAGTTGTACGAGAGCTACTTTTATCCTGACCTTGCATATTCTGTTTTTCTCGCGCATGAGACTCTACAGAATCGTGGATTTTTTCCTCTGAATCATGGGGAACAGCTTCATGTTCAATAACTGGTTTCTTACGGCGCGTACCAGCATAATGTGGTTTAACTTTTGGTTTTGAAGAATCGACCATCTCTGTCACTTTTTGTGCACACTTTTTTTAATGATAAAATAATAAAATGAAAAAAGTTTTAAAAATGAAGCTTTTCTCAAATATCTTCGTTTGTTTTACATTCTTTTTATAAAGAGTATAACTTTATAGAGATTTTCCAAATCTCATTTTTTTCAATAATATTTACAATTATAGACTTTAATAGACAAGTTTTAAAAAACACATTTGCATTTTATACTCAAAAATACAGCTTTATTTTTTAATCAACAATATCATGAAATTCAAAGAAAATGCCAAAACACATATTTTTTCATAGAAAAATCAATTCTGAGAGAAATACTTTGCATCTTTTTCTGTTCATGGTACGCACGCAGGAAAGAAGCTTCAATATAAGGTTTTGTTTAAAATGCGTCTGCTGGGAATAGAAACAAGTTGTGATGAAACGGCAGCGGCTGTCATTGAATATAACAATGAATCAAACAGCCGAATTCTTTCCAATGTTGTTTGGAGCCAAATTGATCACCATGCACCTTACGGCGGTGTTGTTCCTGAAATTGCTGCTCGTGCCCATGTTGAAGTTCTTGATCATTTAATTCTGCAAGCACTAACAGAAGCAAACACAAAATTAAAAGATATTGATGGCATTGCAGCCACCAGTGGACCAGGTTTGATAGGAGGATTGTTGGTAGGCGTTATGAGCGCAAAAGCTCTCTCTCTTGCCACTGGCAAACCATTTATTGCGGTAAATCACTTAGAGGGACATGCTTTAACAGCTGTGTTAACGCACAACGTTAGCTTTCCTTATTTATTACTTTTAGTTTCAGGGGGTCATACACAAACAATCATTGTTCATGGAGTAGGTAACTACCAACGTTTAGGAACCACCATTGATGATGCATTAGGAGAAGCCTTTGATAAAACTGCAAAACTTTTAGGTCTTCCTTATCCTGGTGGACCAGCACTTGAAAAAGCAGCTTTATTTGGTGATAAAAATCGCATCCCCCTTCCACGCCCTTTAAAAGGTGAAAAACGGTTAGATTTTTCTTTTTCAGGACTCAAAACTGCTGTTCGACAAGCCGCAACAGCCATAGCTCCTCTTACAGAAAATGATATTGCTGACATTGCCGCAAGTTTTCAAGCCGCCGTGACCGATACAGTACATGATCGTATTCACCTAGCCCTACAACACTTTACCCACCAATATCCTCTCTCTCATGATCAAGGAAAGCGTTCTCCTGCTTTGGTTGTCGCAGGCGGTGTTGCTGCAAACCAAGCCATTCGTTCTACGTTGCAAGAACTTGCCTATCAACATGGTTTTGAATTTATAGCTCCTCCTCTTTCCTTGTGTACCGATAATGCTGCAATGATTGCTTTTGCCGGTGCACAAAAACTCGCACGAGGAGAAACAAGCTCTCTTGACATTGCACCCCGTTCACGCTGGCCATTAGATGAAAAAGCCACGCCCTTGATCGGGATGGGGCGCCGTGGAACAAAAGCATAATAACACTGACGCCCCACACACATCTTAAAGAACGAAGATTTCTACTCAATCCGGTCTGTAGATAGTCCGAATTCCCTATCGAGCGGCTTCCACCTGCTTCCCACTCACACAATTCACTTAATCCAAAGCTCGACACGCAAACCTAAATATGCACCACACATTCTAAAAAATTTCATGTTTCAAAAAACTGCCTTATATCATTACACTTCAAATGACGGTATTTTACGGCATAATAAGATCTATTCTCTCCCACGAAGTATAGATATGAAAACCATTCTTTGACCTCATCATCTTTGATCATCTATTCGTTTCATTGCCGTTGTAATCTTGAAGCTTTTTAGAATCAATTTTCTTAATTTTCTCCAAAAAACTCTTATAGTGACCGCATTTCAAACCATAGCTGAAAAGATAAGCAAAGAGCAAAATACCCTTATACAACATGAAATATCAATGAATCGCGTTTCTCTGCTACACGTTATTTTGAAACAAGAAAAAACAAATAATGCCCGTTCTTTACCCCATTTTAAAAATCATCGTTGATGGTGTTACAAAGATGCTTATAAAAATGCACATGATGAATGCATAACAGTCTATGAAAAAGGAGAACTCATGGCTTATTGGCTTTTTAAATCTGAACCCCATAAATGGTCATGGGAGATGCAAAAGAAAAAAGGAGCTGATGGCGAACAATGGGATGGTGTACGCAATTATCAAGCCCGTAATAATATGCGCGCCATGAAATATGGCGATAAAGGTTTTTTTTATCACTCAAATAAAGGTTTAGAAATTGTAGGCATTGTAGAAATATGTGCTGAAGCACACCCTGATTCTACAAGCTCTGATCCACGCTGGGAATGTGTGGATATCCGTGCACTTTGTGACATGCCAACACCTGTTTCATTAAAACAAATTAAAGCCAATCCCAAGCTAGCAAATATGGTACTGGTTAATGCCAGCCGCTTATCAGTGCAACCCGTGACAGAAGATGAATGGAAAGAAGTTTGTTTGATGGGCAACCTTAAGATGGAAATGCTTTTATCTTAAAACAATAATTTTTATTCATTAGCTCATATAAAAAGATGCTTCATAGCATTGCATAAAAAACCTCTTTATGATGCATCTTTTCGGCATTGCTAAAGGCAAAGCTTACTCAACGATTATAATAAGCAACACCACAAACATCACACACAGACCCCTTCGCACACAAATGCAACGAAAAAACAAAACTGAACGTGGATAAAAAACAATAAAAATAACCGTGAAATTCTCCTAAACAGTGCATATGTGTAAGGTGTTGCACAGTTATCTTCACGCTTAAAAAACGCTTAAAAAACGCATCATATTGAGTGTTCATTGTTTTACATGTTGGATGAGAGCCCCTCATACCGCAGGATTCTCTCATTCCCAACCTGTTTATATTAAATCAATCAAAAGCTATTTTCTTGCACATTACAAGCAGGAAAAGTCCCGTATGGATAAAAAACGTGAAAGAAAGGACTAAAAATTCCTCTTATGAAGAGTCTCAAGTGCCAAGGACTATCCGCAACACCCACGAGCTGGCAAAGTGTATGATAGTGCCGGCTTTATCTCCATAAGCGTAAAGATGATAACACTCAATAGCTAAAACACGTTCTAGAGCATAAACAAACGCTTCCAACCAATACGTAAAATACTCTGCAGACGGAAATACCTTCTTTTCGGCAAGCAACCATAGAAATTATAAAAGTTTATTTTTTAGAAACGCTCTTTTTTAATTTTCCTCTTTTAATTTTTCTTGCATGAAATCTCATTTTTCATGAAACTACTCTTTACCAATCAGTGCCTCAACATGCCTATAAGGAAAAACATGAACCACTATACTCTTTTAATTGTTGAAGACGATAATCTACGCCCCATTTTAGTAGAACAATTGCAAATGCATCAAGAGTTTGAAATTTTCCAAGCAAAAACAGCAGAAGAGGGAATGAAAATAATCCAAGAAGAAAATATTGATCTCGCTATTTTGGGACTTGAACTTCCTGATCTTGATGGTTTCAAAGCCGTGAAAAAATTACGCATCCAAGGATTTCGTGCCCCCATTATCATGATAACAAATCATGATACAGACTGCGATAATATTTTAGATCTTGAAACAGGCGCCAATGATTATGTGACAAAACCCTTTCGCTTTGCGGTGTTATTAGCGAGAATTCGAGCACAGTTGCGCCAATATGAACAAAATGAAGACGCAACCTTTCATATTGGCCCCTATACTTTTAAACTAAGACAAAAACTTCTTCTTGATCAATGCAACAATAAAATCTGTCTCACAGAAAAAGAAGCAGCAATTCTTAAATGTCTCTATTATGCTAATGATAAAATTGTCAGCCGTGAAACATTGTTAGAACAAGTTTGGGGTTATAATGAAAATATTGTTACCCATACTTTAGAAACCCATATCTATCGTTTGCGACAAAAAATCGAAAAAGATCCCTCCAATGCACAAATTCTCATGACAGATCAAAATGGTTATCGTTTAAATCTTTAATTCGAGATTTACTATTTCAAAAACAATTTTAATATCTTAAATGAAAACAAAAACGAGATGAAAAAACCTTCACATATAATTCACATATAATGTGCAAAAATTGAAATAAGGGAAGCCTTCTATATTTGCGGTTCTTATGCCAATGGCAGAATGATTAATTATCTTTATAAATTAAAATATTTCGCACTTGTGGTGATAAAGCAGGAATAAAAACACGTCGCGATTGACGACGCTGTACCAGCAAACCTTGATAAACACGTTTTTGTGCCTGACACATTAAGAGTCCACCAAAATAAGGCAAAAGATAGCGTGCAAATGGCTCATAAAAAAATGAGAACAACCGCGAAACATAACCCGTAGAGGGCATATAATGTACAATTTCTTGTATTGGCCCAGAAACAAAATTTGTTTTTTCGAACAAACGTGTAATTTGTTGCCGACTATAAGGCTCGCCATAACCAAAGGGCGTAGTAATACTGCGCGCCCAAAAGCCAGAGCGATTAGGTACAATAACGATCAAGTGGCCATTGGGTGCTAAAACACGCCATATTTCATTCAACGTTTCAAATGAATTTTCTGTATATTCTAATGCATGTACCAATAAAATACAATCAACTGACGCATCAGGAAGCGGCAAATCTTCTTCAAAAACAAGCGCTGTAGCAACTTGCTCAGCACAAGGCCAAGGCGAAGCACCCTGGGAAGCTGGCATAAAAGCAAAACATTGTTGGGCACGTTCACGCAATGTAGAAAGATAAGGAAGTGCATAACCCAACCCCATAATCCGTTTATCCGTAAGATTAGGCCACCATAAATTCAATTGGTCACACAGCGTCTTTTGCACACGCAGCCCAAGTGCAGAAGCATAAAAATCTTTCAGCGTAACGATATCCAATTCAACATACCATGTAGAAACAAATTCCAAACATTACAGATTTTCATATACCCAAATTATATGGACTTCTGCTCTTTTTCCGCAATAGCGAATATTTCAATATTTCATATTTTAAACTTAAATGATTAAAAAATCAGTACAAAAGGATGATTATTGCGTTACAAGCGCTTTAATCATTTTCTTGGAGATGAACCCCATAGAGGTTCTTCATACACTGTTTCTGACATCAATTAAGAAAAAAGCCAACACTGGTTAATTAAAATGAAGCAATCTTTCAAGATAGTTTTTTTCTTCTTCTGGAATATGCTCTTTACCAAGACGTTTGCGGATTTCATCCAAAATCTGCCGCGTACGCATTTGATCACTTTTTTGTGGTAGTGCCTCACCTTCTTGTCCTTCATCTGTTTTTGAAGAAAGTGGACGTCCTAACGGATCTTTAGGACCAGAATCAGCATTTTGATCATTTCCCGTTTCTTTGAGTGTCTCGCGCATTTTTTTCAAAACATTTTGTGCACCTTGCCTCAAAGATTCCAAAGCGTCAGACTGATTTTGTATAGATACCTGATGATTTCCATTATCAAGAGCATTTTCCGCAGAATTCATTTTTTCTTCTGCCCTTTTCAATGCGCCTCCTGTTTCAAATCCTTGTTCTGATAATTCTTTTTCTAATGTTGATAATTCAGACTGCAATTCAGCTTGACGTTTTTTTAAAGATTTTTTCTGTGTTTCCGGCACATTTTCTCCGCGTTTTTGTTCCATCTCTAACTGATGTGTTTCATTGAGAATTTCTTGCTGACGACGCATTAAATCTCCAAGCTGGTCCATCTTTTCTTTCATTTGTGCAGATTGGCTTTTTTCTCCCTCATTTTGATTGCCTTTTTGCACATGCAAATGATCAAGCGTCTGTTCAACTTCCGCCAAGAGTTGTTCAGCTGCTAAAGAAGAGCCCGTTTTAGCCATTTCCTCAATTAAATTTAGCTTTTCTTGTAGTGTAGCTTCAGAAAGATTGGTGCTTTTTGAGCTTTTAGAATTTTTAGAAACTTGACTATCTGGTGCTTTTTCAGCTAAAGCACGAATATACTCATCCATAGCTTGACGTAAATCTGCCATAAGGCGTTCAATTTCTGCCGCTGAAGCACCGTAACGCAATGCATCACGTAAAGCAGCTTGTGCTTGTTTTAAATTTTTTTGCACGGATTCAAGCTGATTGTCTTCAATACCCAAAGCAATTTGCCATAAATAATCCACCACACCACGCAAATCCTCTTCTGTTTGTGCTAAAGAAAGTCTTGTCCACGCACTTTGTAGAACAAGAAAATGCATTACATTTTGCACCCCCCTTTCTGGACGCACAAGCAAAGCAGAAAGCATATCCAATACACGCTCTCTCGCAGAAGCATCAAGCGCTAATAAACGACGCGTTTCACTCACCGCACGCGCGACAGGATTTGAAAAAACGTGTTGCGGTAATGTCATAACAAAAGTTTTGCTACGCCCTTTCTGCCCCGCACCATCTTCTGCCACCAAAGTAATTTTGACTTGCGAACCCGCCCATGGATGCGCTGATATATCTTGCACCATCCGCATTTTCCCCTTTCCACCACGCGGAAGAAGAAGCTCTATTTCCGGAGCATTATAAAGAGAAGAAGCACTTTTATTCTGAGGAAGAAAAGGCTCTATTTCAACAAAAGCCTTTGTCACACCATAATCATCATCCACCACATATCGTAACTCTAACGATCCCGTTAAAATCCGCCCTGGTTTTTCCAGCCAATGAATTGTCGGAAGCGTGTCCTTGATCATCTGCAAATGCCACTGCTGTTTTTTACGACGTGATGATACAAATAAATTCATTGAATGATTTAAATGTGTTTCAAAATGAGCGATTGGATCATTCAAAGCTGTTTGTTCCGTTTTCTCTGAAAACGAAATTTCCCTCCCATCTTCTACAGACTTTGCTTTTACTGTAACGCCAGCCCCATTGACAACACGCACAACAACATTACTCCCTTCAGGGATTTCTAGTTGTGTTTTCTCATCTTTTGTCAAATAAATCGGTGCCACACCGGTATAAGCAGGTGGTGTTACCCAAGCATCAATCCGCATGAATTTTTCATCAACAACAGGACGAAAATCAAAGGCATCAGCCAAACGCCCCCCTTGTGAACCAAAAGAAAAACTAAAAGCGCAAACAAAAAGAAGAACACACAAAGCCCTCAAAGCCAAAGGATCATAATCCGCACTATTAAGAGAGATAAATCCAGTTTTTAAATGGTATAATTGTTTTGCCATTCGGCGTTGATGTTCACGCCAAATAACAGCACTAAAATCTTCATCATTTTCAGAACATAAACGATCTGTCTGAATATTCAAAGGCTGATGTCTAAAATCATTGACGCGTTCAAGACGGCAATTCACTTCCCGTATTGTGGGAAACCGAAAACGAACAAGAAAAAATAAACTCGCTCCAGCACAAACAAGCATAACCCCAAGTAAGAGCAAATGTGACCAATAGCCCAAAATGCCAAAAAGTCCCAACCAGCTAAACGAACAAAAGAGACTAACAACGAGGAAAAATGGCAACAACCGTACCCACATCCGTTCAAATGAAAGGATTCCCCACATCAAAATGCGCACACACAAAAGCTTCATTGCAAAGCCTTTGATGTTTTTATTTTTCATAAACAAGCATTTATCCCCTTTTATCGTGGTGCATTAAGATCATAAACCCCATACAAGACAATTTCTAGAAAATAAATTGTTTCATCAAAGTTTAGTAAAAATAAGACCAAAAACACTTAAGAATTCTCAATCCAATCAGGAATATGATCACATCCCATCAATTGAGCATAATCAAGACGTGGACGAATAACCGCATAACACGTATCTTGAACGAGAACTTCTGGGACCAAAAGTCGGCTATTATAAGTACTCGCCATCACAGCACCATAAGCTCCAGCTTGCGTAATTGCTAAAAGATCACCGGGTGCCAAAATCGGCAAGTAACGATCTAATGCTAAATAATCGCCAGTCTCACAAACAGAACCAACAATATCTGCACGAATAAGGGGAGCGTCTTTTGCTGCTTTTTTCACAAGGACGACATTTTGCCAAGCATCATAAAGCGTTGGACGCATCAGATCATTCATCGCCGCATCTACAATAACAAAATTCCGCCCTTGTCCCCTTTTTAAATAGAGAACAGATGTCATCAGTACACCAGCTTGACCCACAATGCTCCGCCCCGGCTCCACAACAATATTAATCCCTAAAGGAGCAATATATTTCTTTACCAGCGCAGCATAATCAAAAGGAGAAGGTACAGTATGTTGTTCACAACCATAGGCAATACCAAGCCCACCACCGATATCTATATGCGTTATTGCATAGCCATCGCTCCACAATTGACGCACACAATCTGCAATAAGAAGGAATGCCTCTTCAAATGGCTTTAAGTCACAAATCTGACTGCCAATATGCATATCAATACCGCAAACCTGCAATCCAGGTAAAGAGTCCGCTTTTTTATAAGCCTCTCTTGCCAACAACAATGGAATACCAAATTTATTTTCAGATTTTCCTGTTGTAATTTTCTTATGGGTCTTCGCATCAACATCTGGATTAATGCGCAATGAAACACGTGCTATCTTTGAAAGCGCAACAGCACGTTGAGATAACTGTTCAAGTTCCGGCTCTGATTCAACGTTAAAACAATAAATATCCTGAGCAAGAGCAAAATCTATCTCTCTCATGGTTTTACCAACACCAGAATAAACAATACGATGTGCCGGAATACCAACAGCAAGGGCGCGCCGTAATTCCCCTTCTGAAACCACATCAGCTCCCGCTCCATTGTTCGCTAAAAGCCGTAAAACTGCTTGATTAGAATTGGCTTTAACCGCATAAGCAAGCAGACTAGGCATCCCTTGAAATGCCTTTTTATAGTCTTTAAAACGTGTAACCAATGCATTGGCGGAATAACAATAAAAAGGAGTCCCCACCTCCTGCGCAAGAACAGCAAGTGAACAACCCTCAGCATGAAGCATACCTTGATGGTAAGAGAAAAAATCCACACTTTCCTCCTACTTTATCAAACGATCAAGAATAAAAGGTTTATCACCTTCACTTTGAGTAACAGATGTTCCTTGCACAGACTTTTCCACACTTGTAAGAGGCATTTCCAATGACCCTTTACGCCCACACCCAGCGACACAAACGCCTCCTAAAAGGACAATCATTAACCCCTTTAATATAATTTTCATCTGTCCTCTTTCCTCATCTCGATCTCTTTTTTACCTTTAAAATACAATCACTCAAGCGCTCACAAGACGCTTTTTCCAATACGTAATTTGCCGAAGAACCTCTGAAGGTGCTGTTCCCCCAAAGCTTTTGCGACTTTCAACAGATTTTTCAACGGTCAAAACATCAAAAAGTGTCGCATTGATATTAGGACAAATTGCTTGAAGTTCATCCAATGATAAATCCTGAAGGCGACACTGTTTTTTTTCTGCTAATGCCACAGCACGCCCTGTAATATGATGTGCTTCGCGAAAAGGAATCCCTGATTCGCGTACAAGCCAATCAGCAAAATCGGTTGCAGTTGCATAGCCAGAATCAGCGGCTTGTTTCATAGCTTCTTTATTAACTTTCAAATCAGCAATCATCCCTGTCATTGCTGCTAGTGATAATTCCAAACTCAAAGCCCCATCAAAGACATATTCCTTATCTTCTTGCATATCCTTCGAATAAGCAAGGGGTAACCCTTTCATCACCGTTAACAGCCCCATTAATGCGCCATTCAACCGTCCTACTTTAGCCCGCACAAGTTCGGCAGCATCAGGATTTCGCTTTTGCGGCATGATAGACGAACCAGTTGAAAAAGCATCTGATAAACGAATAAAATAAAACTGTTCACTTGACCAAAGAATTATTTCTTCTGCTAAACGTGAAAGATGTGTTGCACAAAGAGCGCCAGCGCTTAAAAATTCCAATGCAAAATCACGATCTGAAACACTATCAATCGAATTGCGTGTTGGTTCTCGAAAGCCTAGCGCTTTTGCTGTCATAAAACGGTCAATTGGAAAGCCTGTCCCTGCTAAAGCAGCCGCCCCTAAAGGCGATTCATTCATTCGCTCAAGAGCATCACGCATCCGCGATAAATCTCGACCAAACATTTCAACATAAGCCATCATATAATGGCCAAATGTTACCGGTTGTGCTGATTGTAAATGCGTAAAGCCTGGCATAAAGGTATCAACATGTTGTTCTGCTCGAATAAGCAATTGCTCTATCAATCCTTTTAAAGCTTGTGCTATCTTTTGCGTTGCTTCACGCACCCACAAGCGAAAATCAACAGCAACTTGATCATTGCGTGAACGCGCCGTATGCAAACGCCCTGCTACAGGACCAATCAATTCGCTCAGCCGCGCTTCAATATTCATATGAATATCTTCAAGCTTTCGTGAAAAAACAAATTTACCGTCTTCAATTTCTTGGCGAATAAGTTTCAAACCATGAACAATTTTTTTATAATCTGATTGTGAAATGATTTTCGTTTGCGCTAACATAGCCGCATGAGAAAGGGAACCTTCAATATCTTGTCGATAAAGTTTTTGATCAAAATCAATTGAGGCATTAATTTCTTCCATAATTGCAGAAGGACCTGCCGCAAACCGACCACCCCACATTTGGTTCTTTAACATCTCATCTGTCATATTCTGAAAACACCCATACAAAGGACAAAATTATGATTTCTCAAATTTTCATCAGCGAAAAAAACAATAAAAAAAGGCAATTCTCCCTTGCATTCTTTATCATTGCATTGAGTTTATACGCAACCATAAACTACGATAACAAAAGAGAGTCTTTCCTTTTCAATTTCATTTCAGCAGCAAAAGCACAAAAAATAAACATTGATAAAACACGAGAAGAAAAAATGATGGCAATCCGAAAAGCAGCAAAAGGCTTTTTTAGCCACATACGATTTGCTGATACGCCCTCAGATATGAAGAAACTCTCTTTCAAGGATATTCAAGGAAAAGAGCACACACTCAGCGAATTTATTGGAAAACCGATGCTGATCAATCTATGGGCTATTTGGTGTGCACCTTGCCGCACAGAAATGCCCGAACTTGCGCAATTAAAACACGAATTAGGTGGAGAAAACTTTGATGTCATAGCTATTAATATCGATAAAACTGCTTCTCCTGAAAAAATTCAGCAATTTTTACAGAATATTCATGCGAATAATTTGCTTTACTATCGCGATGAAACAATGGATATTTTCAACAATGTTAGAAAACAGGGGCTTGCTTTAGGACTCCCCATTACATTTCTCATCGATAAAGAGGGATATCTCATTGCTTCCTTCAATGGTGCAGCTCCATGGGCCAATGACGATGCCAAAGCACTTATAAAAGCTGTTATAAAAGAAGCCCTATAACCTAATAACCGCGTCTTTTTAAACGTTGTATAACGAGATCCAGTGCTGATAAAAAAGCAGAACGGTCTTTACGACAAAAAGGACGGAGACCACCCGTTATACTGCCCTGTCCCCGCAAATCTTCCATCAAATTGCGCATCGCCAAAGCCTGACCAATTGAATTTACATCAAAAATACGCCCCGTTGGCGAAAGACAAAAACCCCCAGCTTGCACAACCCGTGCTGCTAAAGGAATATCACTGGTAATAACAATACTTGCCTCATGCACATGTTCTACGATCCAATCATCAGCACCATTGAATTCACCAGCAACGACCACTCTTTCAATGAGTGCTTCATCCGGAAGGGACAAAAAACGATTTGCCACAACAAATGTCTTAAGCTGATAACGATTCATCACACGATAAACTTCATCTTTTACAGGACAAGCATCCGCATCAATCAACAAAGTGATAGCAGGTTTTATTGGGATATTCATACCTTGGCTTTCACGCAATAGTTAGGTTCTTTCATTCATCTGAATGTTGCAAATGCTTGCGATAAAACATTATCGCCGCGTTTATTTCTCCTCCCAAAATAAAAATTGCACTCAATATGTAAAGAAAAATAATAGCAACCATAATAGATGCTAACCCTGCATAGGTAGAAATATAATCAAACATTGTTAAATATTGAGCAAAAGCAATTGAAGCCATAAACCATACAAACATTGTCAGTACAATTCCTGGTAAAATATCTATAAACTTCCGCCGCTCTGCTGGTAGCCATTTATGAACAATCAAAAGGCTTACAAAGAGAACAACCGCTGCGATTATGTAACGCCATAGACGAATGATACCGATATATTCTGTAATGAAAAAAGAATGATTTTGCATAATCTTGATCAGCAGAGGTGTTAAAATCAACAAAACGCTGATCACAATAAGACCAACAGCTCCAAGAATCACAAAAAACAAACTTTGAAAACGACAAAACAACAAGCTACGCCGATCAACAACACGATAAGCTCTATTTAAAGCTGTACGTAACGCCTCTATCCCATTAGAGGCAAAATAAGCCGCTCCAATGACAGAAACTGTCAACACTCCTCCCCGCTGTATGGTTAAAACATTGATAATTTCCTGAGATAAAGGCTCTGCAATGACATCTGGTAATAACTGCACAAGTGCTTTGATTTTTTGCGGTGTATATGTAAAAGCACCAAGAAAACTGGCAAGAGAAGTTCCAAAAATAAAAAAAGGGAAAAATGCTAAAAGCCCAGAGAGCGCGACATGGCTTGCAAAAGCACTCCCATTATCACGCCAATAATGGCTTACTGCGTCAACAAGGATACGATAGCTATACCAAAAGATATTTCTTAACAAATCTCAATACTTTCTGGTAAAACTCTTCCTCTGTCTATTTCAAGCTTTATAAAAATCATCAAAACCCTGCAAACAAACATTTCCCAATGTTGCAATATAAAGGGCAATAATCAATACGGTCAAGCCTGACTTTATACTAAAACAAAAACAACAACCCACTATATGAAATTCTACAACGACTTCATTTTTTTGTCTCTTCTATAGATCCGTAACCTCTTCTGTACATCATATGCCCTATAGATAGTTAAGCACGATAATCTTGCGCACATAAAACCTTTTGAAGTCACGGTTATCTGTATCGAAGCAATCGCCACTCTTTTTTATTGCAATCTATGACTGAATAGAGAGAAAACTTCTTATCAATTTCTAGAAAAAACCAATGAAATTCAACAAAAAACCCTTGCTTTTACTCACCCTTTTTTAGAAACACTCTGACGTCCAAAATCAGGAGCATCAATTTCTTGTCCAGCATCAATAATATTGCGACGTACAGCACGCGTACGTGTAAAAAAGTTAAACAATGTCTCACCATCTCCTAAACGAATTGCCTGCTCTAAAAAAGCAAGCCCCTCACTAAAACGGCTCAACATTTCTAAAATAGCATCCTTATTATGCAAACAAATATCGCGCCACATAACGGGATCAGAAGATGCCAAACGCGTAAAATCACGAAAACCGGAAGCAGAATAAGCAATCACTTCTGAATTTGTCACCTTTTCTAAATCACTCGCTGTCCCAACAGTATTATAAGCAATCAAATGCGGCAAATGCGAAACAATAGCCAAAACAAGATCATGATGTTTAGGTTCCATCTTTTCGACACGCGCACCACAAGCTTCCCAAAACGCTGTCAATTGTGCGACAGCAGCAGCATCACTCTCAGCAAAAGGCGTTAAAATACACCAACGATTCATAAATAAATCAGCGAAACCAGCATCCGGTCCTGAATATTCCGTTCCAGCAATAGGATGCCCTGGAATAAAATGAACCGTTTTTGGCAATAAAGGCGCCATTTCCGCAATAACCAACGCTTTCGTAGAACCAACATCACTCACAATCGCTCCAGGTTTTAAATGATCATGAATATTTTTTGCCACCTCTGCACTCGCCCCAACAGGAACAGAAACAATAACCAAATCCGCTCCTTCAACAGCTTTTGCATTATCTGTCGTATAAAAGTCCCCAAGCTCCAATTCACGCGCTCTTTTCAGGGTTTCTGAACGACGCGTTGCAATAGAAATCTGAGCCGCAAGATTTTTCTTTTTAATCACCCTTGCTAAAGAAGATCCAATCAGACCGATCCCAATGAGCGCTATTTTTTCAAATTGAATATGGGGCATCTTTCACCTTCAAAGATTCTTTGCAAATGGCAATAAAGACAATTGTAAAATCATAATTTTCCTGTCTGTTTGTTCAAGAATTATGCGTAAAACATTAAAAAACGACAACTAGAGAATAAAGAATAACGCAGTTTACCAATCATCACCTGCGCAAGCTGACAACAGATCATTTTACCTAGAAAACACATAAAAAATAAATGACGAGAAATCTAACATCACGCTCTAAAACTCCCACTTAATTACTGATCAAAGCACATCACTGAAACAAAATATAAATGCACTCTCAATTATGATAACAACGACTCTACATAAAATCTCATCAGTTTACTTTATCTTACTAATTTACTCATAAAAAAACACATCAAAAGCGTAAGCAGACACCAACTCTTTCCCAATTATCCCGATACATTTATTAATTTGTACATTAGACCTATATAAGAACGTATTACGCCTCCACCTACAACATCAACACAAGTTTTGTGAATATTGAAAACACCGTAAAACAACGCATACAAAAAATACCATTAAAAACATTTTCCTCTCCCAATTCCTGATACCGTAAATCAAACAAATACGAGAAAAACACCCCCTCTCAATAAAGAAAAAGTTTGATAACAAAAACACCAAACATCCCTTTAATGGAATCACAACCCTCACGTAAAATAGAACGCCCCAAACAGAATAGATTTGGATTACAAATTCATGCATTTGTTTTAAAAAGCATCTCGCTCCCCAGCCTATCTCACAACAGTGTTCGTAAATGTTATAACTATAAATCCATTAAGTACGAGCCTCTTTACACTTAATAAAACACTATCATTATATTTGCCTACCCCCCAATGTTGCGAAAATCCTTGGAATTTGAGAGCATTCATTGCTAAGATAATCATCCCTGTATCAAACATAAAAGTCTCCCCATAGGTACTGTCGTTTTCATCATAATCTATCTTGACTTTCTCCTCATCCCACGAAGATTCTTAATTCATACCGATCTGCAAACAATTCATTTTCTTATCTAAAAGATTCCACTGGTTCACTATTTTAAGTGATTCTATTAATCTATAATATATTGATTTATAAATATAATAATTGTTTTTCAATTTGAATCATAACTTCAAATACGGTAAAATTCTTCCATCACAAATCCTCTTATCAATTAAAATCTCTTGTCTGCACGTCACAAGAAGGCATGTGAGAAAAAAATGATGAAAAACGCTCTCTAATGCCAAAAACTGTAGCAAATTAGAGACTAGGCAAATATATGATAGTGCTCTGGCTTGCACTTTTATTAAGCGTAAAGATAGAGATGCTCTATGGATTTTATATTCTTCACGGAGAACTTTACCGTTATACCATTCACAAACGCCGTCGCGAAATAGATATGACGCGCATTGAAAAATATTTCTAAGAAAGCGTATGAATTTACCATACAAGTGTCTTCTGTTGTTTGAGATGCTCTGTTTTGCATGAGGGGTGTTACCCCAATTAAGGCGCTATGAACCAGCCTAATATTCACCACATACTCACACAAAAACACCGAATGCGTAAAATTTTACCTGAGCTCTATATCACGAACCAACAGTGTTTTACGGCACAACAAGATAATAAAACGGTGTAAAAACTGCCTTTCGAAGATAAATAATTTTTCTAAAGAAAAATTTCTATAAAACTTTCAAGCTCTTCAAAACTACAACTAACCTCTACTTGTTAACACAAAAGTTTTAATTGCTGAAAATACCTCTGTGGCGTACTAAAAATAAAAAATCATCATATTTTTAAACTGTTAAGCTGCCATCTGGCGTCGTGCAATAATTGTGAGCCCTAACAAAACTTGACGAATGATAGCTTCACCCAAAAGTGGATTTTTACGACTGTCTAAAACAGCACCCTGAATTCTTTCCATTGCGTAGGAAATCTGTTCTAACTTCCAATATTTTAAAGCTTGTTCAACTGTCTTTTTCCGTTGAAAAAAAATGGGAGGCCGTGCTTGAGAAACCACCGTAAAAGGCGATTTTCCTTCAACCTCTACCTGATAACGCAATAGCTGTAATTGCTGAAAATGCCTTTGTGCTGTACTCAAAATAAAAAAAAGCGCCCCATGCAATGCTGCATGTCGATTAAAATGCACTTCAAAGCCTGATATATCACCTAATAAAAGAGCATCTATGACTTCATCTTGAGAAAGAGCACTGACATCGCTTACAACAGCTTTCACATCTTCAAGAGTAATATGAACATTTGCAGCATAAAGACAAAGCTTTTCTAATTCACCTCGTGATACAAGGCGATCCGCCCCTAAACTTTCATGCAACCATCTACGTGCATCCAAAGAAAGAGTCTTTTTAAACTGCTCTAAAACCTCATCAATCAAACCGTCAAGAGAACGCATATCATCCGCAAAACAGGGCAAAGCCATTGCTTTTGATGACGTTTCAACAGCATTGCGCAACCCTGTTCCTTTTTTTAAGTCCCCTGATTCAATGAGAATAAAACAGGCTTCTGGTGGCTTCTCAATTAAAATTTTCAAGGCAGCAAGAAAACCTTTTTGGTTAGCAGCATTAGAGATCCATATCAAACGATCTCCCCCAAAAAGCGATAACGTACGCGCTTCATTTTCCAAACGTGCAGGATCTTTATCAATTTCAGCAGCATCCAAACGAACTGTCGAAAATGGATCTTCTATTGCTACCTGTGTAAGTTTTGCAAAACATTGTGCACGCTCACAAATAAGACCACGATCTGGCCCATAAATGAGAACAATAGGAAAAGCACGTGAAAAACGCGTTAAAAACTGATCAACTTCATGTGCTTTTTTCTGAGCCACATTATTAATCCATTAACAGTTCATCATCATCAAGAACTTCCCCGCGAACTTTCTGAAACATGCCAATTAAATCATTGACATCCAAGCCCTTACGCTCCTCATGACAGACATCCAAAATCACTTTTCCACCATGCAACATCAAGGTGCGATCGCCATAATCAAGAGCCTGACGCATAGAATGAGTCACCATGATAGTCGTTAGTTTTTTCTCTTCAACGATTTTTTCAGTCAACCGCATCACAAAATCAGCCATTCCAGGATCAAGCGCTGAGGTATGTTCATCAAGCAATAAAACATCCGCATGGGCTAATGTTGCCATCACAAGGCAAACAGCTTGGCGTTGCCCACCTGATAAACTGTCCATAGGATTATGAATATATGCTTCAAGACCAATGCCTAATTGAGCAATTTTTTCTCGAAAAAATTGCCGTTTCTCATGGTTTAAAGCCGAACGCAAACCACGACGACTTCCTCGAAGAGCAGCAAGAGCCAAATTTTCTTCAATTGTTAAAGAACCGCAACTGCCTATCAAAGAATCTTGAAAAACACAAGCAACCTTTCCAGCGCGTTCACTGACTGATTGTCTAGAAACATTTTGCCCATTGATAACCACTTTCCCTGTTGAGGGAAGCGTTGCACCTGCTAAAACACTGAGCAAGGTTGATTTACCAGCGCCATTTGAACCGATAACCGTAACAAAACTACCCTGATCAATTTTAAGGTTAATATCAATCAAAGCCTGTTTTTCCAAAGGTGTTTGCGGTTTAAATGTAACCCCAACATGAGAAAACTCAATCACGTTTACGCCTCCTCCAATAGCGTGGCACAATAAGGGTTAAAATAACCAACAGTGAAGTAATCAACTGAAGATCTGTCGACGTATCAATACCAATTCCATTTGCCTCAAATGCAAATTGCACCGCCACACGATAAAGCACAGACCCCACAATACAGCTGATTATAATCCAAAAAATATTACGCGTACGAAACAAAGTTTCACCGATAATCACAGCTGCCAATCCAAAAACAATTGTTCCAATTCCACCGGTAATATCCGTTGCAATTGCAGTTTGAATATAAAGAGAACCACCAAGTGCAACACAGGCATTTGAAAGCCCCATACCAAAATAAATTAGCGCCGACGTATGAACCCCTTGAGCTGTAGCCATCCGTGGATTAGCTCCCATTGCACGCATAGCAAGACCTATTTCACTTTCCAAAAAACGCCAAATCAAAAACGCTACAACTAGCAATACAGTACCAATGAAAAGAGGACGCACAAAAATATCAGACAAACCAAACAGATTATAAAAGGGCGTTAACGCCGTATCAGCAAGCGCTAAATTAATATTAGATCCTCCCATAATTCCCATAATACGAAGATTAACCGTATAGAGCGCTGACATTGTTAAAATGGAAGCCAAAAGATTCAAAATACCAAAACGCAAATTCAACATAGCTGTTAATAAACCAGCTACCATGCCTGCACAAAAAGCACATGCCATAGCTGTCCATGCATTAAAACCTAAAAGAATCAAGACGCCACAGACACAAGACCCAAGAAGAAATGAGCCATCAACTGTTAAATCAGGAAAGTCCAAAACGCGAAAAGAGAGATAAACCCCTATAGCCACAAACGCATAAATAAGACCCAATTCCACAGCGCCAGAAAACGCAAATATATTCATGTAAAGACAATCCCCATGAAAACTTAACGTATTTTATTGTATCAACATCCTATCAAAGTTATTGAATCACTTTTGTCGCACGATCAATAACTGCCTGCGGAATAACAATCCCCGCTTTTTCTGCTGCTTTCATATCAATTCGAATGTCATTACTAGCCGCCTGCACAACATCAATATCACCAGGCTTTTCACCCTTTAGAATACGCACAACCAATTTCCCAGCTTCAACCCCTACATCATAGAAATTTACGCCCTGCGTCATAAAAGGACCGCGTCCAATAGAATTAGAATCGACAGTAAATACAGGAACATTTGCTTCCTGTGTAACTTTTGCTGCTCCTTCTAAAACAGAAAGAACCGTATTATCAGCGGGAATAAAAATAACATCCACTTTACCAATTAAAGCCCGCGTTGCCGCCTGAACATCAGAAGGTTTTGGTGCCGATGAAGGAATGACTTCAATTCCAACTTTTTTTGCCACATTCTTTAACACCTTAAGTGTTGAAACAGAATTTGCTTCAGAAGCATTATAAAGATAACCGAGTTTTTTCAAATCTGGTTTTACTTCTTGTAAAAGTTTAACACTTTCTGCAACATCTATACGATCAGAACTTCCCGTCATATTACCGCCAGGTTTGGTAAGCGAAGAAACGATTTTAGCTCCAATAGGATCAGAAATCGCAGCAAAGACGATAGGAATTGTTTTTGTCGCCGCAAGCATTGTTTGTGCTGAAGGCGTGGTAATCGCTACAATAACATCAGGTTTATCACCAACAAATTTACGTGCAATTTGCGTTGCTGTTGAAATATTGCCTTGCGCTGATAAAAAGGTAAGTTGAAAATTTTCACCTTGCTTATAGCCATTTTCTGCAAGAACATCTTCCACACCTTTACGAACGGTATCCGCAGCAGGATGGACCATAATCTGTGTAATTGCAACTTTAACGCGTTTAACTTGGTCATCCGCTTTTGCAACACTGTTCATCATAAAAACAGCTGCAATGATAATCCCTAATATTTTTATTCTCTTCAACATTATACTCCACCCCTCTCTATGCAAAATTAAAAAAGGAATAATCTATTACTGAAGAATCTTCTAAAATCAATCTTTATTTCAATTTATTAAAACATGTACAAAATAAATCAAACTAAAATGATATTTTTTTGTTGCAATTCGTAGAAGCCTACGCCATACAGGCAAGATATATATCGAATCGGTCAGCGGGTGTAGCTCAGGGGTAGAGCACAACCTTGCCAAGGTTGGGGTCGTGGGTTCGAATCCCATCGCCCGCTCCATTGAATTTTGTATTTATTCGCTCTTGCGTGTGTAGCTTGCCAGCGGGTTTTGTATATTTTGCCACTAGATTTTGTACCAATTTATTTTTTCTCAAAGAGTTTTAAGATTCGTAATTTCTTGTGAAGCATCTATTGGATTGGGGCTTAGATCATAAGATAACAATTTTTAACTTAGACGGATTTTTTCTGGAAGGTTACCGTTGTCTATTAGGTCGTTAAATCCGTGTAAAATAAGCTTGAAAAGCGAGATGGACAATTCCCATTGGTTCATGACGTTATTTGGCAACAATAACTTTATTTCTTGCAATCCCGAGAATAGTTTTTTCAGTATTCGCGGCAGATCTTTTACGACCTTGGCAGGTTATAGAGGCGTATTTAAAAGAATTTGGGATTACTTTTGAGCTAACGGATTTTCTTACAGCCCCAATATTAAAAGATTAATTAGAAATGATGAGCCATGACAAGAAAAACAAATGTTAAACAAATCAAAAATTGACTTATCATTAGAGAATAATTTTTGCTCAAAGGTACGTTTTTTACCAAAATCATGCCCTAAAATGAAGGTTGTTGATTTTCCAAATGGAGTATCTTCTGTTAATTCAACATTTGCTTCAGACACATTCAATATTGTCTCTGCTAAAAGTTTACAAGAAACTATACCTACAAACCAAGCAAAATCCATAATCCATTCCTTTAATGCACAAAAACTACCTTTAGCTTGGTGGGTTGAACCTCATTCGTCTCATTATAAAGTTGATGAAGTTCTCTTATCTATTGGTTTAGAGCATGTTGAAACAGAGGTAGGAATGGCAGCTTTAGCACAAAATATAGACTCACATGTTACTTCTACGCCAGATAATTTCAAAATCAAGGAAGTTGAATCACTTCAAGATTTTAGAGATTACGGAAATGTTATGGCATCAGTCTTCGAGCCTTTTGATGAAGAAGCGGTTATATTTTATGAAACAATAGGCCGTTGTTATAAAAAAGATCCTGATGTAGAGATGTTCGTTGGTTACATAAATAATAATCCTGTAGCAATATGTTTTTGTATTAAAGCAGATGGAATTGGTGGAGTGTATGATATTGTCACCAATCCAGATTTTCAGAAAAAAGGTGTTGGGACATTCATGACAAAAATTGCTATTGAGCATTTAAAAAGAAAGAAATGTCATGTTATTGGTATGCAAGCATCTCACGAGGGAATTGGCATTTATAAAAAATTGGGTTTTATAAACTTTGGTGAATTTAAAGTTTATTCCAATAAACACATGATCATTGAGCGATGAATTCTTTTCATCGATAAGCGAACTTATTATTTTCAGCAAAACTCAAATACAGAAAACCAATCTATACAACCAAGAAAGTTTAGCCAATCTTCTTTAATACTGATAGTGAAAAGTTAAAAAAGTTATTACAAATATAATTGTTTCAAATGACTCACTCAAATTTTCTTACTTTTATAATTTTCAGGATCATTGTCTTAAAAAAGATATCTATCACAGATCTAAGTTGAACAAGTGAAAATTTTATTTGATATGATCGATAATTTACTGTCTGTTACTGATAATTATAAAAAACTCGAAAAAGCAAATATTTAAAACTACAGTTATATCATAGTTTGTTAGATGGTTAGTCTGTTAGTCAATTAATAGAAAAAATCTTCGCTTTATACAATAACCAAAGGAGCTTCAAAACCCTTTTAAAGGTCCTTTATGTATATTGTTTCTTTTTTTAGATTACAGTTGATGATGAGAAATCTCTTTAAAATAAACATGTTAATTAATAATATAAGTGCACTCTACTTGAAGCATACTATTTTATATGAGGAACAAAACTTCAATCAACGTAAAATAAGGTGTTGAACAGTCATAGTGCACAATAAAATCAAATCATTTTAAATACTTAATGGTGAAATCCATTAAATGACAGAATAAAAATTCAAGTTTGAAAAGATTAAACCACACGCTACAAGTCTATTGAAACTCCGATTGTGCGATCGACTACCTTCTCGCTAAAACTTAATCACTATAAATATAAAAACCTTAAAGCCGCTCTAAATCCATAAAAGTTTCTAGATCTGCTGTATTAAATGTTGAAACTCCTCACGGCTGCTCATCTGAAACGCCAACAATTCCATAAAGCAGTTCCATAAAAAGAGGATAATGACGTTGTAATATCCGAAAAAATTCACCACATCACCTGAAAGATCATTGATAATTCCATCAGGACGTATCAATTGCCATTTAGAAAACCCTACCCATGCCGACAAAAAATTCTGTAAATATTAGATATATTCAATAATTTTTATAACGACTTCGGCTCATCCTGTTTTGCCACCAATGTAAGAAACAGCAAATATGGCGGGATCAGCCAGCTTTAATATCGCCTTGTAAAAGGTCTTTCCCTCTACTCTTTTTGCTATCAAATCCTGATTTTACAATTCCTTGCTCTCTTTTTATACTCAAAATTGCCTCTGAAACAGGATAGATTAATCGTAAAAAATATATAAAAGAAATAGATTATAACATTTTTTTCTCATTCTTCTTAATACAAAATAACTGTTAATCTACAATGCGCTAACACTTATCAGTCATAAGTCCAAAACAGCATATACAGCATATAATGACGAAACAAATTCATAGAGTGAAGATTTTTCACAATCAATTATTGTATTAATCTTTCCATAATGCATAAAAATGATGAAGCGGCCCTCGCCCTTTCCCTACTTTTAAAGCATTTGAGGCAGTTAAAGCGCCATGCAAATAATCTTTTGCTTGTTTAACAGCGCAATCCAAAGGTTGGGTAGGTAACAGAGCTGCAATGGCGGCAGAAATGGTACACCCTGTCCCATGATCATGAGTGGTTGAAAGACGAGAAGCTTCAAGTATAACAAGGTTTTCACAATCACAATAAAGATCTGGACTAGAATAATCGTAATTTTCTGTACTATTCTTGGTAAGCGTATTCAAATGTCCCCCTTTTAACAAAACTGCATGACACCCTAGCGCCAAGAGTCGTGGAGCATATTGATACATAGTCTCTAAAGACCATTGCACTTCACCTCCCAATAACAGTGCAGCTTCAGGCAAATTTGGCGTGATCAAAGTTGACATCGGCACAAGAACATCACGCATAATTTCAATTGCATCAGACTTTAAAAGAACATCACCACTTTTTGCAACCATAACCGGATCAAAAACAATAAAACGTGCTTTATGATAAGCAAGACGTTCTGCAATAACCTGTGCAATCTGAGCATTTGCAACCATACCAATTTTAACGGCATCAACATGGATATCCTCAAAAACAGAATCAATTTGATCTGCAACAAAAGAAGCATCTAATGCCTGAAAAGAACGCACACCCTGAGTATTTTGTGCAACAACAGCTGTAACCACACTCATACCATAAGTTTTCATAGCTGAAAAAACCTTCAAATCCGCCTGCATTCCAGCGCCACCAGAAGGATCTGTTCCCGCAATAGATAAAATCCGTGGAATAAAAAGTTTATCTTTTTGTAATTCCATCAACCTCTTTCCTTCTGTTTTTAAATATCGGAAAATGAGTTACCGAAAAAATAGATGCTTGAAAAAACATAAAGAAGATGTTTTCTCATGTGAATTATATTATATACGAAGTCTTCTTATAGATATAAAATGGAAAATGTAGTGCTTATCCTTCGTTCTATTCTTTTTACGTTCGCTTTTTATACAACAACTTTTATACAAATGATCCTTTACGCTCCCGTTTATTTTTTAATGCCCCGCAAAAAGGCATGGATTGTCCCTAAAACATGGGCGCGCGTTACACTCTTTTTGCAAAAATACATCGCAGGTACAAGTTATGAGATTGAAGGTTTAGAAAATCTTCCCAAAGGAGCCTATATCATTGCTCCAAAGCATCAATCGGCTTGGGAAACTTTCAGTCTTGTTCCCTATTTAGATGATCCCACTCTCATTTTAAAACGTGAATTGATGTGGATTCCATTGTTTGGCTGGTATATGGCAAAAACACAAATTATCCCCATTAACCGTACAACGCCCATCAAAGCCTTAAAAATGGTTATACAAAAAGCAAAAGAGAAAGTAAAACAAGGGCGCCAAATCTTAATTTTTCCCGAAGGAACACGCCGACAACCCGGTCAAGAACCAGATTATAAGTCAGGAATTGTCGCGCTCTATAATGAATTAGGGCTTCAAGTTGTGCCTATTGCACACAATGCGGGTTTATATTGGCCACGCAATAATTTTCGCCGCTATCCCGGAACAATTCGTGTCCGTATTCTTCCCCCGATAGAAGCTGGTTTAAGCAAACGTGATTTTCTAGATCAACTTGTCCAAAAAACTGAAAAAGCATGTGATGAACTGCTTCTCTTAGCAGCTCAAGATCCTACCCCTCCTCCTATGCCACCATACGCTGTTCAGAAACTTCAAAAACTAAATCATTCATCATGAAACAATGTATTGATTGATCAGAATAACGCATCACTTTGTATATTGAGCGGCGTATATGGAACAAAAATATAAGAAAGATACTTCAAACTTTCTAATTCAAAATTATAAAACACATGTACATTATAAGAAATGACCAATGTATGAATTTTTTTTGAGAAAGAATTCTTCCTCTCTTTAAAATCGTTTAAATAACATACATAATATTGATTTATAAGGATATTTTATCGTTATTCAACTTGAATGAGACCTCGAAATACCGTAAGATTCTCTCATTTCAAATCTATTCCATATTGAATCAATTAGAATCATTTGCTTGCACATTACAAGCAGGGATATCTGTGTGAATAAAACGATACAAGAAAAGATTAAATGCTTTTTACGACCCCTCTCAAGTGCCAAGGGCTGTCCTAACAGGAGGACAAGAAAAATGTATGATTATGCCGATTCGTTCCTTCCTAAGAAACATCAATCCCCCAAGAACCTGAAATCTTGTACAATCTTCATTATTTAAAAAGTATTTCTTAAGATACTGTAAGTCATCAAACCAAATTCAAGGGGAAAATAAAAATGAGTATTGGTTTTTATCTCCGAGACACAACGGATACAGCAATTAACCATCTTTCCTTCCTAACCTAGACTTAAAAGCTTTGTGTGCTACATTAAAACAATTCTAAATAACGAATAAGAAGGAACTCGATTTAAATTAATGCAACGTCTCTTCTATAATTTATTTTTTTCTGTGATTTTGAGTTTATTCAGCGCTGTTGCTCTAGCGCAGCCTTTTATTTCTGTTGATGTTACAACGGGGCATATCTTAAAACATAATCAAGCTTTTGAGCGTTGGTACCCTGCTTCCTTGACAAAATTAATGACCGCTTATGTTATTTTTCGTGCCATGAGCCGAGGGGAAATTTCACCAGACAAACATATCACCATCAGCGAATACGCCGCAAAAGCTCCCTCATATCGTTCAGGCTATAAAGCTGGTTCTGTACTCACACTTGATACAGCCTTAAGTATCACCATGGTTAAATCTACCAATGATTTAGCCATTGCCATGAGTGAAGCTGTTGCAGGTTCACAGAAAAATTTTGTACGTAAAATGAATAGCGAAGCTAAACGTTTAGGCATGTTTGGAACGCATTTTGCGAACGCAAGTGGTTTACCAGACCCTCAAAACTACTCCACAGCGCGCGATATTGCTCTTTTAGCCGTTCAAATACGTCGAGAATTTCCACAATATGCTCATTATTTTTCTATTCCAGCCATTGATTTTGGTAACAATCGAAAAGTCCAGCATAACTCAAACAACCTCATTGGCCGTTTTTATGGAATAGACGGTATGAAAACAGGCTTTATTTGTGCCTCGGGTTTTAATCTTGTTGCCTCAGCCACACGCAATAAACGTACAATTATTACTGTCATTCTAGGTGCTAACAACATAACTGAAAGAGAAGAAAAAGCTGCACAACTTCTTGAAACAGGATTTTTGCACCAAGGAAGACCCCAATTAACACTAGCAACATTAAAACCTTATGGGAGAAATATAACACAAGCCAACAATATGAGACAACAAACATGCACACCTGAAGCCATAAAAATGCATGCAAATTCATATGATGATCAAGGAAATATTATTCTCACCTCACCTTTTATCACTGCTCCACCTCCTTTTTCTCATCCTTTACCAGTACACCTCATTCGTACGCCAAAAACACCTAAAATAACAGTAAAGCCACTAAGAAAGCCCTATAGTTCGTATAAAAGACGCGCAAACCATTCTATAAAAAAGCCATAAATCATAATCTACGATTAATTATAATACTTTGATTTATAATGATAATTAATTATTTTGTATCTTATGTTAGAACCACAAATGTTGTAAGATTCTCTCATTTCAAATCTGTATTTGTTGAATCAATAAAAACCAGTCTCTTGCACATCACGAGGTAGATGAACATGTAGATAAAATAATTAAAACAAGGAATAAAAATTCCTCCTATAAATTCTTTCAAGAACCAAGAATTATCATAACATTGACGCTAAAAAAGTGTATGATATACCCTGCATACACCTACCTTTATAAGCGTAAAGATAGTGGTACAATGGATTTCATAGGGTGTTAACCATTATATCCCTCACGGACACCATTATAAATTGGTTAAACGTACTGAAATATGTTTTTTTAAAACAAAACCACGGTTGATGATTAACATGAAAATAAAGCGCATCCCTCTCACGCTTATTACTGGTTTTTTAGGCTCTGGCAAAACAACTTTGCTCAACCGTATGCTACAAGACCCTCTTTTAACAGAATGTGCTGTTATCATCAATGAATTCGGCGAAATCAGTATTGACCACCTTCTAGTTGAAAAAACGACAGAGGGAATTATTGAGCTTGCCAATGGCTGCTTATGCTGCAATTTACGCAGTGATCTCATCGACACATTAATTGATTTAATAAATCGCGTTCAGACAGGACAGATCAAACAACTCCATCATATTATCATTGAAACCACAGGGATGGCTGATCCCGCCCCTATTTTACAAATACTTTTAAGCCACCCGTTATTTATTCAAACATTGTCCATAAATGCTGTTCTTGCAACATTTGATACATTAAGCACACTTTCCATATGTGAGCGCTATCCTGAAATATATAAACAATTAATATTTGCTGATAAAATTATTCTCACCAAAACAGACCTTATGGCCCAACAAACACCTTCAGATACGCTTCTTAACACACTTAAAACGATTAATCCTACAGCACAAATCATTGACGCCCATTCTGAAGATTTTTGTTCAAATCTGTTAACAAATAACACATTATGGGATGAAAAAGTAGAAAATACAAAACTTAAACAAAATCTTACGACTACCCCACATGATCATACCCCCCATAAAACCATTCGTACCTTTTCACTCAACTGTGAGGGTCCTGTTGATTCCGCCACAATTGAAGCTTTTTTAGATCTCCTACAAGAGCGTTATGGTACAAAATTATTACGTATTAAAGCAATTATCGCATTGCGTGATGACCCTTATCGCCCACTTGTATTACATGGCGTACAAACATTTTTTCATCCTCCCATAAGATTGCCAGCATGGCCAAAAGGAATAAAACAAACACGTTTTGTCATCATTGCCGATGGTGTTGAAAAAGAAGCAATACAAAAGCTCCTCAATGCTTTCTTTAATAAACCAGCAATAGATACTGCAGACAAAACAGCTCTCTTAGAAAATCCTCTGATCATTCCAGGAATAAAATTTTAATTTTTTCTCACCCTCAATGATATAACATTAAATTCATTGGCACCACCATCTTTATGCTTTTAAAGGAGCAAACTGGCATCATCACACACTTTGCTAATCCCCAATGTCGAACAAGCTCTTGGCACTTTAGATGGTTCATAAAAAGCGTTTTAGTCTTTTCTTGCACAGCTTTACCCCCGCGGCTATCCCCGTTTGTAATGCGCAAGCAAATGGTTTTAATTGATTCAACATGGAGAAACTTTGAAACGGGAGAATCTTACGGTATCCAAGATACTAATTCAAGTTGAATAACGCTAAAAATATACTTATAAATCAATATGTTATAAATTTATAAAAAACTTTTATAAACATTCCTATTCAAGTTTATTCACATAATGGAATAAAAAATAAGAAAATACACATTTTTAACAATGCGTTCTAAACAATAATGCCTCCCATAAAATTATTCGTACCTTTTCACTGGACGACAAAATCACTATAGACTACCACAATTGAAACTTTTTAGCTCTCTTACAAAACCGCATGACGCAAAATGACTACGTATTAAAACACTCCAGCGCTAACATATTACCCTTATCTGTAAAATAGTCGCCTTCACACAAAATAGAACATCATTTTATCGCGAATTCACGCACTCGTTTAAAAACACCGTCTCTCAATACGCATCATTCCTATTTCAAAACGCTACCCATAAATAATATAATACAAAATTCTCCATCTTTACTCTATAAATATGCAAACTGGTAGCCTCATACTCTTGCCAGTTAAAAATGTTTTAGAAAACTTGGCACTTTAGAGTACTCATGAAAACTATCTGTGCTCTTTTCTTTAAGAGTTTTATTCACATGCTAATCCAATTTTATGGTGTGCAAAAAATGGTTTCGATTGATTCATTATAAACAGATTTTAAGATAAAAGGATCTTATGATATTGAGTCCCTCAATTCAAACTAAAAATAATAAACTGTCATTGTAAATCAAATTGTTATGATAAAAATTTTAATATCCATAAATCTGTAATCAGATTGTTTTCTCTCTAAATGCACTTCATCTGCGAACCACTTCATGCGATTCATTTCACAGACCGATTGGACAAATTCTTGGTTCTAAAATATTCTGCTCAACTCTATATTTACTCCAGCTAAGTGAAATCAAAATCCCTGTTAAGAAAAAAACAAAATCAGACAGAGGCAATATCGCATTTTAAAATGTGTGAATGTATCTTATATAATAGCACGACAAGATAATATTTTACAGCATGAAAGAATAAAACTCTTTGAAAGAAATAAAAAGAGAAGTACATTTTATATTAACTTACTCTTCACTAAAAATGAAGATTGACCGATGTGCAAACAATCCAACTTCTTTGAGAAAATTCCTCTTGGCTTCCCACTTCATCTGATTTACTTACATAAGACTCTATGAAAAAACTCTAGGCTTTAAAAGACTGACTACTCACTTAAACACCTTATGCGTAAAGTTTTTGCATATCCTGTATCGCCATTTATAAGTGATAGTGTCTACGGTCCATCAGGATACAATAACACTCACTGCAATAGAGAAACTGAAGTTTTATCAATATCGCGATTAAAAACGTAACGTTTTCCATAAACTTCAACAGTTGGAGGCTGACGATTTTTTTCAAAAAAATCATAACCTTTCTTAAGCATAACCCAGAATTGATAATGAGGATCATTGCTATGACGTAACATATTATCCTCGGTCATGCGGAAAGGAAAGGCCTGCAACTGAAACTCTCTTTGTCCTCCTTTAAAAGCATCCCGTGCAAACGCATAAATTTGAGCCATGTTCTTATCACTCATAGAATAACAACCTGCGGAAAAGCAAGAACCGTGCACCATAAGATTGCTTCCTGTACGACCATTTTCCTGATCATAAAGGTTAGGAAATCCTATATTAAAAGAAAGATAATATTTTGAATAAGGATTCATTTGGTTTGCGCTAATAGTATAAAAACCCTCTGGTGTCTGAAGATCCCCTTCTTTATATTTAGGTCCAAGCTTACCAGACCATTTGCAAATGCCATAGCGAGCAACCAAGATAAAAAGCCCTGAACGAGATTGCTTCCAAACTTCAGCAAGATTTTCTTCCTTGAAAAATCGCATTACAATTGGTGCATAAGGATCAATATCGTACAAAGCCATTCTGTTCTGGATTTCTTGTGGCAACGGCTGCTCAACTTTGGCACGAATAGAAGCTGGCAATCTTCCCCCACATGCCGCCAATATTCCCATTACAAACAACACACACACAGCGAGGAATCTGCTAAATGTCATCGAATAAAACTCCAATCCAACACCCCTCACAAAAAATAACCTATGTTAGAGATCGACCAATTTGAAGGTATTTTTCCCTTCGCTCTTGTTTAAGAGCTTCACCATCTTTTCCAGCCATAACTTTTAAAGCCTCTGAAATAACATCACCCGTTGCATCAATGACAATCTCTTTGCCACGATGCGCTCCCCCTAAAGGTTCCGAAATAATGCCATCAATAATCTTCAAGCGATACAAATCTTGAGCGGTAATACGCATATTCATTGCAGCATCTTTTGCACGAGCTGGATCACGCCATAAAATAGAAGCTGCTCCTTCTGGTGAAATAACAGAGTAAATTGCGTGCTCCAACATATAAACTTTGTTGGCAGCCGCGATTGCTATCGCCCCTCCAGAACCGCCTTCTCCAATAACAACGGAAACCACAGGAACTTTCAAACGCAAAGTTGCAGCTGTTGATTGAGCAATTGCTTCCGCTTGCCCACGTTCTTCAGCGCTTACCCCAGGATACGCACCTGCTGTATCAATAAAAGTGAGAAGTGGCAAACCAAAGCGGTCAGCCATTTCCATAATACGTACAGCTTTACGATAGCCTTCTGGACGTGCAGAACCAAAATTATAACGCAAACGTGTTTGCGTATCGTGACCTTTCTCTTGACCGATATAAGCAACTGCTTCTCCCCTAAAGCGTGCAAACCCAGCTTGAATAGCCTCATCTTCAGCAAACTTGCGATCTCCTGCCAAAGGCGTAACATCACTCAATAAGCGTTTAGAATAGTCCATAAAATGGGGACGATCAGGATGACGAGCGACTTGTGTTTTTTGCCACGGCGATAATTTTTTATAAATATCGCGCAACGCTGTTTGGGAACGCGTTTCAAGACGAGCAATCTCGTCACTCATATCAAGACTGCCTTTTTCCTGAGAAATTTTTTTTAATTCAAGAATTTTCCCATCAAGATCAGCAACTGGTTTTTCAAAATCAAGATAATTATACATTTGTACCAACTCATTCAGTGTCACTTATACACTTATAATTTGCTTTATAAAGTCTTTTTCAAAAACATCACCTTTTCTTTAACGAGCCTTTTGCTCATCGGCAAGTGGATGATGCTCATTAACTAAACGATAAAGTCCCTCTTCCAACACATGGGTATAAATCTGAGTGGTAGAAATATCAGAGTGACCTAACAAATGTTGAACGGCACGCAAATCAGCACCATTTTGCAAAAGATGGCTAGCAAAAGCATGGCGCAACACATGGGGAGAAAAGTGTTTACTTTCAATTCCTGCCCTTGTGGCGAGATTTTTCAACTCCCGTGCAACAACTTGACGCGCAATATACCCTGTTTCTGAATGCGCTGGAAAAAGATAAGAACTTGCGGCATCCTTTCCCTGATCACGCAAATTTAACCACTGCAAAAGAACTTGATATGCTTTTTTTGATAACAGCACCATTCGTTCTTTTTTGCCTTTACCACGAACCAAAATGCTGTATGCTTTCCCCCGAACAGCCTGCACAGGCAGACTCACCAATTCACTAATGCGTAATCCTGTTGCATAAAGCATTTCACTCAATAGCTGAAGACGCAATGCACGCAGATAATCCTTAGATCCATAATGAGCTTGATTAACTTCTAACTGTGCTAAATCAAGCAATTTTATCACTGCATCTTCACTCATGATTTTTGGCAAAGGACGCCCTTGGCGAGGTGCATCAATATCATGAGAGGGATCATCTGCTCTCAACCCTTCAGCATAAAGGAATTGATAAAACTGACGTAAAGTTGATAAACGGCGCGCTTGCGACGATGCCGCAAAACCAAAAGTATGCATAAGCGACAAAAGAGTAATTAAATCTTCTTTTTGTGCTGAAAAAAGCGAAACAGAGTGTGAAGACAATTCGTCTTGTGCCCACTGCAAATCATGCTGATAAGCCGCAAGCGTATGAGGTGAAGCCCCTCTCTCCGCGCTCATCATCTCAAGAAAATGATCTATCACAGCACCACTTTTCATTTCATTGATTCGCTTCCGTAGAAAGATTCCATGAATCCAAGGGGACATCAATGTACATATCCACAGTTACTGGTTCAACCCAAACCACAAGAGCACCCATTATAATGAAAAGAACAGAAAGCAAAATGAAAAGAATCATCAAAAATCTGGTCAATGTTGGCATAAGATAATAACCTACCAAAAATATTCTATCTCGTATTATGCCTCACAAAGATTAACAGGAATTGACTTTAAGATGGATAAATGCCGAAATAAAGTTATGAAAAGCAATCGACCAAAACGCGTCCCCATAACACAAATAAAGAATCAGCTCTTATCGTCCCTTGATAAAAGAGTACTTGTCCTTGTTGGTCTTATGGGGGCAGGAAAATCAGTGATCGGAAAACGCGTCGCCACCATGCTCCGTTTACCCTTTTATGATTCTGACCAAGAAATTGAAAAAGCTGCGCAAATGACAATCACTGAACTCTTTGAAATTTATGGTGAATCAGAATTTCGTGCTCTTGAACAGCGTGTTATTCTAAACCTCATAAAAAAAAGTCCTCTTGTTTTAGCAACAGGTGGTGGTGCCTACATAAATGAAAATATCCGAAAAGCCATTCACCAAAATGGTATATCCATATGGCTAAAAGTCGATCTTGATATCCTCATGCAACGTGTCTCAAAGCACCCAACACGCCCCCTGCTTCAAACAGCCAACCCTAAAGAAACCATGCAAAAGCTCATGGAACAGCGTTATCCTATCTATGCAAAGGCAAACTTAACAATTAACAGTCATAAAGAAAGCCGTCATACCGTAGCACAAAATGTTATACGATCTGTACAGCACTACCTATACACAGAAATTAACAATAGGGACAACCAGCATGCAAACAAAGACCGTCACTGTTAAACTGGACAAACACTGTTACGATATCATCATTGGTCCGAATCTGATTGCACAAGCTGCTTCACAGATTAAACATGCTCTTAACAAAAAAGATCCTCATCCAACGCGCTTGGCACTTGTTACAGATACAAATGTTGCTTCTCTTCATTTGGAAATATTACAAGCAGAGTTAATAAAAAATAAAATTCATACTGTCCCTATTATTGTAGAAGCAGGAGAACAATCAAAATCATTTTCAACCCTGCAAATTGTCATCGGTCAAATTCTTGCTGCGCGTTTAGAAAGAGGCGATTGTGTTATTGCTTTTGGTGGTGGTGTCATTGGCGATCTAGCAGGATTTGCGGCAAGTATAATCCGCCGTGGTATGAACTTTATTCAAATGCCCACAACGCTTCTTGCACAAATTGATTCCTCCGTTGGTGGAAAAACTGGAATCAATAGCCAATATGGTAAAAATCTTATTGGTACTTTTTATCAACCGCAATGCGTTATTGCTGACACATGTCTTCTTGATACCCTACCACCGCGCGAATTTCGTGCTGGTTACGCAGAAATGGTTAAATATGGACTCATTAACCAGCCTGATTTTTTTGAGTGGCTTGAAAAAAATGGGAAAGAAATTTTTTCCAATGGCCCAATACGAACAGAAGCTATTGTCCGCTCATGCCAATTTAAAGCTGCCATTGTAGCACGTGACGAACACGAAGCAGGAGAGCGCGCGCTCTTAAATCTCGGCCATACATTTGGACACATGCTTGAAACAGCAACCGCCTATGACTCAGACCGCTTAATCCATGGCGAAGCTGTAGCAATTGGAATGATTCTAGCGCATCAATTCTCTGCTCAACTAAATTTGATAAGTCCCACACTTACACAACGTATTGAAGCACACTTCAAATCTATAGGGTTGCCTACACAATTAAAGGATATCCCAGGGAAGTTACCAGATTCTGACACTTTAATGACTCTCATTGCCCAAGATAAAAAAGTTTCGCAAAACAATTTGACCTTCATCTTAACACGCGGACTTGGTCAATCATTTATTGCAAAAAATGTCTCTCCGGAAGCAGTTTTGACTTTTCTGGAACAAAAATTAGCAGAAATTCGTTAATTCATATTGAATATAATTGATTCGTTTTTATACTTCTATTAAAGGAATAAGTATGATGATGTCTGCGTAGCTCAGTAGGATAGAGCACAGGATTCCTAAAGAAATTGGGCGCTTTAAGGAGAAATCCTCAAAGTGGATCTGCTCAAATTCGGGGAAAGCTTCATGGGAGACTATATGCCAATCCCGAGCCAAGTCTCTCCTCAAATGAGAGAAAGGTGTAGAGACTGAACGGGCAGCACCTAAAGAGCTAAAAGCTTCAAGGTGAAGAGACAGTCCAGACCACAAACAGCCATGAAAAGCTGGCGGTGAAAATCGAAGTGGTATGAATCCTGGGGTCGCAGGTTCGAATCCTGCCGTAGACACCATTGTATCAATCAAATTATTCTTTGTGAACAATATAGGAATATAGGGAAGCATCATGAAAAAAACTTTACATTTTTTAGGATTTTTCACCGCTTTAAGTTTATCAATCTTCAGCTCAAACAATAGCTTAGCTGGTTCTTTTATCATTGAGGTACCAGACAACCCAGAGCCCAAAACAGAGACCATTACCTATCAGTGTGATACTGGAACAGGTAAAGAACGCGTTGAAGCGGTCTATCTCAATGCTGATAATATTTCGTTGGTTGATTTCAAATGGAAAGGAGAGCGCGTCGTTGCTGCAAATGTAGTCGCAGACACAGGGGAAAAATACGAAGGAAGCTGGTATATTTGGTGGAAAAAGAACAACGAAGTCACACTTTACGATCATCTTCGTGATCCAGAAAGAAAAACCCCCATCCACTGTAAAGATGAATCAACATTGTTGTTCTAAATAACGAAGGAATCATTATGAAAAAAACTCTTTTTAATTTACGGTTTTTAGCCGTTTTAAGTCTATCGCTTTTTAGCTCAACGAGTGCCTTTGCCGGCTCTTTAGTCATTGAGGTACCAGACGATTCAGAACCAAAAAAAGAAACCGCTGTCTATCAATGCAGCAATGAAACAAAAAAAGAACGTGTTGAAGCAACCTACTACACTACCAATGATATTGCATTAGTTGATCTCAAATGGAATGGAAAGCGCATCATCGCTTCCAATGTCGTTTCTGCTTCTGGAGCAAAATATGTAGGGGGTGAATATGTTTGGTGGACAAAAGGAAACGAGGCCTCATTCTACAATACCCTTACTGAAGACCACGCAACGTCCCTCACGTGTGTAGAAGAAAAAAGCACAGAATAAGGAAGGTTCTTACATTTCAAGAACCGCGCTGGCTCTCATCGCTTGATGTTCCTTCTGACGTGAGTAACTTTTCCTCCGTCTGGTTTAATAAAAGAGCCAGCGGTTTTTCTGACTGTTCTTCTGAATGATGTCGATAAGCTGCTGTATGTGAGAGCAACATAGAAGCTACCGGTGCTGTTAAAAACAAAAAAAACATCAGCAACACTTCATGAAAAACAAAATAATGGTCCACAAATATTGAATAGAGAAATGAAGAAATAAGAATGCTACCAACACCCCAACTCGTACACACTGAAAGCATATGCAAACGCTCATAAAAACTGGAAAAGCGCACCAAACCTATCGTTGCGATCAGTGTCAATCCAGACCCTAATATTAAGAAAACCGTGATAGCAATAGCCACCACAAGCGATACGTCATCTTTCATTCAATAACCTCCCCCCGCATAAGAAACTTCGCTAAAGCGATGCTTGAAACAGACCCCAACAACCCAATAATGAGGGCAGCAACAAAATAAATGGTTGTTCCTGAACGGATATCGAATGTAAGAAACAAAAGAACAGTGGTTATATAAAGAGCATCCAAACCAACAATTCTATCCTGTGCCCGTGGACCACGAATCAACCGAAACAATGCGAAGACCACCGCCAAACTTAAAAAAAACTGTGAAAAGAAAAGCCCCCAATAAAGGATCACCATACTCATAAGAAAATCTCCAAAAGTAATTGCTCATACCGTTGTTTTATCAATCGTTGATAATTATATCCTTTTTTTAAATTTAAGACATGGAGCAAAAGCTCACCCTTTTTACTATTATAGGCAACCCAAGCCGTTCCAGGAGTTGCCGAAAGGATGCACGCTAAAATAGCCAAAGCAGTGCGATTATGAAGCAGAAGAGGCACTACAATAAAGCCAGATCGCTGTTTTCGAGACCTTTTTGTTAAAACAAACCAAGCCACCGAGATATTTGAGGATATAGAATCTATCAAGACTCGAAAAATAAGACGAAAAACCGCACTCCAGTTTTTAATAGCAACCTTCTCCGGCTCAAGAAGCCGTATCATCCAACCACAAAACAAAGCGGTTATAATACCTAAAAACAATTGCCCTAAACTAAAACCATTTAAAATAAGCCACATAAGGACAATGACACCACTGAAAAAAGGAGAAGGACAAAAACGATTCATTTATTCATCTCCCTCTTTTCGAGAGAAAAATCCGTTAAAACGCTCCCAATATAATTCTGAGGTTCATACAAAGTCTTAGCAGTTTCAGACATATAATGACTAACAGGACCGGCTACAATTGTTATAAGAAAACACAAGGCAAGAAGAACAGCAATAGGCGCAAATTCTATCACCTGCACACGGGGAACGCGACCTTCAAGAGAAACCCAAAAAGTTCGAATCCCCGTTCGTGTCAGTGCAATCAAAGCTGCAAAACCTGAGAGGGTGACAAAAACCACAAAAAGCCAATCATGATAAACCGGAAGAGAGGCAAAAAAATCCTCTCTACTATGGTTTAAAACTGCCATGAACATCATAAGTTTAGCAACAAAACCAGAAAAAGGTGGCAATCCAATAATCAAAATGGCACAGATACCAAAACAAGCCCCAAGAATTGCCAAGGTTACAGGGAGATATGTGCCAACTTCATCTTCTTCCTCCTCTTCATCATCACCATAAACCTCCATTGTGACAGCCAGAACATTAGCAGCCACATCTTGACAGCGTTCAACCAACTCTACCAAAAGAAAAAAAGCTCCCAGTGCTAAAGTTGAAGAAACAATATAAAAAAGTGCACCTGCTGTCAGTGCTGCATTGCCAATCCCTATTGCTGCCAACAATGTACCAGAAGAGACAAGAACACTATAAGCTGCCAAACGCACCAAAACTTGGCTCGCCAATACCCCAATAAAACCAAAAATCAAAGTGGCAAGCCCACCATAAAACAAAACCGTATGACCAAAATGGTTAAAATATTCACTTTCAGGACCAAACCACAGCAGCGTTAAACGTAAAATAATATAAATACCCACCTTGCTCAAAAGTGCAAAAGAAGCTCCAACGGGCGCTACTGCCGCGCTGTAAGTTGGCACCAACCAAAAATTAAGCGGCCACATACCAGCCTTAAGCAAAAAAGCAATACCTAGAAGTGCAACACCTATTTCGAACAAAACAATATCTGTAGAAGATATATATTTTATTTTAACAGCCAAATCGGCCATATTAAGAGTACCAGCGACTCCATAAATGAGGGCCGTACCAACTAAAAAAAGTAATGAAGCAACAAGATTAACCACAACATAATGCAACCCTGCACGCACGCGTGTCTGACCAGAACCATGCAAAGCAAGCCCATAGGAAGCCGTTAACATAACTTCAAAAAATACAAATAAATTAAATAAATCACCGGTCAAAAAAGCGCCGTTTATTCCAACCATGAAAAATTGCATCAGTGACTGAAAATGAGAACCCGCTTTGTACCAATGAGCCCGCGCAAAAACCAGTACGCTAGTCACCAATAAGCTTGAAAGTAAAAGCATCATGGCGCTTAAACGATCAAGGACCAAAACAATTCCGAAGGGAGAGAGCCAATTGCCAAGCCGATAAACATCGCAAGCCGGCGCTATTTCAAGAGTACGTATAATCAGTAAAACAGCAATAACGACCGACAATCCCGCCGAAAAAAGACTAATCAATGATTTAAATTTCGAACGCCGTTCATCATAAAAAAGAAGAAGTGCTCCAGTGATTAACGGCAAAAGAATAGGCAAAATAAGGAGATGGTGCACTCCTACTTCCATCACTGCACCTCACGTCCATCAACGTGATCTGAACCCGTTAAACCGCGTGAAACCAAGAGAATAACTAAAAATAAAGCTGTCGTTGCAAAACCAATCACAATCGCAGTTAAAACCAAGGCTTGAGGAAGAGGATCGACATAATTAGCTGGATTAATAACAGTAGTAGGATCAACAATTGGAGCGGCATTACTACGCGGTCTACTCATTGAAAACATAAAAAGATTGACACCATAGGAAATCAAAGACAAACCAAGAATGACTTGAAAAGTGCGTGGACGTAAAATAAGCCAAATTCCTGATCCAACAAGAATACCAATACCTAAAGAAAGAACAATTTCCATTAATTTTCCTTCTCTTTCAAAACAGGTTTCTTACCGATTCGGTAACTCCGAATTGACTGGTGTGCAAGTGCAATTAAAATGAGAACAGTTGCTCCTAACACAAGAGAAAGCACACCAAAATCAAACAAAAAAGCAGATGCCATGGGAACTTTTCCAATTAACGGAAAATGAATATATCGAAAAAAGGATGTTAAAAAAGGATATCCAAAAAACCAAGAGCCCATCCCCGTTACGACTGACAACAATAAACCAAAGCCCATCCAACGCAAAGGTAAAACTCTCAAATGCGTTTCCACCCACCGAATATCGCGTGCAAGATATTGTAAAATAAATCCTATCGCCAAAGTAACACCACCGACAAATCCACCTCCTGGCAGATCATGCCCTCGCATAAATAAATAAATAGCAAAAGCGATAATAATCGGAAAGAGCCAACCCATAATAACAGCAGGAACAGCTAAATAATTCAACACTGTATCTCCCACATTTCGATTAGGCTGTGCCATATCAAAGGCTTTCTGGACACGTTGCTGAAAAGGTGCATCAATACTTTCAGGGGCAGGACGAAACCGCCGTAAAAGGGCAAAAACAGTGAGTGATACAACACCCAAAACGACAATTTCTCCCATAGTATCAAAACCACGGAAATCAACCAACAACACATTCACAACATTGCGACCACCAGCATCAGAGTAAGCCTTTGTGAGAAAAAAATCAGAAATCGTCGTACCTTGAGGACGTGTCATCACTGCAAAAGAGAGCCATGCTACACCAGCACCTCCCACAAGGGCTATGATGAAATCACGGATACGACGCAAGCGCACGAAAAAACGAACAGGCGTTGGAGTAGGATTATGCAAACGTTTAGGCAACCACCGTAAACCAAGCAATAATAAGACGACTGTAACAACCTCAACAACTAATTGTGTTATTGCTAAATCAGGAGCAGAAAGCCATAAAAAGGTTGCACAAGTCATCAAACCAGCTCCCCCCGACAACATGAGTGATGCAAGACGATGAAACTTTGCTTGCCAAGCAACTAAAAGTGCACATAATCCGCCAACTAACCAAAGAGCGAGAAAGGGAATATCAACTGGGAAAAGCGGTAACGCCCCCGCTGAAATGAAACCATCGCACCAAAGTAAAAGACCAACAAATGCAAAACACACCCAAAAAATCCAGTGCAACTGTATCTGCAAACGGCGTGTTGATAAAATAGATTCCACCGCACGTGCCCATTTCCAAGAAATAATCACGAGAATGCGTTCAAAAATACGCGGTCCATTTAAGTGACGAAAAAAAGGTGCTCCATCATCACAGGATAAAAAATAACGGTGCCCGACAGCGTAGAGCAATCCGCCTCCTAATAACGCAACAAAACTCATCACTAATGGAGTATTGAACCCATGCCAAACAGCTAAACTATAAGGGATTGTCATTGATCCTAAAACAGACACAACCGCGTTATCTAAAATAGGTCCTATTGTTAAATTAGGAAAAATACCAACTGCTAAACAAATAAACACCAAAAGCTCCATTGGTAAACGCATGAAATGCGGTGGTTCATGGGGAGTTTTGGGTAAATTGACAGGTTTTGGTCCCAAAAAAACGCCATGAATAAAGCGTATAGAATAGGTTACACTAAACAGACTAGCCAGCGTTGCTACATAAGGTGCAATCCAATCGAGCCATGATTCCATATGCGTTTCAACAGCTTCAGCAAAAAACATCTCTTTCGATAAAAAACCATTCAACAAAGGAACTCCAGCCATCGCTGCGCTTGCAACTAAAGCGAGAGTTGCTGTAATAGGCATAGAGCGATAAAGCCCTGACAATTTACGCATATCACGTGTTCCCGTCTCGTGATCAATAATACCAGCAGCCATAAATAAAGAAGCTTTAAAAGTAGCATGATTAGCCATATGGAAGATCGCTGCAACACAAGCAAGTGGACTACCAAGGCTTAAAAGCGTGGTAATCAATCCAAGATGACTAATAGTTGAATAAGCAAGCAGCCCTTTCAAGTCTTGCTGAAACATGGAAAAATAGGCACCAAGCAGCAATGTAGAGAGTCCTGAAAAGCCAACCAGCCAAAACCAAGATTCTGTCCCAGAAAGCACAGGCCATAAACGAACAAGCAAAAACAATCCCGCTTTTACCATGGTTGCTGAATGCAAATAAGCCGATACAGGGGTTGGAGCAGCCATCGCATTGGGCAGCCAAAAATGAAAGGGAAACTGCGCACTTTTTGTTAATCCCCCCAATAAAATACAAATAAGGACAGGACTATAAAGAGAACTTGACCGGATCATATCTCCAGACTGCAGCACTTTATCCAAATCAAAACTGCCAACAATATACCCGATCAATAAAACCCCAATAAAAAGTGCAAAACCGCCAAAACCTGTGATCGTTAGAGCCATACGCGCACCCTCACGCGCACTTGCATTATGATACCAATAGCCGATCAACAAAAAAGAAAAAATGCTGGTGAGTTCCCAAAAAATAACCAAAAAGACGAGATTACCTGATAAGACTATTCCCGTCATTGATCCCATAAAGGCCAAAAAAAAGGAAAAAAATCGCGGTACAGAATCTGCTGGATCCATGTAATAACGTGAATAAATGACAACAAGCAACCCAATTCCTGTAATGAGCAAGCAAAAAAGCCACGACAAACCATCTATACGGAGAATCAAATCGCTCCCCCATTCTGGAAGCCAAGAAATATCTAAACGCACTACGTGGTTTCCGCGAACTTCCGGATAAAGCATTATTGTAAAAATAAGACAGAAAAGTGCAACAATCCCAGCAAACCATGCTTCATTATTTTTTGCTGTCGAGCGAAAAAAGCCAATGATAGCACTTCCACCAAAGGGAAGCAAAACGAGCAATATCAACATTGCTTCCCGTGTTGTCATTCTTTCAACTCCATCCTGTCCTTAATATTTTGTCATCGACAAAACAAAAACTTATATCCTCACCCCCCATTCCACACTTAATGATAATAAGATTTAATAAAACTTAAAAGTATTTAAATTTTTCAAAAAAAACGCTTTCATGAAAATGCTGCGCACCACGCAAGTTTTCTCTTTATTGTAAGAACAATAACGCCCACGACAAGAAGCAATTAAAAATTTATTTAATAATTTCTATCCTTTAAAAAAGCGTGATAAACACTGTTTACGCCCCCCATGAAAAGGCTGAAAACTATTATCATTTTTATTATAAGAGCGATAACGCGCACGGCAAGATTCAATATGTTGTTTAAGCATCCATGGCTCTTTTTTTTCTAATTTTTCCGAAGAAGACGTTAAAAACACTTTTTTAGCATCTGGTACAGCTTTTAATGATGCGCTTTTTGTGCTTAAGTGCGGTGACGTAACAAATGCCACTTCAGGATACCACCAATTATCACTATATTTACGATAACCACGCCGATAATGACGATAACCTTTAAAACCATTAAGTTCTCTACGCCCCGTAAAAATCAAAGGCACCGAACTATCTTGGACAGAAGTCTGAGTAACCAGTTTGGCTTTAGCATCACTCCTATTTTGCCCCCAATTAACAAGAGTAGTTGTTATAATGAAAAAACTGCTAACCAATACAAAAGCTAAAGCATAATATAATTTTTTTTTCATACTCATAACGCAAAACTCAAAATAATAAACAACAGTAATTACAGAAAGCCTTTCTCTTTCTAGACAGAAACAGATTCTTTTCTTAAGACTCTTTTTTCTTGAGACATTCTGTTACTCTTTGTACTAAACGTTGATCTTGGTAATAAGATCCTTCAAAAAAGAATGAATAAATGATGATAAAAACCCCCTACTACCTTATAGACAAATCGAAACTCATCAAAAACATGCAAACAATTTCTCGTTTACGGGAAATGTCTGGAGCTAAAATTTTACTTGCTTTGAAATGTTTTGCTACATGGAGTGTTTTTGATTTAATGTCCGAGTTCATGGATGGAACCACATCATCATCCCTTTATGAACTGCGTTTAGGAAGAGAAAAATTTGGCAAAGAAACACATGCCTATTCGGTTGCTTGGGCCGATCATGAAATTGATGAAGCCTGTAGCTATGCAGACAAAATTATCTTTAACTCAATCCAACAGCTTCAACGTTTTTCTAACGCTAGCAAAACCATCCTACGGGGTTTGAGGTTAAATCCAGGAATCAGCGCATCCAATTTTGATCTTGCCAATCCCTCCCGCCCTTTTAGCCGCTTAGGCGAAACCAATCAAAGCGCTATAAAAGAAGTTCTACCCCTCATAAATGGCCTAATGATCCACAACAATTGCGAAAATGCTGATTTTAATCTTTTTAACCAAATGCTGAATCACATGGAAGAAAAATTTGCAGAACTTTTCGCTGCGGTTGACTGGATAAGCCTTGGTGGCGGAATCCATTTTACAGCTGAAAATTATCCTTTAGAATCTTTCGCAAAACGTTTAAAACAATTTTCTAAAACCCATGGTGTTACTCTTTTTCTAGAACCAGGAGAAGCTGCTATCACCAAAAGCACCACATTAGAAGTCAGTGTTCTTGACACATTGTATAACGAAAAGAATCTTGCCATCGTTGACAGCTCAATTGAAGCACATATGCTTGATCTTCTCATTTATCGTGAAAATGCCAAATTAGAACCCAATCAAGGACCACACGAAATTATGATTTGTGGAAAATCTTGTCTTGCCGGCGATATTTTTGGAACATTTCAATTTCAAAAACCTCTTAAAATAGGCGATCGGCTGTCTTTTCAGGATGCAGCAGGTTATACAATGGTCAAGAAAAACTGGTTTAATGGCGTTACAATGCCTGCTATTGTTCTCAAAGAGTGCGATGGTACATTAACACTTCAACGCCAATTCAGCTATAACGACTATCAGGAAAGTCTTTCATAAAGATCAACCATAAAAACGTCATACAACAGTATTAAAAAGGAGATGAACCTACAATGAAAAAAAATGTTCTCATTATTGGTGCTGGAGGTGTTGCACAAGTTGTTGCACACAAATGTGCTCAAAACAACGATATTCTTGGTGAAATTCATATTGCTTCACGAACACTCAAAAAATGTGAAGCCATCATTGCTTCTATTAAAGAAAAAAACACAATGAAAGAACAGGGTGTTCTCAAAAGCCATTCGCTCAATGCCATGAATGTAGAAGAAACTATAAAGCTCATCCAAAAGACCAAATGCGAAATTGTCATTAATGTTGGTTCTGCCTTTCTTAATATGTCTGTTCTTTCAGCTTGTATTGAAACCAAATGCGCTTATATCGATACAGCGATCCATGAAGACCCCTTGAAAATTTGTGAAACACCTCCTTGGTATGGCAATTATGAATGGCCTCGGCGTCAAGAATGTGAAAAAGCTGGTATAACCGCTATTTTAGGAGCAGGTTTTGACCCAGGTGTAGTGAATGCCTATGCAGCATTAGCGCGCGATAATTATTTTGATAAAATCACAGATATTGATATTATTGATATTAATGCCGGAAATCATGGGCGTTGGTTTGCTACAAATTTTGATCCAGAAATTAACTTCCGTGAATTTACAGGACAAGTATGGTCATGGCAAAATAAAAAATGGACTTCCAATAAAATGTTTGAAATCAGCCATGAATGGGATCTCCCCATTGTTGGAAAACAAAAAGCCTATATGACAGGGCATGATGAAATTCATTCATTATCGAAAAATCTCGATGTGGAGAATGTCCGTTTCTGGATGGGATTTAGTGAACGTTATATCACTGTTTTTACGGTTCTAAAAAACCTCGGACTCTTATCCGAACAACCGATTAAAACGGCGGAAGGTCAAGAAGTCGTGCCCTTGAAAGTCGTGAAAGCCGTCTTACCCGACCCTTCCTCTCTCGCCCCAGACTACACAGGAAAAACCTGTATCGGAGATCTTATTAAAGGCGAAAAAGATGGACACCTGCGAGAAATTTTTATCTATAATATAGCCGATCACAAACAAGCTTTTCATGAAACTGGAGCACAAGGCATTTCCTATACCGCTGGCGTACCAGCTGCTGCTACAGCCCTTCTCATTGCTACAGGCGAATGGGATGTTAAGACTATGGTCAATGTAGAGGAATTACCACCCCGCCCTTTCCTTAAATATCTTGATCGTATGGGGCTTCCCACTTTTATAAGAGAACAACAAGAGGATAAAAAATTAGAATTTTAAATTTATACCTATAGAAAGCATATGCTTGATTTTTTAAGTTATCAGAAAACTGCCCAATGAAAACAAACTTAATATTCTCATGTAATTATGGTTTTCAAAAAAATTTTAGTTATTCGTTATATTTTGGCAACATTACGATTTCTTAACAACCTTAAAGAAGAAACATATCATCTTTCTAAGACATAACAAGCAATGATCAAGAAAAACAGAGAAGCAAAAACTAATTTAATCACACTGTATAACTTGTCATTATCATCAAAAAGATAGTGTGATAAAGAAAAGATATAAAAATACCGCTCTTTTAAAAAAGAGTGGTATTTTGTAGAATATTCAATCCCTCCCCTCTTCATCTTAAATGACAAATATCCTTAACCCACACCAATCATTAAACAATTCAATTTCTTTGAGCGAATTCCTCTTGGCTTCTCTCTTCATATGATTCATTATCATATATAACACATTGATTTATAACAATAAATATCACTTTCAACTTGATTCATAACGCTGAATATTATAAGATTCTCTTATCACAAACTCCCTCACATTGAATCAATTAATATCTTTTTCCTGCACATCACAAACAAAGCGAGCGTGTGAGTAAAAATTTCTCTTATAAAAACTCTCAAATAATAAAGAGCTTTAGTAATATTGAGAACTGAAAAAGTGCATTATAATGTCAGCGTATACTTTTACTAAACATAAAGATGATGATGCACAAATAGGTCTTATAACAATTTGAATGAATTTTATATATTTCAAGAGGAACTTTACAGCTATACCATTCACGAGCACCATCGTGAAATAGGTTTGCGCATTTTGAGAGATGTGTTCTTAAAACAAAGCACGCAAATAGGCTCAGAACCCTATCCTAAATATTTTATAATAGTATAAAAACCACCCCATATGTAAAACTTTACATAAACCAAACAAACACCACCGCTCTAAACAATAATACACAACAGGATAATCAATAAAAACTACACAACTGAATTTTAAAACAATAATTATAGAAAAGCATACAACAAACGGAATATTTCAATACAATTGGTTGTATTCCTTTTTAAAGTTTTAAAATGTTGTTGTATGCTTCACAAATATTTTCTGCCTCCTATGACTTTTAAAATGTACTTTTTAAAAGCTTTTTAAATATGAAGTGGTTTAGCAAATGTTGCCAAAGCTGCCTCACGCACGGCTTCTGATAAGGTAGGATGTGCATGGCAACAACGCCCCAGATCTTCTGATGAACCACCAAATTCCATTAAAACTGCAATTTCATGGATCATTTCACCAGCACCAAATCCAAGAATATGCCCCCCTAATACCCGATCTGTTTTTTTATCAGAAAGGATTTTAACGAACCCATCACTCTTTTGCATTGCACGAGCACGACCATTAGCCATAAAAGGAAATTTGCCAACATTATATTCAATACCAGCAGTTTTTAGCTCTTCTTCTGTCCTTCCTACACTAGCAATTTCCGGCTGTGTATAAACAACACTAGGAATAACATCAAAATTAACATGCCCTTTTTGACCTGCCAAAATTTCTGCCACAGCAACGCCTTCTTCCTCTGCTTTATGCGCTAACATTGGCCCTTTTACGACATCACCAATCGCATAAATTCCTGGAACATTCGTCTGCCAATGGGCATCAATTGCAATAAATCCGCGTTCATCTAACTGAACACCAGCCTCCCCTAAGCCAAGCCCCTCCGTATACGGAGAACGTCCAGTAGCAATAAGCACAACATCAGCCTCTAAAGTTTCAGCTGCACCACCTTTGACGGCTTCAAAAGTCACCTGAGCAGTTGAGCCAGATTGTGTAACAGCTGTCACCTTTGTTCCCGTCTTATATTCTATCCCCTGTTTTTCCATTAATTTCTGAAATTGCCGTGAAACTTCACCATCCATTGAGCCCAAAATTTTATTAAGATACTCAATAATGGTAACTTTAGCACCTAAACGGCTCCAAACTGATCCAAGTTCTGAACCAATAACACCAGCACCCACTACAATCATATGCTCTGGTACTTTTTCAAGTGAAAGGGCTCCCGTAGAAGAAACAATAGTCTTTTCATCAATTTCAACATTCACACCTGGAATGCCTGAACTCTCTGAGCCCGTAGCAATAATAATATTTTTTGTTTCAATTGTTTGTTTATTACCATCTCTGGCAACAACTTCCACATGACCCGCACTCAAAATTTTAGCTGTCCCCAAAAAAGTATCAACTTTATTTTTTTTCATCAAAAAAGAAACGCCACTTGTATTGGCTGTCACCACAGCTTTCTTATGAACCATCATTTGTTCAAGATTAAGCTTAGATTTGCCAATAGAAATACCAAGTGTTTCAAAACCATGCTGGGTTTCAGAAAACACTTCTGAAGCATGCAACAACGCTTTAGAAGGAATACAACCAACGTTGAGACATGTTCCTCCTAATGTTGTACGCTTTTCAATAATCGCTACTTTAAGTCCTAGTTGTGCAGCCTTTATTGCTGCTACATAACCACCTGGACCCGCTCCGATCACAGCCACATCATAAGACATCCGTTTCTCCTTTCATCCTGAAAACTGTATTTTACAAATCAAGAACAAGGCGTTCCGGATCTTCTAAGCTTTCCTTAACACGCACAAGGAAAGTTACAGCTTCTTGCCCATCCACAATACGGTGATCATAAGAAAGCGCTAAATACATCATGGGGCGGATCACAACTTGGCCCTCAACAACCATTGCTCGCTCTTTAATCGCATGCATTCCCAAAATACCAGATTGTGGTGCATTCAAAATCGGTGTTGACATCAACGATCCATACACACCACCATTGGTAATGGTAAAAGTTCCCCCTTGCATATCAGAAACGGCTAATTTTCCATCACGCGCAAGACGCCCCAAACGACCAATCTCTTTTTCAATCTCTGCCAATGACATTTGATCTGCATCTCGCACTACTGGAACAACAAGCCCTTTATCCGTTCCAACAGCAATTCCAACATTGACATAGTTTTTGTAAACAATATCTGTCCCATCAATCTCGGCATTAACAGCAGGAAGTTCTTTTAATGCATGACAAACAGCTTTGGTAAAAAAGCCCATAAAACCAAGTTTAACACCATGTTTCTTTTCAAAAAGGTCCTTATAACGCTTGCGCAAATCCATCACCGCTGACATATCAACCTCATTAAATGTGGTTAACATTGCTGCTACATTTTGTGCATCTTTAAGACGGCGAGCAATTGTTTGACGCAATTTCGTCATACGAACCCGCTCTTCACGTGTTTCTTGGACAGGAGCTGCCGAAGAACTCGTCGCAGAAGAAGAGGGTGTAGAGGCATTTGTACTTTGTTTTAATCCACCAAGAACATCTTCTTTAAGAATTTGTCCACGTTTTCCAGAACCTGAAATATCGCTTTTTGCAACATTATTTTCAGCCATCAATTTTGCTGCTGAAGGAGAAGGAGGCATTGTACTGCTCGAAGCAGGCTTCTCTGATTCAGATGAAGCCGCTGGAACAAGTGTAGCAGAAGGTGAAGATGATTGGGAGACACCAGCTTCTCCAGCTTCCACCACTCCTAAAAGAGCATTTACTTCAACCGTATCGCCTTCTTTTGCAATGATTTCAGATAATTTTCCCGCAACAGGAGAAGGAACTTCAACGGTCACCTTATCAGTTTCTAATTCAACCAAAGGCTCATCCATAGCGACAGCTTCGCCAAGTTTTTTAAACCATTTGCCAATCGTTGCTTCGGTAACCGATTCGCCCAAAGTAGGAACACGAATTTCAGTAGTCATAATATTTTTCCATACATCAGAGTAGTAATAAATTAAGAACCTAACGCGTCTTTAAGAAACGCAGCCAGTTGTTCAAGGTGTTTCACCATTAACCCAGAGGCCGGTGACGCACTCGCAGGACGTCCTGCATAACGAGCACGTGAATATTGCGCATTAATATGCGTCAAAACCCATTCCAAATAAGGCTCAATAAATGACCAAGCCCCCATGTTTTTTGGTTCTTCTTGGCACCAAAAAACTTCCGCCTGCAAAAAGCGCGACAACACATTCACCAAAACTTTAGCAGGGAAAGGATAAAGTTGTTCAACACGAAGGAGGTAAACATCATCAATACCCTTTTTTTCACGTTCTTCATAAAGGTCGTAATAAACCTTACCAGTACAAAGAACGACACGGCGAATTTTATTATCTTTCTGCAACTTAATGACAGAATCTTTGAGACATTCTGCATCATCAAGCAACACACGACAGAAACTTGTTTCTGGCCCCATTTCATTGAGAAGAGAAACAGCGCGCTTATGACGTAAAAGTGATTTCGGTGTCATCAAAATCAATGGCTTACGGAAGTCACGCTTAATTTGTCGACGCAAAATATGAAAATAATTTGCAGGGGTTGTACAATTAGCAACCTGCATATTATCTTCCGCACAAAGTTGAAGAAACCGTTCTAAACGTGCAGAAGAATGCTCCGGCCCTTGCCCTTCAAAACCATGAGGCAATAAACACACAAGACCAGACATACGAAGCCACTTACGCTCCGCGGATGAAATAAATTGATCAAAAATGACCTGTGCACCATTAGAGAAATCACCAAATTGTGCTTCCCAAAGTGTTAATCCTCGTGGTTCAGCAAGAGAATATCCATATTCAAAACCAAGAACAGCTTCTTCAGAAAGCATAGAATTAACAACTTCATAAAGCGCTTGCCCTTTTTGTAAATGATTCAAAGGAATATAACGCGCCTCATTTTCTTGGTCATAAAGAACTGAATGACGTTGTGAAAAAGTTCCCCGTTCAACATCCTCACCGGAAAGACGAACCGGTGCTCCTTCCAAACAAAGAGAACCAAAAGCTAGAGCTTCAGCGGTTGCCCAGTCAACACCCTCACCGGTTTCAAAAATTTTAGCACGATTATTTAAAAAACGTTGAATGGTTTTGTGAACGTGAAAATCTGCCGGAATTTCGACAATTTTCTGACCAATTTCCTTTAAAATTTTTAATTCAACACCGGTTGTTCTAGAATGTTGTTCATCAGAACTACTAAAAGCTTTGAGTCCCGTCCAGCTTCCATCAAGCCAATCAGCTTTATTAGGCTTATAAGAAGCACTTGCTTCAAATTCACCTTCAAGCTTATCGCGCCATATTTTTTTTTGTTGCTCAATCTCTTCTAAAGAAATCACCCCTTCTGCTACCAATTGGTCACTATAAAGTTGAAGTATTGTTTTATGATTACGAATTGCTTTATACATAAGCGGTTGCGTAAAGGAAGGCTCATCACCTTCATTATGCCCATAACGGCGATAACAAAACATATCAATAACCACCGGTTTATGGAAAATTTGGCGAAACTCTGTTGCTATTTTGGCAACAAAAACAACTGCCTCAGGATCATCACCATTCACATGGAAAATTGGTGCATCAATCATTTTTGCAACATCTGATGGATAAGGCGAAGAACGTAAAAAACGTGGAGATGTTGTAAAACCAATCTGATTATTGATAATAACATGAAGTGAGCCTGCAACACGATAACCTTTAAGACCTGAAAGACCAAAAGTTTCTTGGATAACGCCTTGTCCCGCAAAAGCAGCATCACCATGAATAAGCAATGGCATCACTTTTGAACGCTCACTTAATGAGAGTAAATCAGTATGTGCAAGTCCCATAAGTTGATCTTGTTTAGCACGTGCTTTTCCCATAACAACCGGATCAACAATCTCAAGATGAGATGGATTGGCCAACAGCGATAAATGAACTTTTTTACCATCAAATTCAAGATCAGCTGAAGTTCCCAAATGATATTTGACATCACCGGATCCCTCCACATCATCAGGCTTATAAGATCCCCCTTTGAATTCATGAAAGATAGCCCTATGCGGCTTGGCAAGAACTTGTGAAAGAACATTTAAACGACCACGATGTGCCATTCCTAAAATAACTTCCTGCACCCCTAAAGCACTACCACATTTGATAATCTGTTCAAGAGCGGGAATCAGCGCCTCACCACCATCGAGTCCAAAACGCTTTGTACCTTTATATTTAGTGTCTAAAAACTGTTCGAATCCTTCTGCCTGAATAAGCTTTTTCAGGATAGCTTTCTTGTCTTGTTGTGTGAAAGAAATTTTTTCATCTCGCCCTTCAATGCGTTCTTGAAGCCATGCTTTCTGAACCGGATCAGAAACATGCATATATTCCACACCGATTGTTGAACAATATGTACGGTTGAGAATTTCAAGCATTTGTGGAATAGTTGCATATTCCAACCCTAAAACATTATCAATAAAAATGGGACGCTCGTAATCAGCTGGAGTAAAACCATAAGCTTCTGGAGAAAGTTCCTTATAATCTTCTTGTTTTTCGGCCAATTGAAGAGGGTCAAGCCGCGCACGAAGATGCCCCCGTGCTCGAAACGCACGAATCATCATAATTGCATGAACGGAATCACGTGTTGCACGAATAATATCTTGCTCACTGGAAGTTTTTCCCTTTTGTGCAGCACCTGTTATTGCTTTTTCCTTTAATTTATCACCAAGATATTTTTCAAGAGAAGACCAATCACCATCAAGAGCAGAAACCAATTCTCCATTTGCCTTTACTGGCCAATAATCACTTTGCCATGTTGCCCCTTCAGCATTTCTGAGAACATCTTCTTTATTATCATGAAGTCCTTCAAAAAAAGCACGCCACTGTGAATCAACACTGGTAGGATCTTTTTCATATTGAGCATAAAGTTGATCTATATAATCCGCATTGCCACCATAAAGAAATGATGTCTGTGCAAAAAGGCTATTTATTTCGTCCTGCCTTGCCATATACCTCTCCGGAACATCTATTCCGTCTCCTTATATCTCTTTTCGACCTTTAAATGCTTACAAAACAAGCAATGATTCAAACATTCAAAAAAGTTTTACCTTTTTATACTCAAGTTTTTTCACCTGAATCTAAGAACTTTTTCTTATTCAGGTGAAATTTTCTTTTAGCCCTTCAAAACTGACATCAAAGTCTTACCTATCTGTGATGGTGAAGGAGACACTCGAATCCCTGCTGATTCCATTGCCGCAATTTTATCTTCTGCTCCACCTTTACCACCAGAAATAACAGCACCAGCATGTCCCATTGTACGTCCTGGAGGAGCTGTACGGCCAGCAATAAAGCCAACAACTGGTTTTTTACGACCTTTTTTTGCTTCATCTTGCAGAAACCGTGCTGCTTCTTCTTCAGCAGAACCACCAATCTCCCCAATCATAACAATAGACTGAGTTTCATCATCCGCTAAAAACATTTCCAACACATCAATAAATTCAGTGCCCTTAACAGGGTCGCCACCAATCCCTATCGCAGTTGTTTGCCCGAGACCTTCCTGACTCGTTTGAAAAACGGCTTCATAAGTTAAAGTTCCCGACCTCGAAACAACCCCAACAGAACCTTTTCTAAAAATAGAACCAGGCATAATACCAATTTTACATTCATTTGGTGTAAGAATACCAGGACAATTAGGACCAATAAGACGAGACTTTGAGTTTTCTAATCGCGCCTTCACTTTAACCATATCCATAACGGGAATACCTTCCGTAATACAGATAATTAAACGAACTTCAGCTTCAATAGCCTCTATAATAGCTGCCGCAGCCCCTGCAGGAGGAACATAAATAACAGAAGCATCCGCGCCTGTTTTTTCCTTTGCTTCTGCAACATTAGCAAAGATAGGAAGAGTTTCGCCTTTTGAACCTTCCCATGTTTCTCCACCCTTTTTAGGATTAACACCCCCAACCATTTGCGTACCATGATAAGCAAGCGCCTGTTCTGTATGAAATGTTCCTGTTTTTCCTGTAAGCCCTTGAACTAGAACTTTTGTCTCTTTATTCACAAGAATCGACATAGCTTAAGCTCCCTTCACGGCTGCAACAATTTTTTGGGCAGCATCATCTAAATCATCAGCAGGAATAACATTCAAACCACTTTCATTAATAATTGCTTTACCCTGCTCAACATTAGTGCCTTCAAGACGAACAACTAAGGGAACCTTTAAACCAACCTCACGAACAGCAGCAACCACACCTTCAGCAATGACATCACAACGCATAATACCACCAAAAATGTTAACCAAAATGCCCTTAACATTTGGATCGGCCGTAATAATTTTAAAAGCAGCTGTCACCTTTTCTTTTGACGCTCCACCACCAACGTCAAGAAAATTTGCAGGCTCAGCTCCATAGAGTTTGATAATATCCATTGTTGCCATAGCAAGACCCGCACCATTAACCATGCAACCAATCGTACCCTCAAGAGCAACATAAGCAAGATCATGCTTTGATGCTTCAATTTCTTTTGGATCCTCTTCTGAAAGATCGCGTAATTCTAAAATATCTGGATGACGAAACAGAGCATTATTATCAAAAGAAACTTTTGCATCAAGAACACGTAAACGACCATCTTTCATCACAATAAGCGGATTGATTTCTAAAAGGCTCATATCTTTTTTACAAAATGCCTTATAGAGAATCGGAAAAAGCTTTTCACCATCTTCTCGCGCACTACTTTGTAGTTTCAATGCATCACAAAGTCTTGCACAATCAACCGAAGTAACACCCTCTACAGCATCAATGGGAAGCGTGAATATTTTTTCTGGTGTCTCTTCAGCAACCGTTTCAATATCCATTCCACCTTCTGTTGAAACAACAAAAGCAATTCGACCAACGCTACGATCAACCAAAAGTGAAAGATAAAGCTCCCTTTCAATATCAGCACCATCCTCAATGTAAAGACGATTGACCTGCTTACCCTCTGGACCCGTTTGTTTGGTTACCAAAGTTTTACCAAGCATTTCTTGAACATTTGCAACAACTTCTTCAACAGATTTTGCAAGCCGAACACCACCCTTTGCATCAGGACCAAGTTCTTTAAACTTACCCTTACCACGACCACCAGCGTGTATCTGACTTTTAACCACATAGAGAGGTCCGGGCAATTTTTCCGCCCATTTTTCAGCTTGCTCAACAGAATAAACAGCAACACCATTTGCAATTGGTGCTCCATATTCATGAAGCAGACGTTTGGCCTGATACTCATGGATATTCATGCATTTGTCCTTTTCTTTTATGGATCATTATTAATCCTAAAGTTTTAATATTCTAAATACTTAGTTTTAATGAATTAAATCTTGTTCAATTTACTTGAGACTAGGCACAAGAGCAATACAAGCTTCACAAAGCTTTTTAACTGCATTTACTGAATGATCAAAAGCACCTCTTTCTTCTTTATCAAGATCAATTTCAATGACTCGTTCAACACCACCTGCACCAATTACAACAGGAACACCAACGTAGGTATCATTAACCCCATATTCTCCTGAAAGATAAGCTGCAACAGGCACAACACGCTTAGTGTCCTTTAAATAGGCCTCAGCCATAGAAACAGCAGAAGCTGCTGGTGCATAATAAGCAGAACCTGTTTTTAACAAACCAACAATTTCTGCACCGCCATCACGGGTACGCTGGATAATTTGATCAATTCTTTCCTGTGTTGTCCAGCCCATCTTTATAAGATCAGGCAAAGAAATACCACCAACTGTTGAATAACGCACGAGAGGAACCATTGTATCACCGTGCCCCCCTAAAACAAACGCTGTCACATCTTTAATAGAGACCTTAAATTCCTCAGATAAGAAATGACGAAAACGCGCTGAATCAAGAACACCAGCCATACCAACCACTTTATGTGTAGGGAGACCTGAAAATTTCTGCAATGCCCACACCATTGCATCAAGGGGATTGGTAATACAAATAACAAATGCTGAAGAAGCGTATTTTTTAATTCCAGCTCCAACTTGTTCCATAACCTTTAAATTAATGCCCAAAAGTTCATCACGGCTCATACCAGGTTTTCGCGCAACGCCTGCTGTTATAATAACAACATCAGCACCTTCAATTGCTTCATAAGCATTAGCACCTTTTAGACTGATATCAAAACCATCAACGGGAGAAGATTCGGCGATATCTAGAGCCTTACCTTGTGGCACACCTTCTGCAATATCAAATAAGACCACATCAGCAAGCTCTTTAAGCCCAATAATATGTGCTAAAGTACCACCAATCATACCTGAACCAATGAGAGCTATTTTTTTCCGTGCCATTTTATTTTTTCCTAACTTTTAGATAATTCAGCGCACACCCATCAGCGTCCCTATACTGAATATTTTTGACTTCAACCATATTCAAACAATATCATAAAAAGGAGTAAAGAAATGAAATTTACAAATTTTTCTCCTTACAGAAACAACAACCCTCCGCTGAAACAACTATTAGAAAATTATCACGATGTATCGATAAAGTGAATTTAAAAAAAATACAACAGAATTATTACATTTCTTTAATTTCAAAGAGTTATTGTTTTTACAGTTTACGTAAAGGTAAAAGTATAATCAATGCTTCTTCTTCAAAAGAAAATGTTCTTCCCAAAGTTTTAAATAATCGTGGCTTTGCATTTCAAAAAGACGTGACTGTGTTCTTTGAAATTCAAATGTTTCCGTAATCTGCGCATGCCCTTTATACAAATCTCCCACCTCTGCCGCAGCCGACATAAATAACCGTATGTGGCGCTCATAAAGAATATCAATAAGCAAAATAAACCGTTTTGTTTCATTGCGACATGTATCATCCATGACCGGTACATTATCAATAAAAATCGTATGATAATTCTCCCCTAATACCAAATACTCAGCCGCTGCCAAAGGCTTTGCACATAAATCTCCATAATCAAAGCGTGCACATCCTGCACCAACCCGCGGAATAGGAATAAGGCGCCCTTTTATAGAAAGCTCATCAGATATCTCCTTATGTCCTTGCAATACAAGTGCCCATGCTTGATCCATGCATTCATCTGCTTTTTTCCCTAAAGGTGCTACATACACAGGCTGTAGATTTGATTTTTCAAGACGATAATCTGTTTTTGCATCAAGATTAACAACACGAACATATGCTTTCAAAACTTGAATAAAAGGCAAAAAGAGTTCACGATTTAAACCGTTATAATAAAGGTTATCCGGCGCCACATTTGAAGTCGCAATAAAGAAAATTCCTTTATCAAACAAAGCAGAAATAAGCCGCCCCAATACCATAGCATCAGCAATATCTGTTACACTAAACTCATCAAAACAAAGTACCTTTGCTTCTCGTGCAAGATCTTCAGCAACAGCTAAAATAGGATTATCTTGTTTAAACTTTTCACCCCCAGATGCTTGACGATAAAAATTAATACGCTCATGCACATCAGTCATAAAATCATTAAAATGAGCACGCTTTTTATGACCTTTAGGCAAACAAGAAAAGAACAAATCCATCAGCATGGTTTTGCCCCGTCCTACTTCACCAAAAACATACAACCCCTGAAAAGAACCTTTTTCATCCCCTTGTTTTACAACACAAGAGATATTTTGTTTTTTCCTCTTAAATATTCTATTAAAGAAAAAGCAAAATATCCAAGTCCAAGGACGAGAGATGTTTTGTTCCGCAATTTTTTTTAATAAATGGTCAAAATATTCTGTTATAGCTAATTGAGCGGGATCAAAACAAACCTCCCCTTTAGAGACAAGCTCTTTATAACGTGTTGAAACGAGAATCATCCAAATAACCTTTTTCAAACCGTTCTCAATGAAAAATACAAATACTTTTCACGAATCTGCCCGTCTAGCTTAGTTTTTCATAAACGATCAAAAATGATTTAACGACTTAAAACAACGGGATGATCATCAAGTGTACGTCCCTCAAAACGATCAACATTTGAAGAGTAGAGAGCAAGGATAACACGTCCAGAGTTATTATAAAAATATAATCTTTTTCCTTTAACAGCCCACGATCTCACTTGGGAAGCAATTCCTGGACAGTGTAAAGGACCAGCGCGGTACCCTTGTCCAAACTTTGTTTGCGGCGTTGCGATCCGACAAACTTTACCCCCCATAGAAAGATTCCATACACCAGCAACACTTGCAGGAAATAAATCAGTAGCATTACTTGGCAATTCGAGACTAGCCATTCGTCCATCACTCTGAGAATCTCCTTTTTCATACATCGAAGCGTTTGCTGCCTCAGATATCGACGAAGAAGTAGATGACAGATCAGACACTTCCAATGTTGTCATTTGTTGAGATGGATAAAAAACTTCTAATGCGTTACTACCGTCATTACTGTCAAACCGTGTTGTTGAACATCCCCCTAAAAGCATTACAGTTGATAGTGCAACGAAAAACGAAATTTTTGAAAACGACATATCTGTACTCTCTCCCACGACAATAAATAAGTTCACAAAAAAAATTAAGTGAATATTTGTTATAGTTACAAAGATAAATTAACAAATTAAAAAAAACAGGTTAAAATCACTTATTTTTAAACGAAATAATTTATGTACCCAATTTTATCTTTATTAAAGACTAGAAATTTATAAGATTTTCAGTCATATATTTCTTTATAAGTAATCATTAGAAATAGAGAAGTTTCATGAAAACGCCATTTAGCAAAATGGACGGTCTTGGAAATCAAATTATTGTTATTGATATGCGTGAAAGCACTCATGCTCTTACACTACAAGCAATCCTTGCTTTGTCAGCAGATCCCGAAATGCATTTTGATCAAATCATGGCTATCCACACACCAACCCAGAAAAAAGCCGACTTCCGCATAGAAATATGGAATGCCGACGGATCAATGGCTAAAGCTTGTGGCAATGGTACCCGCTGTGTCGTTGCATGGCTTAAAGATCACAATTTTGGTGAAAAATTTCGTTTAGAAACTCCCGCTGGAATTATTGAAGGGACATATCAAACCGATAATCTCATTTCTGTTGATATGGGATGCCCAAATTTCAATGCAAAAGAGATGCCTGTTTCACGTGAAATAGTTGATACCAATCACGTAGAAATTACGGCTGGTCCTCTAAAAGATGCTTGTCTCATATCCATTGGCAATCTCCATGCTATCTTTTTTGTTGAAAATGATATTCAACATATTCCATTAGAAAAATATGGACCAAAACTTGAACATGATCCCCTATTTCCCGAACAGTGCAATATTTCCATTGCTTGCATAACGTCAAAGAAAAGTCTAAATTTACGGACATGGGAGCGAGGAGCAGGATTAACACAAGCATGTGGAAGTGCTGCCTGTGCAAGTGCAGTGGCTGCTTATCGTCGTGGTCTTACACAACGCCATATTGATGTAAACTTACCAAAGGGAACACTTAATATTTTTTACCGAGAAGATGATCACGTTATTATGACAGGACCAATAAAATATCAATTTAGTGGTTTTTTAAGCCCTTTAACAGGGTGCTACAAAAAGGATCACTCCTGATGGCAATAGAAATTGTAACTTTTGGTTGTCGGCTTAATAGCTACGAATCGGAAATCATTCGCAAAGAAAGTACTTCTTCAGGGCTAGATCAGCTTAAAGATGGTGCTATTATCTTTAATACCTGTGCTGTCACTACCGAAGCCGTACGACAAGCAAAACAAGCTATCCGCAAAGCACGACGTGAAAATCCTCATGCACGTATCATTGTAACAGGGTGTGCAGCCCAAACAGAAGCACAAAATTTTGCCTCAATGACAGAAGTGGATCTCGTTTTAGGAAACGAAGATAAACTTCACGCCCATTCTTATCGTCAACTTCCTGATTTTGGTATTAACCATTCCGAAAAGGTGCGTGTCAATGATATTATGGAAGTACAAAAAATTGCTCCACATATGGTCAGTGCAATGCAAGAGCGCACCCGCGCTTTTGTACAGGTACAAAATGGATGTGATCATCGCTGTACATTTTGCATTATTCCTTATGGACGAGGACCATCTCGCTCTGTTCCCATGGGTGCTGTCATAGAACAAATTAAAAAGCTGATCGGTGAGGGTATCCAAGAAGTTGTCCTTACAGGTGTTGACCTTACAAGTTATGGCCACGATCTTCCTGGAAAAGCTACTCTAGGAAAATTAACTTCAGCAATTTTGCATCATGTCCCTGACTTAGCGCGATTACGCCTCTCATCTATTGACTCTATTGAAGCAGACGAAGAACTCATTAATCTTTTAGCTTATGAAACAAGGATCATGCCCCATTTGCATTTATCTTTGCAAGCAGGTGATAATATGATTTTAAAACGGATGAAACGGCGACACTTACGCGAACATGCCATTCAATTTTGCCAAGAGTTGCGTGCCAAACGTCCTACAATGGTTTATGGTGCCGACTTAATTGCTGGTTTTCCTACAGAAACAGAAGAGATGTTTCAAAACAGTCTTGTTTTAATCAAAGATTGTAATTTAACCCATCTCCATGTCTTCCCCTTTAGTCCAAGAGAAGGAACACCTGCCGCACGTATGCCACAAATCAACCGTAAAATAGTTAAGATGCGTGCTGAAAAATTACGTAAAGCAGGTGAAGAGGCTTACCAAAAGCATCTTGCTCATTTGCAAAACAGTCTACAAACAGTTCTCATTGAAAAAGATGAAATCGGACGAACAGAAGATTATACTCTTGTACAAGTTAAAGGTGCAAAAGCAGGAACAATTGTTCAAGCCCTTATCGTTGATCATGATGGCGATAAATTGATTGCTGTCCTTCCAAAATTAAACGCTGCTTGAGCAGGAAAATTCTTATGACGAAATCTTTTATTAAAAAAATATTCTCTTTTAACAAATCTCAAGAGCAGGAAATGAAACAACAGATTTCTATTCCTGATAAAAGCGATATAATGGAAGAAAATAAAGACAAAAATGAAAGGACAAAAAATAACCAAATCTCTATATACACAGAAAAAGAAGAGCAAACAAAAAATCGAGAGTTAACACTTACAAAATATGATAAAAAATCTCCATTTCTAGAATCCCATTCTGATAAAATTCCTCTTTCTGGTAAAATTATTGTCACAGACAACATCCGTGAAAAAAAGAATGAAGAAATTTTATCTGAACCTTCTGTTGAACAAAAAAAGATAGCGTGGTTTGGGCGCCTTAAAAAAAGTCTATCTCTTTCTTCACAACGCCTAAGCGGATCAATTGGCGACCTCTTTGTTAAAAGAAAACTTGATGAAGATACATTGCAAGAGCTCGAAGATATCCTTATCCAAGCTGATCTTGGAGTAGAAACGGCGACACGCATCACAAATACTTTAGCTTCCAGTCGTTACGGAAAAGATCTTTCCCCAGACGATATTCATACTATTGTAGCTGATGAGGTCAAAAAAGTTCTGGAACCTGTTGCAATTCCATTAGAGCTTGATCTCAGCTATAAACCTCATGTTATTTTGCTGGTAGGTGTAAATGGAACTGGAAAAACGACAACAATCGGAAAACTTGCAGCAAAATTAACAGCAGGGGGATTAAAAGTTATGCTTGCAGCTGGTGATACTTTCCGAGCCGCAGCTATTGAGCAATTGCATATTTGGGGTAAACGTACTGATTCTCCTGTTATTTCGACAAAATTGGGTGCAGATGCCGCCAGCTTAGCCTTTGATGCTTATGAAAAAGCAAAAAAAGCAAACAGCGATGTATTAATTATTGATACAGCAGGGCGTTTACAAAATAAATCTGAATTGATGGATGAGTTGGCAAAAATTATTCGTGTTTTAAAAAAACACACCCCCCAAGCACCCCATACAATCCTTCAAACGCTTGATGCAACTACCGGACAGAATGCACTCAACCAAGTGGAAATTTTCCGTGATATTGCTGGTGTTAATGGTTTAGTCATGACAAAGCTAGATGGAACCGCACGAGGAGGAATTCTTGTCGCTATAGCAGCAAAATATAAATTACCCGTTTATTTTATCGGTATAGGAGAAAATATTGAAGACCTTCAACCTTTTTCTGCTTCTGACTTTGCCGAAACTATCGCAGGAAAACATACATGAAACAGCCTTTATCTAACTCTAATTCACGCAATAATTCTGAAAAAAATATGAATAACAATAAGACCCCCCCTCTCTCACCAACCATAAAGTTTCTCTTAGAAATGGGTCCGTTGGTTGCCTTCTTTTTTGCCAATTATAAGGGAGAATGGTTAATAAAAAACATTGGATTTTTTCAAAATTTTAGTAAACCTATTTTCCCTGCAACAGCTATTTTTATGATAGCGATTATTATTTCTCTAAGCTTATCATGGATCCTTGCAAGACAAATTCCTATTATGCCTCTTCTTTCAGGAATCTTTGTTCTAGTCTTTGGATTTTTAACTCTTTGGCTTCACAACGATACTTTCATCAAAATGAAACCAACAATTATTAATAGCTTATTTGCGCTCATCCTTTTTGGTGGTATGTGTTTTAAAAAACCACTTTTACGTTATGCTCTTGATTCTACATTAAAACTTGATGATTTAGGCTGGCAAAAACTTACCTATCGTTGGGCATTCTTTTTCGTTTTTCTTGCCCTTTTGAATGAAATTATTTGGCGTAATTTTAGCGACAATTTTTGGACAAGTTTTAAAGTATTTGGCGTCATGCCCCTAACAGTCCTCTTTATGCTTACCCAAATGCCTATCATTATGAAACATTCAAAAGGACTTTTCACAGAAGAGGACAAATCTGATTCTTAAAAAAATTCACCACTATATATTATTCTATAGATTCATCACCAAACACTGTTCAGGAGAAAAACATGTTGATTGAACAGTTTATTTGTCGAAAAGATAACTTTGGTGTACTCATTCATGATGAAAAAAGTGGCTACACAGCTGCAATTGATGCTCCTGAAGGTGAAGCGATTCATGACGCCTTAAAACGCCGTAACTGGACACTTCAGACTATTTTTGTAACTCATCATCATCACGACCATGTAGAAGCATTGGAAGAATTAAAACAAGTATACAACGCTATGGTTATCGGACCAGAAGCAGAAAAAGAAAAGATTCACCATCTTGATCAAACACTTCAACCTGATGAAAAACTTCTCTTTGGTTCTCACCCACTTTTGGCTCTTTCAACACCTGGTCACACTTCGGGCGCATTATCTTATTATTTTCCTGAAGAAGGTTTACTCTTTGCTGGAGATACACTTTTCTCACTCGGTTGTGGACGCCTTTTCGAAGGAACACCTGCTCAAATGCTGAACTCTTTAAAAAAGCTTCGTCAACTTCCCGATAAGACACTTCTTTATTGCGGTCATGAATATACCAAAAACAATGCTCTTTTCGCGTTAACACTTGATCCACATAATCAGAAACTTCGTCAAAGAGTAGAAGAAGTTTTTTTGCTACATGCAAAAAATACTATGACTTTACCAGTAACCTTAGGGCAAGAAAAAGCTACCAATCCCTTTCTCCGCTGGGATGACAGTACACTGCGAAGAAGCCTTGCAATGGAAGAAGAAACAGATGAAAACGTCTTTGCTGAAATTCGAAGAAGAAAGGATAATTTTTAACCATGTTTAAGCTCGTGTTACATTTTTTTTTCCTTTTTCTTTTTGTAATACATACTCAACTAACAATGGCAAAGGAAATAGACAATCAATTTAATTTCCAGCATTTCATTGAAAATTACACCCTAACTGAAGACTTTCTTTTAAAAATGGAACAAATTGGAAAGGAATATGAAAATTTACTGCCAGAGTTAAAAACATCTAATACCCCATATAACAGTAGTATTAAAGAATTTACCGCTTATATTTTTGATCAACCAAAATTAATGAGTATTTTAAAAAACAATAACATCACACCTAAAGATTTTGCTGTTGGTTGCAATATGTTTGAAGGAATATTGATGGCGCTTAGCTGGGGTTTTGAATTTGATGAAAAAAAAACTGTGTTTTTAAGCAATTTGGAATTTGGTAAAAAACATATGTATAGAATATTGGCTGTTGAAAGCAAAATTTGTAACCCAACAAAGAAAAAGGAAACAGCCAATAAATTCAATTTCCCGCATGTCATCGCAAATTACATCTTAACGGAAGATTTGCTTTTTAAAATGGAACAAATTAATAAAGAAGAGTGTGAAAACTCACCACCAGAATCAAAAGTATCCAATACTGAAAAAGCATCTGATATTGAAATTGAACACGATGACAGTATTGAAAGATTAGTAGCTTCTATTTCTAATCAACCAAAATTAATGAATATTTTAAGAAAAAATAATATCACACCTAAAGATTTTGTTATAGGTCGCCTCGCCATTCAAGCAACATTAACAATGCTGTTATTTCCTCTTGAAGTTCTCAAAAAAGATGAGATTTCTTTTGATAAAAAAAATGCTGTAGTTTCAGATAATTTGGAATTTGGTAAAAAATATATGTATAGAATGCTTGTTGCTTTAAGAGGGCGTTGTAAATAGAATTCATGCTACTTTGAACAAATGATTAACTTCGCAAACGGAAAAGTCTTCACTGAAATTTGGAAAAGAAAGGATAAATTTTGATCATGTTTAAATTGGCATTGAGTTTGTTTTTTCTTTTCTCTTTTTTAACATATATTCAAATAACAATGGCAAAGGGAACAAACAATCTATTTGTTCTCTCCCTAGCAGCCATCCAAATATCACTGTAAATTATCCTTTAACAGAATATTTCCTCTTAAAAATAGAATAACTAAAACAAAGAAATTGAGGATTTACCTCCAGAGCCAGAGGTATCCAATACCGGAAATGATAACAGCATTAAAAGACTCATTGCTTCTATTTTTTCTAGATCAAAACTAACAGATCTTTTAAGAAAACATAATCTCTCACCTAAAGATTACATTATTGATCTCATGACTCTTCAAGCAACTTTGCTGCAATAATAGCCTTTGAAGATAAAGAAATCCTCTTCAATGAAAAAATACTATATCTTCAGATGATTTAAATTTCGATCAAAAATATATCGATAGAATTCGTACTATTTTAGACAATTAACTAGTTTTGCAAACGCCGGCAAATATCATCTAATTGTTCTAGTGAAGAGTAGCGTATTTTTAAATCACCACCTTTTTTGCCATGCCGGATAGTCACTTTCATTCCGATAACATCTGCAAGTAATTTTTCTAAAGATTTTGTTTCTGTATCTTTCTCAACAGCAGTTCGTTTTTTGACTTTTGGATTTGCTTGTTCATACGCAAGTATTTCCGTTTGGCGCACAGAAAGCCCTTCGCGAATAATTTTTTCGGCTAAATCCTGTGGATTCTCAACAGTGATAAGACAGCGTGCATGACCAGCGGAAAGTTGTCCATCGGTTAAGAATTGTTGTACTTTTGGTGGAAGTTTTAACAAACGAAGCGTATTAGCAACATGACTGCGACTTTTTCCAATAACTTGCGCTAAATCTGCCTGCGTATATCCATGCTCATTCAGCAAAATTTCATATCCCATTGCTTCTTCGATAGGATTAAGATCGGCACGTTGAACATTTTCAATAATTGCCAATTCCAAAGCCGTTTTATCATCTACATCGCGAACAATAACAGGTAATTTATTTAAATTAGCTCGCTGTGCAGCACGCCAACGCCGTTCGCCAGCAATTAATTCAAAACGATGAGGATGATCACGTGATGGTCTTACAATAACAGGTTGAACAACACCGTGCTGGCGAATTGATTGTGCTAAATTATCAAGTTCTGAATCGGTAAAATGGCGTCGCGGATTATGTGGATTGCACGAAATAGATTCAAGTGGAACAAATCGTTCAGAAACAGGAGAAGCTGTATCGGACTCTGTAAATTTGTCAGTATTTGATGAACGTGTAATATCGCTGTTTAAACTGATATCCCCAATTAATGCCGCTAATCCACGACCCAGCCTTTTTTTTGATTGATCATCATTCATAATTTTGCTCTTTAAATTTTTAGTTGATTTTTTTAAGCAGCAGCACGCGCTTGTTTTTCACGTTGAATCATTTCTGATGCTAGACGCAAATAAGCTTGGCTCCCAGCACATTTGAGATCATAAAGCAATACAGGTTTTCCAAAAGAGGGCGCTTCTGATACTCTTACATTTCGTGGAATAACAGTACGATAAACCTTATCTCCCATAAAAGAACGTACATCTTCAACAACTTGATTTGAAAGATTATTACGTCCATCATACATTGTTAGAACGATACCTTGGATTTCTAAAGATGGATTAAGTACGGATCGCACTTGTTTTACTGTTTCAAGTAATTGACTTAAACCTTCAAGTGCTAAAAATTCACACTGCATAGGCACTAAAACAGAATCCGCAGCCCCCATAGCATTAAGTGTTAAAAGATTAAGGGAGGGAGGACAATCAATTAAAATATAATTGAATTTTTTTTCCATTTCCGGATCATCATAGAAAGCTTTACGTAAGCGTTGTATGCGATCTTGTGATGAAGAAATTTCCATTTCCACACCTAAAAGATCAAGTGTAGAGGGAACTATATAAAGATTAGGTACTGCTGTTTTTAAAGCCGCTTGTGTAATTGAAACTCCCGAAACTAAAACATCATAAGAAGATAAAGGACGGTTATTACGATCAATCCCTAAACCTGTACTAGCATTACCTTGTGGATCAACATCCATAATAAGGACATTTTCACCAATAGCCGCTAAAGCTGTTGCAAGATTAATTGCTGTGGTTGTTTTTCCGACTCCACCCTTTTGGTTTGCAATAGCGATAATTCGTGTTTCGCTCATTTTGCTCTACCCTCTATATGATCGAATATGAGAAATTTCTAAAATAACAGAATTTTCATCAACTTTACTTTTATGTTTTAACAGATCAAAGTGCCAATTGGCAGAGGCATTTTTTATTTCTGTAGCGTAATCCCGACCTTTTTGCAAAAGAGCGATTGTTTTTTCTGTTAATAAAGGAAAAATAAGTTGTAAAAGACTATTGAGCGGCGCTAATCCCCGTGCCGTTATAATATCAGATACGGGAATTTTTTGATATACATCTTCAATTCTAGCGTGATAAACCGTTGCTGGAAGATTAAGTTGAGCAATAACTGTTCGCAAAAAAGAAACTTTTTTCCCATTACTTTCAACAAGATTAATATGTCCTACTTTTTTTTCTTTCAAAAAGATAGCAATCACAATTGCAGGAAAACCTCCTCCTGATCCTAAATCACACCAATGTAAAGAATGAGCATACAAAGGAAAAATTTGTGCTGAATCTAGAATATGCCGTGTCCATAGATCTGGTATCGTTGTAGCAGATATCAAATTAATATGCGCATTCCATTGAAGTATTAAAGACTCAAACTGAATTAAATTTTCCATCGTTTCACGTGAAACAGAAGGAACAATATTTAATAATTGTTGATATTTTTTTTCTGTAGAAAAATCCATTAAGCTGTTTTAGCCTTTTCACGTCGTTGACGTTGAATATATGTAATAATAAGCGATAACGCGGCGGGTGTCATGCCATCAATTTTTTGTGCATCAGCAATTGAACGCGGCGACACTTCTTGAATTTTTGATTTAAGTTCATTTGAAAGACCTGAAATTGCCTGAATATCAAGAGAAGAAGGAATTTCTAAACGCTCATCTCTTTGAAGAGAGGCAATATCTTGTGCTTGTTTATCTAAATAAACCGCATATTGTGCTTCAATTTCTAAAGATTCTGCTGTTTTAGAATCAATCATTTGTAATTGTGGCCAAAAATCTGAAAGACGCTCTAAAGTCATATGAGGATAAGCAAGAAAATCATAAGCGGAACGCCGAATTCCATCATGATTAACGTGTAATCCATGAGCAGAAGCTTCATTGGGTGTTAAAAAAAGATTTTGACATATTGATCGTGCTTGATCAAGGCGTTCTTGTTTTTTCTGATAACATTCCCAACGTATTTCACTCACAATACCACATTTTTGTGCCAAAGGTGTTAAACGCGTATCAGCATTATCAGATCGTAAAGATAAACGAAATTCAGCACGTGATGTAAACATCCTATAAGGTTCACAAACACCACGTGAAACCAAATCATCAACCATAACACCAATATAAGCGGTAGAACGACTTATAAGTATTTCATCTAATTTACCTACTTTACGTGCCGCATTTAATCCAGCTAAAAGTCCTTGTGCTGCTGCTTCCTCATATCCTGTTGTACCATTAATTTGGCCTGCTAAGAACAAACCCGGTAAAGAACATAATTCTAAGCTTCTCGTTAATTGTTGTGGATTAACAAAATCATATTCAATAGCATAACCAGGTTGCAAAACTATAGCATTTTCCAACCCTTCAATGGTTTTCAATAGAGAAATTTGTACATCTTCAGGAAGAGAAGTAGAAAGACCATTTGGATAAACAGTATCATCATTTAATCCTTCTGGTTCTAGAAAGATCTGATGTCCATCACGTTCTCCAAATTTCACAATTTTATCTTCAACAGAAGGACAATAACGTGGTCCTAACCCTTCAATATTTCCAGAATATAAAGCAGAACGATAAATATTCTCGCGAATAATTTGATGTGTTCTCTCATTTGTACGTGTTATTGCACATTCAATTTGTGGTTGTTCAATTTTCTCTGTTAAAAGAGAAAAGGGAATGGGATTTTCATCTGCTTGTTGTTTTGGAAGATGATCCCAAGCAATTGTTTTTTTACTCAAACGAGCAGGGGTTCCTGTTTTTAATCGACCAAGTTTTATATGATAATTTTTTAAACGTTTAGCAAGTTGCACACTTGACTGATCTCCCATACGTCCAGCAGCCCATGTTTTATCACCAATATGAATAAAGCCATTTAAAAATGTTCCTGTTGTTAAAACAACAGCACCAGATAAAATTGTTCCTTGTTTTTTTAAAATAACACCTGATACACAATTATATTTAACAACCAGATCAATAACTTCATCCTCAATAAGAGTAAGATTTTCTTGTTCTTTTAATAATTTTTGAATTGCTTTTTTATAAAGTTGTCGATCCGCCTGTGTCCGTGGTCCTCTTACTGCCGGTCCTTTACGTCTATTAAGTAGTCTAAACTGAATTCCAGCAGCATCTGCTGCTCTTCCCATGAGACCATCTAACGCATCTATTTCACGAACTAGATGCCCTTTTCCAAGTCCACCAATAGCAGGATTACACGACATTGTTCCCAGTGCTGATATTTTATGTGTAACAAGCGCTGTTTTGGCTCCTACACGCGCTGAAGCTGAAGCCGCTTCACAGCCAGCATGACCACCACCAACAATAACAACATCATATGATTGCATTTTATTCATTCCGTAGAAAATATTCTAAGGTTTCACGTGAAACAGAATATAAATTACATAATCTTTATAATCTGTCTATGAAATAATCAATGTTTCACGTGAATCATTATTTACCAACACAAAACTCTGAAAAAATAATATCAAGCAAATCTTCAACATCAATATCTCCTGTAATTTTTCCAAGAAAATCACTTGCACAACGGAGATGTTCTGCACGTAAACTGAGATCAAGAGAATGATAATTAAGAGAATATTCAATCTCTTTAACAGCCTCCTTTAATAATTGAAGTTGTCTTTTACGCGCCGGAACAATATTTCCAATTTCAGAAGCACGATGATGACAAAATGATTCAAGTTCTTTGATAAAATAATCAAAATTTAAACCAGTTAATGCGGAAAATTGTATAGACCAATGCTGATCATTTTTTTCATAAAGATCAAGCTTATTGCCAACACACCATATTTCAGCCGATGTTTCTGGTAAATCAACTTGCTCAGGATTTCCTATATCATAAACCAAAATAACTAAATCAGCTTCCCTAACATGCTGTTTAGCAACTTCTATTCCCATTTGTTCTATTTTATTTTCTGTTTTTCTAAAACCAGCAGTATCCGTTAAAAAAATAGGTAAACCACCAAGAATAATTCTCATTTCTAAAGCATCACGGGTTGTTCCTGCTTCTTCCGTTACAATAGCAACAGATCTTCCTGAAAGACGATTCATAATGCTTGATTTTCCAGAATTTGGAGCACCAGCAATAACAATTTTTAATCCATCACGTAAAATACTAGCACGCTCTCCTTCAGTAATATATTCACGAATAGAAGTACAAAGATCCTCAACATCTTTCCAAACTTTATCAGATATTGCGTTAGGAATATCTGCTTCATCAACAAAATCGAGTTCTGCCTCAATAAAAGCACGCGCCTTCATAAGCTTATGACGCCAATCACGATAAAGTGTCGTTAAATGTCCACTTGTACCCATAACAGCTAAACGCCGTTGGCTTTCCGTTTCTGCTTCTATTAAATCAGCAAGACCTTCTGCTTGAACAAGATCTAATTTTCCTTCCATAAAAGCACGACGTGAAAATTCACCTGCTTCTGCAATACGGCATCCAGAAAATGTCGACAATTCATCGAGAAAACGACTAACAACGGCTTTTCCTCCATGTAAATGGAATTCTGCACAATCTTCCCCCGTAAAACTATGAGGAGCGGGAAAAAAAACAGTTAAACCAGAATCTAAAAAGCTCCCATCACGAGCAGTAAGATTTCCATAATGCATAAAACGTGCTTTAGGTAAACGACCACAAAGCGTTTTAACTATATCCACAACATGAGGACCAGAAAGCCGAATGACTGCAACCCCTGAAGGTAACAATCCACTCGAAACAGCAAAGATTGTATCCACAGGTTTTATCCTAATAAAAACTTTAATGACTCTACGTATTCATTGAATCAAAAAATTCACTATTGTTTTTTGTTTGCTTTAATTTATCAATCAAAAATTCAATTGCATCTGTTACATTCATAGATGCTAAAATACGACGAAGAACAAAAATTTTGTGCAAATCTTGTCGTTCTACCAGAAGTTCTTCCTTACGCGTTCCTGACTTTAAAATATCCATAGCAGGGAAAATACGCTTATCAGCAACTTTTCGATCAAGAACAATTTCAGAATTACCTGTTCCTTTAAATTCTTCAAAAATAACCTCATCCATACGACTTCCTGTATCAATCAAAGCCGTTGCAATAATGGTTAAAGATCCACCTTCTTCAATATTACGTGCTGCACCAAAAAAACGTTTTGGACGCTGGAGAGCATTTGCATCCACACCACCTGTTAAAACTTTACCCGAAGAAGGAACAACTGTATTATATGCACGCCCAAGACGTGTAATAGAATCAAGAAGAATAACAACATCGCGTCCATATTCAACGAGGCGTTTGGCTTTTTCAATGACCATTTCTGCTACTTGTACGTGACGTATTGCAGGTTCATCAAAAGTAGAAGAAACCACTTCTCCTTTTACTGAACGCTGCATATCTGTAACTTCTTCTGGTCGTTCATCAATTAAAAGAACAATGAGATAACATTCAGGATGATTAGTGGTAATGGAATGAGCAATATTTTGAAGTAAAACTGTTTTTCCTGTCCGAGGAGGAGCAACAATTAACCCTCTTTGTCCTTTTCCCAATGGAGATATCAAATCAATCACGCGTGATGACATATCTTTCTCTGTAGGATCTTGTATTTCCATTTGGAAACGCTCATTTGAATAAAGAGGAGTAAGATTATCAAAGTGAATTTTATAACGAATCTTTTCAGGTTTTTCGAAATTAATTGTATTAATTTTAAGGAGAGCAAAATAACGTTCTCCCTCTTTTGGACTGCGTATAGGGCCTTCAATGGTATCGCCTGTTTTTAAAGAAAATGACTGTATTTGTGCTGGTGAAAGATAAATATCATCAGGACCAGGAAGATAATTAGCGTCAGCAGATCTCAAAAAACCAAAACCGTCTTGTAAAACTTCAACAACACCCTCTCCTATAATTTCTACATCTTGTAGAGCAAGTTTTTTCAAGATAGCAAACATTAATTCTTGTTTGCGCATAAGAGAGGCATTTTCAACTTCTAATGTTTCAGCAAAAGAAACAAGTTCAACGGGATTTTTGCTTTTAAGTTCTTGTAGTTTCATTTTTTGCATGAAATATGCTCTTTGTAATTAAGGAGAAGATTATCTTAAATAATTTACGGAAATTTATGAATGAAATATTCTTAAGAAGAGAAATATTTTACACTCAATTTTTTTAATCTGCAAGTACCATTTATATGAAATTTATCCCTATAATATTAAGTAATTATATGAAAAACTTGAAAAAATATAAAACACAAATAGTATTAAATTTAATTTATAACAAAAATATGAGTTAGAGTTATAGCATTAATTAAATGCTATTCAAAAGTATTTTTTACAGAAATTTATATTAATAAATTTATATTAAAGAAAGGATTCTTCTTATTTATAACTGTGTTTAGTGTGGATTATTATTTATCCTCAATTTTATCCACAAAAGGAACTAAAAAAAAGAATAAAAATAACACTATCTTAAAGATATTATCCCCTCTTTTTTTATAAGAGGTATAAAATTATCACGAGCATTTAATTTGTGCATAAAAACGAAGAATTTTTCCTAAATTTTAGTTTTATAAGAAACGGTAAAGGTATATACACATATCTTAACAAGGAGTTAAAATTTCTGTGACAAAAGAAAAAAAATTCTTTCATTTACACATGCTTTCTGATGCAACGGGAGAAACATTAATCTCTGTGGGAAGAGCTGTAGCATCGCAGTATACAATGAGTCAGGCAACAGAGCATATCTATCCTATGATTCGTAATAAAATACAGTTACAAAAAGCTCTTGATGAAATACAACAAGAGCCAGGTATTGTTCTTTACACAATGATCGATGAAGAATTTAAACTTCTCCTTCAAAAAAAGTGTAAAAAAGTAAAAGTTCCTTGTATTGATATATTGCATCCTGTTTTAAATGCTTTTCAGTCTTACCTTGGAATGCCAACACATTTACGTGCAAGCGCACAACATGATCTTAATGCAGATTATTTTCGCCGTATTGAGGCACTGGATTTTACAATAGAGCATGATGATGGACAGTCTTCCAATAGCTTATCCGAAGCAGATGTGATCCTTGTGGGAATTTCAAGAACCTCTAAAACGCCAACAAGTATCTATTTAGCAAATCGCGGAATAAAAACGGCTAATGTTCCTCTTATTCCTAATATTGATTTGCCAGAATCCCTTTTAGAGGCAAAAAATTCTTTAATTATTGGTTTAATTGCTTCAGCTGAAAGAATCTCACATATTCGCCAAAATCGAGATTTGGGAGAAGGTTTTGCTCTTGATAGTTATACAAATCGTATCAACATAGCTGAAGAATTAATCTATGCAAAACGCATTTGCGAACGTTTTGGTTGGCCTATTATTGATGTCACAAGACGCTCTATTGAAGAAACTGCTGCTGCAATATTTGAACTTTTATCACGATTTCGTGAAGGAAAATGAGAGAAAATTCTCATGAACGCAGATACGTTAATATTAGCATCTCTTAGTTTTTATCGTGCAAAATTATTAAAAAAAGCAGGTTTAAATTTTTTCATTGAAGGAGCTTCTTTTGATGAAAGAGAAGTAGAAAAAAAAGCAAAAGAAAAAACACCTAAAGAACTCAGCTGTTTTCTTGCGGGTGCAAAAGCAAAAAATGTTTCAGATCGTTTTCCTGATGCTTTCGTTATTGGTTGTGATCAAGTGCTTGATTTGGAAGGTAAAGTTTTTCACAAAGCAACAAATATTAAGGAAGCACATCAACGTTTATGTGAGTTATCAGGAAAAACCCATTCTCTTCATAGTGCGGTAGCTTTATTTAAAAATGGTCAAAAAATTTGGGTTGAAGCTTTTAGTGCACATATGTCCGTCCGTTTGCTCTCGTCAGAATTTATTGAACATTATTTAGCACGCGTAGGAAAAGATGTTCTAAACAGCGTGGGAGTATATCAAATTGAAGGGGAAGGGATTCATCTCTTTGAAAAAATTGAAGGAGATTTTTTTACTATTGTTGGTTTACCTTTGCTGCCTCTACTCATAAAACTGCGTCATTTAGGAATTATTGATGGTTGACTTAACAATAAAAAAAATAAATTATCCGCGTGCTTTTGTTGTTGGTTCTCCAATTCATCATTCAAAATCACCTAAAATTCACAATTTTTGGCTTAAACAATATGGTTTACAAGGAGAATATCTTGCACAAGAAGTAACATCTGAAGAATTCAGTCATTTTATTGCGTCTTTACAAAAAATAGGCTTTTGTGGAGGAAATGTTACTTTGCCTTATAAACAGGAAGCTTTTCGTTTAGCAGATTATAAAGATGAGAGAGCAATAATGATTGGTGCTGTTAATACACTTTGGTATGAAGGAAATAAGCTTTGTGCCACGAATAGCGATGCCTATGGTTTTAGCGCTAATCTTGATGATTTTGCATCTGATTGGGGAGGGGAAACAGCTCTTGTTTTTGGAGCAGGTGGTGCCGCACGCGCTATCATATATGCCTTAAAAAAACGCGGATTTGAACAGATTTATTTGGTTAACCGTACAAAACAACGCGCCGATAATTTAGCTCAGCATTTTGGAAAAACCATTAAAGTTTACGATTGGCATAAAATCCATGAAATACTCCATCAAGCTGATTTGATTGTTAATACAACCTCTATTGGCATAAAAAATCCAGAAGAAAAAAGTGATTCTTTTTTTTGCGATTTTCATAAAGCAAAAAAAACGGCGTTAGTAACAGATATTATTTATACACCATTGATAACTCCTTTTTTACAACAGGCAAAAGCTTGTGATCTCAAGACGGTTGATGGGCTTGGGATGCTTCTACATCAGGCTGTTATAGGGTTTGAACAGTGGTTTGGAATAAGACCACAGGTAACAAAAGCGTTACGGACAGCCATTTTAGAGGATATGAGTGAAAAAAGAGAATGAAGATCATAGGATTAACAGGATCAATTGCTATGGGAAAATCAACAGTTGTTGATTTTTTCAAGCAGGCGGGTATTTCTGTTTTTAGTGCTGATGAAGCAGTACAACAGCTTTATAAAAGTGAGCCAGCTTTGTCATTCATAGAGCGTATTTTTCCAGGTGTTGTTGAAAACGGTGAAGTTAACCGTTTGAAACTTTCTGAAATTTTGATTGATGATAAGGAAAAATTACAAACATTAGAAAAAATAATTCATCCTTTGGTGCAAGAAAAAGAAAGGGAATTTATTAATATAGCGCGTGAACAGGGGAAAAAATTAGTTATTCTTGATATTCCACTTCTATTTGAAAAAAATGGTGAAAGTCGTGTGGATAGCGTTATTGTTGTTTCTGCCCCACCAGAAATACAAAAAGAACGTGTAATGATTCGCAAAGGTATGAATGAGAAAAAATTTGCCTTTATCAATGCTCAACAAATGCCGGATGAAAAAAAACGAGAACGTGCGGATTTTATTATTTATACAGGGAAAGATTTAGAGAATACACGTCAACAGGTTTTTGATGTGATAAAAAAACTAAAGAATTGAAGTCATGCGGGAAATTATTTTTGATACAGAAACAACAGGTTTAGATAAAGAAAAAGATCGCGTAATCGAAATTGGTTGTGTAGAAATGGTTGATCGTTATCTTACGGGGCGCCAATTTCATGTTTATTTAAACCCTGAAGGCGTTATTATTCCTGATGAAGTTGTAGCAATTCACGGATTAACCAATGAACGCCTAAAAAACGAGAAAAGTTTTAGTGATATTGTTGATGAATTTTTGGAATTTATTAAAGGCGCGACAATGATTGCGCATAATGCGAGTTTTGATATTGGTTTTATTAATGCAGAATTAAAACGCGTCAACAAACCGCTCATCAGTGTTGATAATATTCTTGATACACTGGCTATGGCACGGCGTAAATTCCCTATGGGGCCTAATTCTCTTGATATTTTATGCAAACGTTTTGGAATTGATAACAGCCATCGTGTTCTTCATGGTGCTTTGCTTGATGCAGAGATCCTAGCCGATGTTTATATTGAACTGATCGGTGGAAAACAAGGTGTATTGGGTTTTGGTAATAGAAGGGGTGTTGATGAACATATCCAGAATGATAAAGATACATCTTATGCAGTTAAAATTCGCCCACAGGCTTTACCTTCAAGATTGAGTACGCAAGAAAAAAGGTTTCATGCCGATTTTATCAACACGATGGGTGAAAAAGCTCTGTGGAATAACTTCAAAATTCATGAATAACATCATCTTTTCTCTAAAAAAGTCACCATTTAAATTAAAGAATATGGATGTCAAAAAAAACGGTCGTTGTGGGGAGGGGAACACCACAACGACCCTGTCGCTACATCGTACCTCAGCTATCATAGGAGGAGCAAAATGAAAGCTATTAATCCTGTAACAGCAAAGAAAAGCTCTAGGTACTTAATATAAAGTGCAACGACTTCATGTCTTATGAAAAGAAAAAATGGCTTTTTAGAGGCAAAGTGAAAAAAATAAAATAAAAGTGAAAAAAATATATAAGGGTAATTTGCGTTTTTAGCTAAAATGGAGAAATAAAATTGTCATGAAAGCAACAGATCATCTTTTTTTGGTTGACGGATCAGGCTATGTTTTTCGTGCTTATTATGCTTTGCCGCCTTTAAAACGTAAAAAGGATGGACTTCCTGTAGGAGCAGTAGCTGGTTTTTGCAATATGTTATGGAAATTACTTTGTGATGCTCGTAATACAGCGACTGGTATTGTTCCAACACATTTTGCTGTTATTTTTGATTATTCATCTGATACTTTTCGGAAACAAATTTATCCTGAATATAAAGCGAATCGCGCTGAACCTCCTGAAGATCTAATTCCTCAATTCGCGCTGATACGTCAAGCAACGAAGGCTTTTAATTTGCCTTGTATTGAAAAGGAAGGCTTTGAAGCGGATGATTTGATTGCTACCTATGCAAAATTGGCAACAAAGGTTGGGGCAAAAACAACCATTATTTCTTCTGATAAGGATCTTATGCAACTCGTAAATACGCATGTATCTTTATATGATGGAATGAAAGACAAGCATATAGGTATCTCAGAAGTTGTAGAAAAATGGGGTGTTGCACCTGAAAAAATGATTGATTTACAAGCATTAATTGGAGATTCAACGGATAATGTACCGGGTATTCCAGGCATTGGTCCCAAAACTGCAGCTCAGTTGTTAGATCAGTTTGATTCTCTTGATATTTTATTGCAAAACGTAACAGAAATTAAACAAACAAAACGACGTGAAAACATTCAAGCTTATAGAGAACAAGTTAAAATTTCTCGTGAACTTGTTAGGCTTAAAACAGATGTTCCTATAGATAATGATTTAGATGATTTTATTTTGGAGCCACAAGATGGTCCACGTTTAATTGCTTTTTTGAAAGCGATGGAATTTTCAACATTAACGCGTCGCGTGGCAGAGGCAACGTCATGCGATGCGGCTGTTATTGATGCACTTGATATAGATGTTGAATGGGAAAAACTGAGCCACGGGCATGATTCTGATATCAAAAATACTGAGCGCGCATCTCTTCATAATTTTTCTGAAAATTCTCCACAAGTTTTTGCACAAAAACGTAAAGATCAAGCGCTGACTCAAAAAATTACAAGAGATGCTTATACAACAATTCTTGATGAGGAAATTTTAAAAGATTGGTTATCACAAGCACAAGAGCAGGGTTTTTTCGCTTTTAATACTGAAACAACATCTCTTGATCCGATGCAAGCAAAGCTTGTTGGTTTTTCACTCGCATTACAGCCAGAAAAAGCAGCTTATATACCTCTTGAACATTTTGATGAAGGAGAAGAGGATCTTTTGAGGGGCGGGCACATTGCCTCGCAGATTGAGACCCGAAAAGCTTTAGCACTTTTAAAACCAATATTAGAAGATTCATCGGTGTTAAAAATTGGTCAGAATATAAAATATGATTGGTTGGTGATGAAGCAATACGACATTATTATAAGCTCTTTTGATGATACCATGCTTTTATCATATGCTTTTGATGCTGGAATATTAACCCATAATATGGATGATTTGTCTGAACGTTGGCTTGAGCATAAACCAATTTCCTATAAAGACTTAACGTATAACGGAAAAAAAATTACTTCTTTTGCACAAGTAGATTTAAAACAAGCAACCCTTTATGCGGCGGAACGTGCTGATATAACGCTACGCCTTTGGCAAGTATTAAAACCGCAACTTGTTGCTCGTGGAATGACAAAAATTTATGAACGTCTTGATCGACCCCTTGTAGAAGTTCTTGCAAGAATGGAAGAACGTGGGATTCTTATTGATCGGCAGATTTTATTGCGTCTTTCAGGAGAATTGGCACAAGCTGCTTTGATTCTAGAAGAGGAAATTTACAAACAAGCTGATGAAAAGTTTAATCTTGCTTCGCCAAAGCAATTAGGGGATATCCTTTTTGGAAAAATGGGATTACCTGGAGGCGCTAAAACTAAGGGTGGACAATGGTCAACTTCTGCACAGACCTTAGAAGAGTTGGCTGCTGAAGGTCATGTTTTACCGCGTAAAATTATTGAGTGGCGTCAACTTGCAAAGCTAAAATCTACCTATACAGATGCCTTGCCTTCTTATATTTTTTCAAAAACAGGGCGAGTTCACACGAATTATTCTTTGGCAATAACATCAACAGGGCGGTTATCATCATCAGAGCCAAATTTGCAAAATATTCCAGTGCGGACTGCTGAAGGACGTAAAATTCGAACAGCTTTTATTGCTCCAAAAGGACATGTGTTACTTTCTGCTGATTATAGTCAGATTGAATTGCGTATTCTTGCACATATTGCGGATATAAAAGCATTAAAAGAAGCTTTTGCTAAAGGGCATGATATTCACGCTATAACGGCATCACAAATGTTTGGTGTTGCGATAGAAGGAATGCATTCAGATATACGACGGCGTGCAAAAGCGATTAATTTTGGTATTATTTATGGTATTTCAGCTTTTGGATTAGCAAATCAATTGGGAATTTCACGCCAAGAAGCGGGTCGTTATATTCAACTGTATTTTGAAAGATTTCCAGGAATTAAAGATTATATGGAGAAGACCAAAATCTTTGCACGTGAAAATGGTTACGTAGAAACAATTTTTGGACGTCGTATCCATTATCCAGAAATAAAAGCAAAGAATGTAAAAATTCGTTCTCTTAATGAGCGAGCAGCTATCAATGCTCCAATTCAAGGTTCCGCGGCTGATATTATTCGCCGCGCTATGATACAGATGGAAAATGCTTTAAAAGAAGAAAAACTATCAGCAAAAATGTTGCTGCAAGTGCATGATGAACTGATTTTTGAAGTACCAGAAGAAGAGAGTAAAAAAACCATGGCTGTTGTTAAAAATGTTATGGAAAATGCTACAATGCCGATTTTATCTTTATCTGTACCGCTTGAAGTAAAAGTCATGACGGCTCAAAATTGGGATGAGGCACATTAATTTTTTTATTTATTTTTAAGAATGTTGATTGCGTTGGAAAGATTAAGATAGGCTTTGATAGGCAAATGATCTGAAGCAATGCGTGCAAGCGGTGAATGATGATTTTCAATACTTGTTACCAATTGGTGGGGAAAAGAAAAAACTCTATCAAGGGCTAAAAAAGGAAAGCGAGAGGGAAAACTTGGTACAACTTCAAAAGTGCTATCAAAATAGGGAAAAAAATGATTTAAAGATGAGCCTTTTCCCATCCGCCATTCATTAAAATCTCCTATGAGGAGTGTAGGCATAAGGGAGCGTTTTTGGAAAATTTCAAGGAGCATTTTTGTTTGTTGTTTACGAGAGTAACGTAATAAGCCAAAATGAGCCGCAATAATACGAATAGGGCCTGCTGCCATTTCCAACTCTACAATTACAGCCCCACGTGGTTCAATACTAGGCAGAGTGACTTGTAAAGTATCACGTACATATCCCTTTCGCAAAAAAAGAGCATTCCCATGCCAACCGTGTCCATGAGGTGACATAGTATTAAGAGGTACAGGAATCAAACCGGTTTCAGCTTTTAATAGCTGAAGATTAATCAAACCGACGCGTTCTCCAAAACGTCTATCTGCTTCTTGAAGAGCAAGGATATCAACTTGTAATTCAGTAATAACACGGACAATTCTTGTAGGATTAAAAATTTTATCAACACCTACACATTTATGCACATTATAGGAAGCAACAGTCAGATCATAATTACTATTTTGATTGATGATGTTTGATTGATGATGAGAGCGGCTGTGAATTGCATTTAAAAGGGAGCTATGGAGTTTTTGTTGGATAAAACCGGTAAACCAAGGGAATTTTTGCTTATAAGGTATTTTTGTCATTTTGCGAAAAGAATAGTCCCTAAGAGGCAAAGGGTAAAGACTTACACTAAAAACAAAAGAACCTTGTCTCTTTTAGAAACAAGGTTCTTTAATTAAGTTATGATTTCTGCAATCAATCACGGTTTGAGCCAAGAAATTGTAGCAAGAAGACAAACATATTGATGAAATCAAGATAAAGATTCAACGCGCCCATAATAACTTTACGTCCTCTGGTGTCGCTTTCATCTCCTTCATAATACATCAACTTAATGCTTTGGGTATCGTAGGCTGTTAAACCAGCAAAGATCAACACGCCAATCACAGAGATAGCAAATTGCAAAGCGCTTGATCCAAGAAAAATGTTCACAATCATGGAAAGAAACAAGCCGATCAATCCGATGAATAGGAATGAACCGATTGCCGTGAGATCACGCTTTGTCGTATAACCATAAAGTGAAAGAGCTCCAAAAGCTGCAGCGGAAATGACAAAGGTTTGCACAACACTTTCTGTCGTATAGCGCAAAACGATTGAAGACAGTGAAAGACCAACCAGAGCAGCATAACCAAAAAAGAGGCTACGAGCAGCATTTGTGCTCAATGTATTAATTTTAAAACTGAGGAATAAAACTGCTATGAGTGGTGCAAACATAACAATGTAAGAGAATGGCGATGTATAAAATGTTACTCCAAATGATGTTAAATAAACACTGCTATTGATTTGAGCTGCTGCTTGGCTCATATCTGTTGTCGTTGCTAATGATACAATTACATAAGCGGCAGCAGCTGTAATAAGCAAACCAATGGCCATTGTATTGTAGACACCCAACATATAATCGCGCAATCCCTGATCAATTGATGCATCGGCGTGAGAAGTAGGCGCCGAACGTAAATTTTTAAAATTAGCCATAATATAAAATCCTTTAGCATATGTCCCGTCAGGTATAGGGCTTTAAAAGTGTCTCTGTCATTACACAGATAAGCTTGGCATAAGCCTTAATTGGGCAAATACAAAAACCCTTAAGAATCACTGACAGAATTCCAGCATATTTGCTCTTATTATGGAGATTTATTTAAAAATTACAAGAGATTTATATGAAGAAGGAACCTTACAAATTGGTAAGGAAACGGTTCATTTTAATAAAAAATATTTCCATTTTTTGCCATATTTTTACAAGATAAAAAGACTACACTCAAAAAATTTTTATTATTCACAGAAACTATGTAATACAATCCTTTATAAAATATCCACTATTTTTGCATTTGTAAGAAGAGCGGCAAGTATCTATAATACTATTTTTCAACCTTCAATATTGCACCTGTTTTGCACGGTTAGAAGAGCTATTGAATTGGATTTATATAACATATTGATATATAGTGATAAACTGTCTTTTTGTATGCTAAATGATATTTCAAATAAAAGAGATTTAGGCTATTAAGGGCTTTTATCCAATATAAAAAACGATGATTTATATTTATAATCAATAGGTTGCTTTAACAATACACCATTGAAAATAGTTGAAAAAATGTTTTTTATTAAACAATATATAAAATAAAAAAGGAGAGTTTTTTAACGAAGCACTTAAGAAAGGCTCTGTAAAAAACAATATCTGTAAAAACTAAAAAACATATGAAAAGCAAATGTTCTAAGCAAATAATAGAACTTTAAATGCTGTAAAATATTTTCTCTCTGAATTTGATAGAGGACATATGGATAAAAAATATTGGTTTCTATTTGAGTTCATTTCTTTTGCATTGACCAAGTGTAGAAGTGTAAAGTTGAAAAATAAGATTTTATAATTTTATGAAAAGAAACACGAAAAACAATTAGCTGCAAGAATTATCCAAGAAAAATCAATTTACAATCAGGCTTATGATGGTCAATAAGCTCTGTTTTCTAAGACAATGAGCATATCAATGAGAAGATGTACTGTTAGAATGACGTTTTTCTTTCATCCAAGTGCGCAATTCTTCAATAAGAATGGCAATAACACCGAGAGTTATAAAACTATCTGCAAGGTTGAAAATAGCAAAATAAAAAATATCATCAATATGAAAGAGTATATAATCAGTGACATGATGAAAGCGAATACGATCAACGAGATTGCCAATTGCTCCCCCAATAATAAGAATAAGGCCAAAGCGCATTAAAGACTTATTATGTTCAGTATTTTTCCATAGCCATAGAAGGAAGATAATCACGATGATTGTGATGGCGATGATTCCCCAGTGAGAAAAGGAAGAAAAAAACGAAAATGCAATGCCAGAATTACGCACATGATAAAGGGAAAGAAAAGGTATAAGCGAAATTTCTGTTCCTAAAGGCATATTGTGCATAACCCAGTATTTGACAGCTTGATCAAGTACTACTGTAAAAGCCAAGCCCAAGAGAAGAAAAGGGAGTGATTTACGCATCATATTTTTCCTCACATGGTTCCAGTATTAAATAGGGGCGACGGATTTCATAAAGCATAACAGCTGTTGCTACAGCTAGATTAAGCGAGTCTGCACGTCCGCTTTGTGGAATACGCGCAAGTTTATCACACCGATTTGTAAGAAGATCTGATAATCCCTGTTTTTCATTTCCCATTAAAAGGATAATAGGGCCATTTTTGAAATCAAGTGTGCGATAATCCAGAGATCCTTTGAGATGTGTTCCAACGATCATACCTTTAAAGTGAGCAGACCAGTTTAAAAAGGCGCTTTCATCAAGACGATAAAGTGGTACAGAGAAAATAGATCCCATGGTTGCACGGACCGTTTCAGGCGAGAAAGGGTCTGTTGTTTCGCCAATTAAAATAACACCTTTAGCACCTACAGCATCAGCAGTTCGAATAATGGTACCAAGATTTCCAGGGTCACGTACACGATCTAGCGCGATGTAAACATCTTTAATCTGTCCTTTTATCATTTCAAGAGAGTGCCATTTTTGCTTGAAAATACCAATAACTGTTTGTGGATTATCGCGTCGTGTAAGTGATTCCATAACCTTTTGTGAGGCTTTAATAACAAAACCACCGTTGGCTACAGCACGTGCGGCAGTATTTTCGATAGCAGCATTACCGATTTTACTTTTAGAAAAAATAAGCGTCTGTATTGTCCAGCCGAGATTGAGAGCATCAATGACCAATTTCAATCCTTCTGCCATGAAAAGACCTTCTCTATTACGGTTTTTCTTTTGGCTAAGTGCTTTAAGGTCTTTTATGATGGGGTTGCTAAGAGAGGTAATTTCTTTCACTCTACCAGTTTTGGGTCTACACATATTCAAGCAATCCAACGGCTAAAAAGAGAAGTAGAAAGAGCACGTCCTGCAACTTCTTCACGCAAAATGAGTTCTCCTGATTCGACCGTACCACCAAGATTTACAAATGCATCACGCATTAAAGCATGAAGTGCAAAAAAGGAAGCACGAATAGAATAAGCTGTAAGGACAACAGAGAGCGGTTTATCAGAGAGAAGTTTACGACAATTTGAGATCATAGCGGGTAAATGATCAAACAGTTGCCAAATTTCACCATGGGGTCCACGCCCATAAGCAGGGGGATCAAGAAGAATCATATCATAGCTTTTCTTACGACGCAGTTCACGCTCGACAAATTTCATAGCATCATCGCAAATCCAGCGAATAGAATGATCTGGTAATCCTGCTTTTTCTTGATTAGCTTTTGCCCACGCAATGGCTTTTTTAGAAGCATCAACATGGGTAACATTCGCACCCGCTCGTGCCCCAATCAAAGAGGCAATACCTGTATAGCCAAAAAGATTCAACAATTTTATAGGACGTTCGGCTTTAACAATTTGCTCTTCCATAGAGCGCCAATGAGCATCTTGTTCAGGAAAAACCCCCACATGACGAAAGGAAGTAAAACGGCCTAGAAAAAACAATCCATTCCAAGAAAGAGTCCATGTTTCATCAAGTGGCTTTTTAGGAAAATGCCAACGACCAACCCCTTCTTCATCACGGTTTCCTGTGAAAATAGCATCAACATTAGCCCATTGTTTTCGTGGTAAAGCGGGTTTCCATAGTGCTTGACCTTCTGGTCGAATAATGCGGTAAGCTCCATAACGTTCTAATTTTTTTCCATGACCAGAATCAATGAGAGCATAGTTTTCACTTACACCTGTTTCTAAAATAAGTGGCAACTTTTCCTGCGGATATCTATTGTTATGGGAGGAGGATTGAAAGCATTGTGCGGGCATGTTTTGTATCACGGTATATGAGGTATGAAAATATATTATAAAGCTCTTAAGTATTTCGTAAAAGTGCAAAAGAGCTAAAGCCAATTAAAATATGTATAAAAAAAGAAAAGAGCACTTTTAACTCTGTACTGAATATAAAATACAGAGAGAAAAGATTTTATTAAAATACCATTACACCAGATTTGTGATAGACGTTTTCAATTTCTCGATCTCTGCTTTACTTTTTTTGAGAGCTTTTTTGTATTTGTGATAGGAAAACCAACTGATCAGATTCCCTAATAAAATACCAAAACCAAAGAAAATAAAGAGCCATATAAAGAGGGGAGCATGATAAGTAAAACTTTCAGAATCTGCTCGAAAAGGATCAAGGGTTAACGGAACCATTTGACGATTAGCCACGATAAAAACAATCAAAAACGCTGCGAGAATCACACCGATACTTGTTAGAAGAATACGTTTAATTATCATAAGTTTCTCACTGATTAAGACGGTCGCGTAAATCCTTGCCAGTTTTAAAAAAAGGAATCCACTTTTCTTCAACAGAAACAGCTTCACCTGTTCGTGGATTACGTCCATTACGGGCTGAACGGCTTTTTACAGAAAAAGCTCCAAATCCACGAAGTTCAACGCGATTGCCATTTGCAAGTGCTGTTGAAATTTCCTCAAAAATAGCGTTTACAATATTCTCTACATCCCGTTGAAAAAGATGCGGGTTATGACGAGCGATAATTTGCACAAGCTCTGATTTTACCACAATAGCCTCACTTTCACACAAAAATTTTTTTGTAATTGTGCACTTCATGCATATTACAATATATAAACGGATAAAAGCAAAATAAAACCAAGAAAAAACAAATTGCAAGAAACAAAATTTGAAAATACCTTCTATAAAGGTTATACAGATTAAAAATGCGGAGTATTTAAGAGATTAGGAGAGTATGTCCGTACACAATAATTATGAAGCCTTTTCAACGCAATCATCTTTTGGAGATGTTTTTAAAAAAGCATCCCTTCATTCGCGTCGTATTAGCATATTAAAAATTTTTTTACCTCTCTTAGCGTTGATTTCAGCGCTGGTTTTTTGCTGGTTTACGTTTTTCTTGGTTCCCGTTACTTCTGATTCTATGCCTTTGAATAATGAAGAAAGTGGCGTGGTGAATTTGACAATGCTCAATCCAAAGTTAGAAGGGTATACGCGTGCTCATGAACCTTATTGGCTTAAAGCAGAAAAGGCATTTCAAGACCATACACACTCTGGAATGATTGGGTTGCAAAACATTACAGCTAAAGCATTTATGGGCCAACAAAAACAGGTTTTTCTCGCAGCACAAGGGGGGGTTTACGATAACATTAATGGTTTTTTACAGTTGGACAAGCCATTCACCATTACGACGAATGATGGGATGATGGCACAATTTATGTCAGCGAGTATTAACTTATCCGAGGGACAGTTAAAAACAGATCAGCGTGTTAATATTCAGCAAGCCGGTTTGCATCTTGCCGCAAATGCCTTACAAATTCGAGAAAAAGGAAAAAACATGTATTTCCATGGTGGTGTGCATTTAGTGCTTCAAAAGCAATGACGTAATATCAATACGAATCTTCAAAGGATATTTATAAAGAGAAGTATGTGTATATACAAACAGAAGAATTGAAATAATGAAATCGTACAAAAGATGGATAGGTGTGACCTTGGCTTTTAGCATGGGAATGTTAGGAGGAGCAGTTTTAGGATATGCCGAAGTGGCTCATTTTGGAATAAGTTTATCAAGCGACAAAGAACCGGTAGAACTTCATGCAGATTCTTTGGAAATACGTGATAAAGAAGGGATAGCGCTTTTTAAAGGTGATGTTTCAGTGGTGCAAGGTGAACGTCTTTTAAGAACGGCAAAATTAGTTGTTTACTACGATAAAGCATATAAAGAAATTGATAAAAACAAGGAAGATACAAAGGCATCATCTGTTTCTTTATTTGGTTCGTCGGGTATACAAAAAATGGAAGCTTTAGGAAAAGTTTATATAAAAATTGCTACGCAAATTGCTACGGGTGATAAAGGCGTTTTTGATGGAAAGTCAAAAATGATGAGTTTGACAGGGAGTCATGTTGTGTTAACTGACGGTGACAATGTGGCCACGGGGTGCAAACTAACGGCAAATATGGAAAGCGGAAAGGCTTTTTTAGAAGGTTGTGAGACGCCTAAGAAAAAAGGTCGTGTTTCTATTATTTTAAAACAAAATCAAAAGAATGGCCATTAAGATTTCATGTTTGGAATCAAAAGAAAAAAACAGACCGATAAATATAATCTTGAAAGTGAAGCTTCAAAAAATCCCTTAAAAGGGACCTTGATTGCCAGTAACTTGATTAAAGTTTATCGAGGAAGACGAACTGTTAATGGTGTTTCTTTTGGCATTCGTACGGGAGAAGCCGTTGGCATTTTAGGGCCCAATGGGGCAGGTAAAACAACTTGTTTTTATATGGTTACGGGGCTCATAAAATCTGATGGAGGATCCATTAAAATTGATGGATTTGATATTACGCATCTTCCGATGTATCGACGTGCGCGTTTAGGTATTGGATATCTTCCACAGGAGGCTTCTATTTTTCGTGGTCTTTCAGTAGAAAATAACATTAAAGCTGTTTTAGAGGTCGTTGAAAAAGATCGCCTTAAACAACGTGAAGAGTTAGATAGCCTTTTACATGAATTTAAAATTGATCATTTACGTAAAATGTCTGCACTTTCGTTATCTGGAGGTGAACGTCGGCGACTTGAAATTGCGCGCGCTTTAGCTTCTCGTCCCCATTTTATGTTACTTGATGAACCATTTGCAGGAATTGATCCTATCGCTATTTTCGATATTCAACAACTTATTCGTCATTTAACTAGGCGTGGCATTGGTGTTCTAATAACGGATCATAATGTGCGTGAGACATTAGGGCTTGTCGATCGCGCTTATATTATTCATACAGGGCGGGTGTTAGTTCACGGTTGTCCTAATGATATTATCAACAACGTTGATGTACGCAGAATTTATTTGGGAAATCAGTTTTCTCTTTGATTTTACAGCTTTCACGAGTTTCCATTTAAGTTTAACCAAACATTATTACTGAAAATCTCCTTATTTATGCCAAAACTTCTTTTATGACTATAACCTTAATGTTGTTATTGAGTGGTGAAAAAGACTTCATCATTAGAGGGTTAGTTTGTTGTTTTATAAGTTTAGCTTGCTCATGATTGTATCATAGAAAAGATATCACTAGATTAACTTGATAATGAGTGATAAACGAAGCTCTCAATAAATGCGTGTGTTATTGAAAGGTAAGAGATATTTATCATATTTTTCTCTGTCGAATCAAATAATATATCGATGATGCTGTTTTAGGTATTTTGATGGGAGCACCGGTTATATATTGCGGTTATTCAATAGGAGTTGTCGTATTTTATTGGTTTATATGGCCTATTTGAAAATAGGAGCTCGGCTAAAGATATCAGGATAAATCTATAAACCTTTCAAAATAATCATTAAATCTCTAAAAACCTTTATATTCTTGTTATAAGGCGATGTTCAAGCTATACAGTAATTTTCAAAGTAAAGGTCCATTTTGCTCAGTATGCTTTTCATCTTAATTTAAGGGCTCATTTTTAAAGAAAGAAAAACTCTGATGGCGAATTATACATCAACTCTTATGACAAGTTTAATAAATTTATGAATAATGACCTTTTCTAGAGTCGTGAGGAAATTAACTTTATGAACAACTTCATTTCTTTGGTTTCTCATGCCGTTAATGATGATCCGAATACTATTTATTGTTGTGTTAGAAGTGATATGAGATGTATTGAGCCATCACCCATTATAAATTGAAAAGTAAAAACACATGCGATGTTGCGAAAAGTGAAAGAACATTAAGTATCTATACCGTTTATAGGTTTATTGATGAGCATTTTAGCGTGTAAGAGGAAAATTAAAGTATGAATTTGAGTGAGTTAATAGCACCGGAAGCGATCATTCCGGCTCTTAAGGCTAATTCGAAAAAACAGGTTCTGCAAATTTTAGCCGAAAAAGCTTCCAAGCTAACAGGTCTTAGTGAGCATGTGATTTTTGATGTTGTTTTACAACGCGAGAAGCTTGGTTCAACGGGTTTGGGTGGAGGTATTGCGATTCCTCATGGAAAATTACCTGATATTAATCGGATCATTGGTATATTTGCACGTCTTGAAAGTCCTGTTGATTTTGAAGCTCTTGATGACGAACCTATAGATCTCGTTTTTCTCCTTTTAGCACCTGAAAATGCTGGTGCAGATCACTTAAAAGCTTTATCACAGATCGCACGTGTTTTGCGTCACACTGATGTTGTGCAAAAATTGCGCAATACGCATAATGCTAATGCGCTTTATGCTTTACTGATTCAAACTTCAGAATCAAATGCAGCTTAGAAGATATTATGAGTGTATAAGTTGCAAGGTATACACCACGGAACGTAGAAAATAATATAATTTTTATCTTAAAAGACTGATAACAAAAGGTTATGTCATGCAATTTTGAGAAATCGTTTCTAAGCGAACCTTCTTTTTAAAGAGCAAGTAACAAAAACGAAGTACTTGTTTTTGTTACTTGCTCTTGTATATTAAAGCATCTAATCATTATGCTTCGTGGGTTAATTTATCCTGTTGTACTGTAAAAAGCCATCATTTGAGGTGTGGAGAGATAAGGCATGTAAGTCTTCTTAATACATTAAATGCTTTTAGAATGTGTGGTAAATATTCTTAAGCAGGACTTGTTTGTAGAGCTTTTGGTTAGGTAAATCACATAAGTGGGAAGACAAGAGGAGACCGCTCGACAAGAATCCAAACTTTTTCAGTCCAGATTGGATTAAGAATCTTTGTCCTTTGAAAGCGGGAAAGAAATCAACAGAAAAATTTATTTGTGCATCGAATTTTTTCGTAAATTGAGTTTGAGTGTTTAGGGATAATATTTTAATGCTCAAGAAGAAATAAGAGTGTATCCTCAGTATAGCAAGATATTGATTTATAAATATAATTCACTATTTTGCATGTTGGATGAGAGATGCGAATACTGTAAGATTCTCTCATTCCAAACCTGTTTATGTTGAATCAATCAAAACCATTTGCTTGCACGTTATAAACGGAATTAGCGTGTGGATAAAAACTGTACAAGAAAGGGTAAAAATGCTTCCTATGAATCGTCTCAAGTATCGAGGGTTGTAGCAAAACATTGGGAGCTGGAAAATAGTGTTATGGTGCCGGTTTGCTTCTTCACAAGTGGAGAGGTCAACTATTTTATAGATATGATTTAGATGTCAGCTGTTTTATAGAGCCCATGCTAAAAAACAATTTTGTACGGTAAAAATGAAAGTTATAGCTTTAGGTTGGGTGAAACAGCTTTGTGCATGGGAAGATTTATTCAGATCCACTTTAATTGATTAAAATGTTGTTAAAAAACGATAAGGTTAAAATTGCTGTAGAAAAATATCGTCTAATACATTAAAATAATATTATAAGCTACTAAAATCATTTTAGAAATTAATAATTGGAGATAAAATATATAGGGAAATAAGATCAAAAGAAACAAAGTGGTATGTGATTATTGAGATAGAATCTGAATTCTTTATGTTTTATTATTAATATATTGATAATATTTTATTATTTTTACAAGATATTTTGAAGATTGAGAAAAAGTGTTATCGGGACGATATTGAATACGAAGTATGAATGCACTATAATGGGTGAAAGATGGAGTATTTTGTGAACATAAATGTATTGAATGCATAAAGTCGAGAAGTGATATCCGTAAGGCGATTAAGCTTTTTTGCGGGGAGTATGGGGTATATTTTCATCTCGTTTTGAAGTTCTATAGCTTAAAGAAATCGTTTTTTATACAAAAACGAAATGAGTAGCATAAAATGAAGATGTTATTTTTTAATGTGGTTATTGAATAAGAAGTTTATGTTTTGGTAACGATTAAAAGGTCACAATGGAACGTGGAAATCTATTCTGGTTAGTGTGAAAATATTTCGCTTATTGAAGGAATTAAGACAATAACACATGGATATCGAGGAGTTTTTGTTGAATTTTTCCAATGAAGAGAATCTTGTTAGAGACTAAAGAAGTGAGCTAAATGAAGATGTTTGAAAAGACTGTTATTGCTGCATCTGTAATGGTTTTTGTTACAGCGGGCGTGGCATATGCACAAACGCCAAGCCGTTTAAATCAATTTGAAGCGTGGGGAGCCTATTCTTATAAATCGCCCAAAAATACGATTTGCTATGTGTTATCGGTACCTTTGAAGGCTCTTCCAACGACAGTTAATCATGGTGATAACTTTTTCTTGGTTACCAAGCGTTCTCATTCACCTATTTCGTTTGAACCGCAGTTTATGGCTGGTTATACCCTTCAAGAAGGGTCGAGAGTGACAGTGACCATTGGAGGTAAGGACTTTGATTTTTTCACGAAAGATTCCTCAGCTTGGTTGGCTTCATCAGAGCTAGAAAAGCAGCTTGTTTCTGCTATGCGTGCTGGAAGCAATATGACAGTGAAAGCGATATCAAAACGAGGAACGCATACCACTTATACTTATTCCTTAAAAGGGGTTACTGCTGCATTAAATGCAGCTCAAAAGTGCCATTAAGGTTTCGATAATTTCTAAAATAGTGATGTGAATTGGAAAGCAATGGCCATTTCCTATGACCTTAGACCAGTTGGTTCATGTTTTGCGCGAGAAACAGATAATGTGGTCGTGAAGGAGAGTTCTAAGCTCTCTTTAATTGGTTTGTCGCAAGATGAGATGGTGCAGGCTTTAAAGACAGTTGGTGTACCAGAGCATCAAACGCGTATGCGTGTGCGTCAGCTTTGGCATTGGCTTTATGTGCGTGGCGTTTCAAATTTTGATGAGATGCTGAATATTTCTAAAGCAATGCAAGAAACACTTAAGTGTCATTTCTCCATTGCGCGCCCAGAAATTGTTGGAGAACAAATATCAAAAGATGGTACGCGTAAATGGCTCTTACGTTTTCCTGCACGTGGAGCTGGAAGGCCTGTTGAAATTGAAACGGTTTATATCCCTGAAGAAGGACGTGGTACTTTATGTCTTTCATCGCAAGTAGGGTGTACGTTAACTTGCTCTTTTTGCCATACGGGAACGCAGATGCTTGTTCGCAATCTGACTGCGGAAGAAATTTTGGCACAATTATTGGTTGCACGTGATTGTTTGGGTGATTTTCCTGATAAAAATACCCCTGATGGGGCAATAGTTCCCATTGAAGGTCGCAAAATTACCAATATTGTTATGATGGGGATGGGAGAACCTCTTTATAATTTTGAAGCTGTTAAAAAAGCTTTATTGATTGCTTCTGATGGCGACGGGCTTTCTTTATCAAAACGTCGGATTACGCTTTCAACCAGTGGGGTTGTTCCTGGAATTATCCGAACCGGAGAAGAAATTGGTGTTATGTTGGCGATTTCACTCCATGCAGTACACGATACATTAAGGGATATGCTTGTTCCCATTAATAAAAAATATCCGCTTGCTTTACTAATGGAGGCTTGCCGTAATTATCCTGGTCTTTCCAATGCAAAGCGAATCACTTTTGAATATGTTATGCTGAAAGATATCAATGATAGTTTAGATGATGCTAAGCGATTGATTAAGTTATTGAAAGGGATTCCTGCTAAGATCAATTTAATCCCTTTTAATCCGTGGCCAGGGAGCAATTATCAGTGTTCTGATTGGGAGCAAATCGAGCGTTTTGCTGATGTCGTTAATCAAGCGGGCTATGCTTCTCCTATTCGGATACCGCGTGGACGCGATATTTTAGCGGCATGTGGACAACTTAAATCAGCTTCAGAGCGTTTACGGAAATCTGAACGTTTGCGACTTGAAAATGCCATTGGTCATTAGTTAATGCAACTTTCTGCGATATTAAAGCCTATGCTTTTTTTTCAGTAAATCAGCATATAATAGCATGTGTGAGACAGAGATTAAGATGGATAAGTGTTAGACGAACAGTTTCAGCTTTTATATGCTCAATGGGGAGAAATATTGTATATAGCAGTCTGTTTGCGTAATTTCTAAAATAAGGAGGAAACCTCATTTAGAGGCAATATGAAGTCTTAAGGGTCTTAACTAATTTCCATATTATTATCGTACATTTTAATTCTATTTTATGACTTTTAAAAGCATCTACGGTAATATCTTTTAAAAAGTGGAGATTGTGTATTGCCTCACTCTTTTGTTTATTACGTTCTTTAAAAAGATTTCGCTTCACACACGAAAACTCCCGATTCGCTTATAACGTACAAGGGAAAGATATTGTTTGATTCAAAATAAACAGGTTTGAAATGAGAGAATCCTACAATATTTTGGTTCTCATTTAAATTAAAAACGATAAATTACATTTATAAATCAATTTTTGTAACTATAAGGAGATGGAGGGCAAAGATAGTAAAAGTACCAGCAATAAGCCAGTCGAGAAAGCGAATATAAAGAGGTTTTTTCTTGAGAATTTTGGTAAGTTTATGCGCTGTAAAAACGATAGAAATTGTAATGGGAAAAGAAATAGGGATATAAGAGAGTCCTAAAAAGAGTAGCTTTTGTGTTGCCATAGGATCATCCGCATTGATAAATTGTGGTAAGAATGTCGCGTTAAAGAGTATAACTTTAGGATTTAAAAGATTGATTCCAATACCAGCAAGATAGTTACGTTTAGCGCTTTGAGATTTAGAAGATGTCTGTTCGAAGGAAAAAGTTGGATTTCTCCGTAACGCTTGAAAGGAAAACCATAAAAGATAAAAGGCGCCAGCAATTTTTAGAAGAATAAAAGTGTGTGGCGCAGCAAAAATAAGCGCTGATAAGCCAAGTGCTACAGCGGTAACCTGAATGGCAAACCCTGTTGCACTACCCAAGGCGCACATAATTCCAGCTTTTTTGCTTTGTGTAATGGTTCGTCCTACAGAAAGCATCATATCAGGTCCTGGAATAAGTGCTAAAATCAACGATGCTAAAGCAAATTGTACAACAATAGACCACTCCGGTAGAAATGACACGTAAATCTCCTTTTATTTTTAAGCAGTATTCATTATTTACACTCTAAAGCGTTTTTATTTACGTTTTTTGCGTCTTTTTAATGTTGCTTAAAGAGAATTTATTTTTATATTTGTTGCATTGTTTTGATTTCTAGGTAGAGATAAAAGAGCAGCTCATATAGAATTTTGAAATGAAGAAGTGGCAAAATATTAGAAAAGTTGTTTTGGCTTATTCAGGGGGATTGGATACGTCAATTATTCTCAAATGGTTGCAAAGTACGCTAGGCGTTGAAGTTGTAACTTTTACAGCGGATTTGGGGCAGGGGGAAGAGCTAGAATTTGCTCGTCGTAAAGCTGAAATGTTAGGTGTTAAAGAAATCTATATTGAAGATTTGCGCGAAGAATTTGTGCGTGATTTTGTTTTTCCGATGTTTCGAGCCAATACCGTTTATGAGGGAACTTATCTTTTAGGAACATCAATTGCACGCCCACTTATTTCAAAACGCCTTATTGAAATTGCTAAGGAAACAGGAGCAGATGCAATTGCTCATGGGGCAACGGGCAAAGGCAATGATCAGGTACGCTTTGAGCTTTCCGCTTATGCTCTTAACCCTGATATAAAGATTATTGCTCCATGGCGTGATTGGGATTTTAAGAGTCGGACAGATCTGTTTGAATTTGCTCGTATACATCAAATTCCTGTAGAAAAGGATAAGCAAGGCGAAGCACCTTTTTCAGTGGATGCAAATTTATTGCATTCTTCATCAGAAGGAAAGATTTTAGAAGATCCAGCACTTCCTGCTCCTGAATATGTCCATATGCGTACTCTTTCGGTGGAAGATGCTCCAGATCAAGCAACCAGAATCACTCTTGGCTTTAAAAAAGGTGATGCTGTTTCAATCAATGGAAAAAATTTATCTCCTGCAACTTTACTTGCAGAATTAAATCATTATGGGCGCGATAATGGTATTGGTCGGTTAGATTTGGTAGAAAATCGCTTTGTGGGTATGAAATCGCGGGGTATTTATGAAACACCAGGGGGGACCATTCTTTTAACGGCTCACAGAGCTATAGAATCTTTAACGCTAGATCGTGGTGCAGCTCATTTGAAAGATGAATTGATGCCACGTTATGCAGAACTCATTTATTATGGATTTTGGTTTTCGCCGGAACGTAAGATGCTGCAGGCAGCTATTGATTTATCTCAAGAACATGTTGAAGGTGAAGTCACGTTAAAACTCTATAAAGGAAACGTAATTGTTGAAGGGCGCCAAAGTAAAAAATCACTTTATTCGAGTGAGTTGGTAACTTTCGAGGATGATCAAGGTACTTATGATCAAAGAGATGCAACTGGTTTTATTAAATTAAATGCTTTACGTTTGCGTACATTAGCAATGCGTCATCAAGGTGACAAAAAAAGAAATAGAAAATTACAGTGACAAGTGTAAAGTAGGGGAAGTACTTTTGTATGGAATGCCTAACTTAAGCATTTTTATCTGTTGGTTTTTGCAGTCCTTTCATTCAATGTTAGAGGCTTCGCTTTTGTACTAAATCAGTATAATAAGCAAAATTCATGATAATAATAGCAATGAAGGCTCTGATAATCAAAACAAGTCAATTTTGCTTTATAATATTGAATGTTTTTGATTTTTATCAGAACAAAATATGTTTATAGCGAGGGCGATTTTTGTATTGTGACTTAAGAGTATAAAGAAATTTTCATCTTTTTGCTTGCTATTATTGACGAATAAATTCAAGAACCATACACCCTATTTTGAAAGAGTGTAATTTTTAGGACAAATAATGATGCGTGATCAGTGTGATACCCTTAACCTTGCGCCTGAATTAAAAGATGCGGCTTTTCAATCGAGAACTTGGCCATTTGAAGAAGCACGTAAGATTATCAAACGGTATGAAAAGACGGGTTATCCAGACAGTGTGATATTTGAAACAGGTTATGGACCTTCTGGTTTACCGCATATTGGTACTTTTGGGGAAGTTGCACGTACAACCATGGTGCGTCATGCATTTCATATTCTTACGGAGAATAAAGTAAAAACAAAATTGCTTTGTTTTTCTGATGATATGGATGGTTTGCGCAAGGTTCCTGAGAATGTGCCTGATCGCGAGAGGATGGAACATTATCTTGGTCAACCGTTGAGCCGTGTACCCGACCCTTTTGGAGATGACTATCCTTCTTTTGGGGCAGCAAATAATGCGCGGCTACGGGCTTTCCTTGATCGTTTTGGTTTTGATTATGAATTTGCAAGTGCTACGGATTATTACCATTCTGGTCGTTTTGATGAAACACTTTTGAAAATCCTTGCCTGTTATGACAAGGTTATGGCAATTATTTTACCAACATTGGGTGCAGAGCGGCAAGCGACCTATTCGCTCTTTTTACCAATTTCTCCCTTTTCTGGAAAAGTATTACAGGTACCGATGATTGCACGTAATGTTGAAAAAGGTACAGTTACTTATATTGAGCCAGAAACAGGAGAAACCATAGAAACAGAGGTTATGGGGGGCAAGGTTAAGTGTCAGTGGAAGGTGGATTGGGCAATGCGTTGGACAGCACTTGGCATTGATTATGAAATGGCAGGAAAAGACCTTATCGATTCCACAAATCTTTCTTCTAAAATTTGTAAAGTATTAGGTGGGAAGTCCCCAGAAGGATTCAACTATGAGCTCTTTTTAGATGAGAAAGGGCAGAAAATTTCCAAATCCAAGGGAAATGGCTTAACCATTGATGAATGGCTTACTTATGCCCCAACAGAGAGTTTAGGGCTTTATATGTTTTCAAAGCCTAAAACAGCAAAAAGGCTTTATTTTGATGTCATTCCTAAAGCGGTTGATGAATACTATGCGCATCTTTCAGCCTATGGTCGCCAAGAATGGAAAGAGCGGTTGAATAATCCTGTATGGCATATTCATAATGGTTGTCCTCCGCAGGTTGATTTGCCTGTTTCCTTTGCGATGCTCCTAAATTTGGTAAGTGCTTCAAATGCGGAGAATGCAGAAGTTCTTTGGGGTTTTATTTCTCGTTACGCTAAAGGAGCAAATGCACAAACTTATCCAGAACTTGATCAATTAGTGAAGTTTGCCATTAGATATTTTGATGTTTTTGTTAAACCAAACAAAAAATTCCGGCTCCCTGATGAAAGTGAACGCACAACATTAGCACAAATTGATGAAAAATTAGCTAATTTACCTGAAACTGTTGATGGCAACATGCTACAAAATATGCTTCTTGACGTTGCACGGTTAACGGAACGCTATCAAGACCATAGCAAAAAAAGCCCTGAAGGTGGGCCTGGTGTTTCCAATGTTTTTTTTCAAATGTTGTATGAAGTCCTTCTGGGACAAGAGCGAGGTCCACGATGGGGATCATTTATAGCGCTTTATGGGATTAATGAAATGCGTGCACTGATTGCTGAAGCGCTTGCACGGCCGACGGAGGAATAATGGAAAAGAGAGTGCAGGAAGTAAAGCGACGGCGTACATTTGCAATTATTGCTCACCCAGATGCTGGGAAAACAACATTGACAGAAAAGCTTTTATTGTTTGGTGGTGCTATTCAACTTGCAGGAGAAGTAAAAGCCAAAAAAGATCGTATTCAAACCCGTTCTGATTGGATGAATATTGAGCGTGATCGTGGTATTTCCGTTGTAACTTCGGTGATGACGTTTGAATATGAAAATCATATTTTTAATCTCCTAGATACTCCAGGACATGAGGACTTTGCGGACGATACCTATCGCACACTCACAGCTGTTGATAGTGCTGTCATGGTTTTGGATGCGGCACGGGGAATTGAGCCTAGAACATTAAAATTGTTTGAAGTGTGTCGGATGCGGGATATTCCTATTGTTACGTTTATCAATAAAATGGATCGTGAGGCACGTGATCCTATAGAGCTTTTAGATGAAATTGAAGAAAAGCTTGCTCTTGATACTGCGCCTATAACATGGCCAATTGGTACGGGTAAAGATTTTGTTGGTACCTATGACCTTTATCATAATCGTTTTCGTCAAAAAGATGATGAGATAACACAGCAGATAGTTTCAAATCCCAGAGAGGTTGTCCATTTACTTCCTGAATATCAACATTCAACTTTTATTGAAGGGGTAGAACTCGCTCAAAGTGTTTGCAAGAATTTTGATCTTCAAGCTTTCCGTGAAGGTCATATGACTCCGGTTTATTTTGGTTCAGCTTTGCGAAATTTTGGTGTTCGTGATTTGATCAATGCGCTTATTGATTTTGGTCAAAGTCCTCGTGACCAAAGTGCAGATCAGCGCAATGTCATAGCCATGGAACCTAAAATGACGGGATTTGTTTTTAAAATTCAAGCAAATATGGATCCTAATCATCGTGATCGTATTGCATTTTTTCGGGTATGTTCGGGAACACTTGAACGTGGTATGAAGACAAAGTTGGTTCGAACAGGAAAACCAATGACACTTTCGGCTCCACAATTTTTCTTTGCGCGTTCACGCCAAATTGCTGATCAAGCCTATGCCGGTGATATCGTAGGGATTCCTAATCATGGAACATTGCGTATTGGCGATACTTTGACTGAAGGAGAAGATATCCTCTTTAAGGGAGTACCAAATTTTGCACCAGAGATTTTGCGTCGTGTTTGTTTGGGCGATCCAATGAAAGCAAAAAAGCTCAAAGAAGCTTTGCAACAAATGGCTGAAGAAGGGGTTGTACAATTGTTTATTCCTGATGATGGGTCGCCTTCTCTCATTGGTGTTATTGGTGCTTTGCAAATTGATGTTTTAAAAGAACGATTAAAAATAGAATATTCTTTGCCAGTGAATTTTGAGTCTGCGCGTTTTAATTTATGTCGTTGGATTTCAGCGCAGAGCAAAGATGAGTTGCAAAAGTTTCTCAGCAATCACCGCTCTGCTATTGCGTATGATTTAGAAGGTGATCCAGTCTTTTTAGCGGAGAATCATTTTTCATTGAATTATGAGGCAGAAAGAGCTCCTAAAATAAAATTTTCTGCTTTTAAAGATTACCAAGTACGCTCTTAAAATAAAGAAAAATATTTTCTACAATAATTTGATTTATAATGATAATTTATCATTTTTTATATTGGGTTAAAAATCTGAATATTATAAGTTTCTTATATTGAAACAATCAAAATCGTTTGTTTGCATGTCATAAGTAGGATTGATGTGTGCGTAAAACACTGGAAGCAAGAAATACAAAGCCTCTTGTAAATCTTCTCCATAGCCAAGAGCTTTCAAAATATTGGGTGAGGGTAAAAAAGTGATGATGGTGGTTTGTAGCGTTATGATGTAACGATGGTGGTGTGTGGTGTATCTTATCCCATTCACGGAAGTTTAAGTTATACTATTCATTTATATTATTTACGGGACGACATTACGAGGTAAGCTCAAGTACAATGAAAGATGTCTCTTTAAAAACAAACATATAAAATTGCAACATAATGATATTTTTGGGCATTCTATTTTGCATAAGGGATGTAATCCTAGCAAAATAGAGGCTTGCACGATAAACTTTTGCAAAACTCTCTCCATCAAAGTAATCTATTTTCGCTGTGAAGGGTGGAAATATTATTTTTTTTCCCAAGCTTTTTATGGGAAAATATTATTTATGAAACTGATTTTTTAAATCTAAAATAAAAAATCTGCTGTATAAATATAGCTTTTCAGTTTTTCCTTGTATAAATATTGTATACAGTCAAAATAATACAAATAATCAATAAGCTGAAATTTGTTATCCCAAATATGAGATCATATGACCTATAAACCGCGTGTCTTTTCTATTTCTCCGGGAACTGCTTTTTTGCCTCACTTTGTTGATGCACTACTCTCTGGTAGCCTTATTGATAATTTCGCTTCTAGTGGAGATATTCAAACTGCCCTTGCCGATAGCCTTATTTATGTTCCGACACGTCGTGCTGCTCGCGCTTTGCGTTTAGCCTTTGTTGAAAGAAGTGATACACAATCAACATTCTTGCCAACCATTCGTGCTCTAGGAGATGTAGATGAAGACAGTTTCCTTTTTGTTGAAAATCATACCAGCACTCTCGATCCGCCTATTGGAGAAAGCGAACGTCTTTTACTTTTAGCACGCCTTATTCGTCCATGGCGTGAAAATTTACCTGCGCATCTGCGTGCCATGTTTGGCACAGAAGATGTGCTTATTCCGGCTCATAGTGCTGATGCGATTTGGCTTGCGCAAGATTTAGCACACTTGATGGACGAAATTGAAACAGAAGGAGCAGACTGGTCAAAACTTAAAAATATTGCACCTGATATGGTCGCTGAATGGTGGCAAATAACGCTCGATTTCTTGACTATTGTTACGCAAAATTGGCCAAAAATCTTGACAGAAAGACAACGAAGTAATCCCGCTGAATGGCGTAATCAAGCACTCACAATGCACGCAGAGACTTTACGACGTATGCCGCCTGATAAACCGGTCATTGCAGCTGGTGTGTCAGGTTCTATGCCCGCAGTCTCTCATCTTTTAAAGGTTATAGCTTCTCTGCCAAAAGGGGCTGTTGTTCTTCCTGGCCTTGATCTTTATATGGATGAAGAACAATGGAATGCACTAAGCACAAGCAATAAAGAAAAAACAGCTTGTGATTTTTTTGATCCTGCAGAAAATGTTTTTAGCCATCCTCAATATCATTTAAAAAAACTTCTAACTCTCATGGGATGTCAACGTCATCATGTTTGCGAAATTGGCCAACAAAGTATAACAAAGAAAAGACGAATGGCTCTTTTATCAGAAGCACTCCGACCAGCTTCTACAACAGATAAATGGATACAAATTGTCCGTGATGATTATGAAAATCTTTGTGCAGATTGGTCATTTATTGAAGCTATAAATGAACGTGAAGAAGCTCTCGCTATAGCTATTACCTTACGCAAAGCTATTGAAGAACCCAAAAAAACTGCGGCCCTTATTACAAATGACCGTAATTTAGCACGCCGTGTTGCTGTGGAATTACAGAGATTTGGAATTGAAGCAAATGATTCAGGCGGAATACCACTTGCACAAACATTACCTGTAACTCTCTTACGACTTATCTTAGAAAATGTGTTGCAACCCGATGATCCCATTGCTTTTCTTTCTCTTCTTAAACATCCACTGACAACACTCCAACAAAACCGTCATCGTTTACGCGAAATGGCAGAAAATTTTGAACTTTTTATTCTTCGAGGAAATACAGGGCGCATCAATCTTTGCGAATGTGATCAATTTCTTGAAAAATGGATTGAAACATACTTTCATAATAGTTTTGAAATCAACGCTCTTGATCAGCAGAAATGTGAAGAAGCACGTTTCCTTTGTCATCTTTTGAGGAAAGCTGTTGAACCTTTAACATCTCTTATGAAAAAAGAGAAAGAATGCACCATCAACGAAGCTGCGATAGCAACTGTTGAGGTTTTTGAAAATTTTGGTCGCAATGAGGATAATTCTCTTGCACATCTTTATCAACACGAAGCAGGACAAGCCTTATCAAATTTTTTGCGTGAATTGGTCAGTGATCAATCGGGATTAACATTTCATCTTTGCGAATGGCCCGCTATGTTTTCTGCCATAATAGCAACCCGTTCCGTCACACCTTCGCCTGGAGGACATCCACGTTTATTCATCTGGGGTACCTTGGAATCACGTTTGCAAACAGTTGATACAGTGGTCATCGGCGGTCTTAATGAAGGGTCATGGCCGATATCAACCCGAAATGATGCTTTTTTATCGCGACCGATGAAAATGATGTTAACTCTGGAGCCACCAGAGCAGCGTATTGGTCTTTCCGCGCATGATTTTCAATGGGCTATGGGAATGAATAAAGTCGTGATGAGCCGAGCACTACGAGTTGATCATGTTCCTTCTCTCCCTTCACGCTGGCTACAACGCTTAGAAACTGTCGTAGGACAACAAGTTTGGAAACAAATCCGTGCACGAGGTGAAAAGATACGCCATTGGGCAAAGATGCTTGACAATACGGACATGTCTGCTTGTGCAACACGCCCTTGCCCTGTACCACCCATTGCAGTGCGTCCACGTCATTTTTCCATCACCGAAATAACAACGTTACGCCATGACCCTTATGCCATTTACGCTAAAAAAATTTTGCGACTCAAACCACTTAAAGCACTCGTCTATGACCCTTGTGCTGCTGAACGTGGAATGCTTTATCACGCTATTCTTGCTGCTTTTTGCACAAAAATAAAAAATCTAAAGGTTGACAATGCATTAAATGTACTCCTCACTCTTGGACGTAAAGAATTTGATAAGTTTAATTTACCTGCTGATGTTGAAACAATCTGGTGGAATACATTTGAAAATCTTGCTCCCTTTATTCTGCAATGGGAACAAAGTCTAGAACCCCGAATACGACATTCGGAAGTGGAATCGCAAAAAATACCCATAGGTACAACAGGTGTAATTCTTTCAGGACGTGCTGATCGTATTGATATATTGCCAAACAAAACGGTTGAAATACTTGATTTTAAAACGAGTACACCCCCTTCATCAAAACAAGTTCGCGATTTATTATTTCCACAATTAGCATTGGAAACCGCTCTATTAATGAGAGGAGCTTTTACAGATTTTCAAGATTTTACTCCCTCAAATTTATTTTATATCCCTCTTAATGGAAAAGGTAAGATTACTCCTCAATCAATTCTTTCAGAAAAAGCGGAAAAAGATCACCAAAATGTTATTAATCTTGGTGAAAGGGCGTGGGAACATCTTATCGCATTAATGGAGTATTATCAAAATCCACAACAAGGCTATCTTTCACACGCAGTCCCTATGTTAAAACAATATGAAAGTGACTATGATCATCTGGCACGCTTATGGGAATGGTCAAATGGATTTCATAAAGGAGATCAATCATGACTCTTTTTTCTATTCCTGAAGCAGCCATTGATGCACAAGCAACAGCAACACATCCAAAAACACATGTATGGGTTTCTGCAAATGCAGGATCTGGAAAAACCCATGTTCTAACCGAACGCGTTATTCGTTTGCTTTTAAACGGTACTCCTCCAGCACGTATTTTATGCCTTACTTACACGAGAGCCGCCGCCGCTGTTATGCAATCGCGGATTTTTCGCACACTCTCCAGCTGGAATGAACTCGATGATGCGCAGCTTAAAGAAATCTTATCGAAGCTTGAAAACAAACCTATCAGTGCAACAAAAATAACCTATGCGCGCCAACTCTTTGCTCGTGCTTTAGAAACACCTGGTGGTTTGAAAATACAGACTATTCACGCATTTTGCGAATCTCTCTTGCATCAATTTATGCTAGAAGCCAATATTGCTGGACATTTCGAACTCATAGATGATGTCAACCGCAAGAAATTACTACAAGAAGCCCGCTGCCAACTTTTAAAGCATCATGATGTACAACCCGCTCTAAAACAGCTGCTTAAGGTTATCAGTGAACATACTTTTAACCAATTGCTGTATGAAGCAGCTGAAAAGCAACATAAACTGTCTGATTTTTTGTCTTCTCTTCTGTCTGAAAATGGAGAAGAAAAATTGCGGGCGCTGTTTAATTTAGCACCTGATGATACAAATCAGCAATTACTAGAAAAAATTCAACAGACTGCTCGTCTTCCTCTTTATGCTTTTACCCATTGCCAAACCCATGGGAATAAAAACACCAAGAGTATCATTGAAAAACTTCCCCAATTAGAAACCGCTTGTGATGAAGAAACTATCATTGATATTGTTTCAAATATTTATTTTACAACAGAAGGTAAACCTCGTAATTTTGCACTTATATCGTCTAAAAAATCAGATGAAATTTGGCCTTTTATTCAACAATTGATTAAAGATAAACAAAGCAAGCTTTCTGTTCTTTTAGAGAAATATCAGTGCGTAAAAGTCTGTGCACTCAATATGGCGGCTTTTCAGCTTTGTGCCCTTTATCTCAAAATTTATGCAAATTTAAAAAAAGCCAATGGTTTTTTAAACTTTGATGATCTCATTGAGCGCACACTCCATTTGTTGCAACGTGAAGGTGCAAGCCAATGGGTGCACTATAAACTTGATAAGGGTCTTGATCATATTTTGCTTGATGAAGCACAAGATACGAACCCTGATCAATGGAAAATTATTCAACTTTTAGCGCAAGAATTTTTTACAGGTCATAGTCAACGTGACAATATACGTACTCTTTTTGCTGTTGGAGATGAAAAACAGTCTATTTATTCCTTTCAGGGCGCTGCACCAGAAAATTTTGCTGCAAATGGCAAAATTATTCAAAAAAAAGCACAACAAGCAAAGCAGAAATTTGAAAAAATACAATTGAATTACTCGTTTCGCTCCACAGCCGATGTTCTTAAAAGTGTGGATCTTGTCTTTGAAACACCAGAGAATTATAAAGGGCTTTCAGCAGAAAATACAAAAACCATACACGAAGCTATCCGTACTCACAGTCCAGGTGAAGTTATTTTATGGGATGCCATTTCTAAAGAAAAAGACGAATTTCCTGATGATTGGCATGTAACTGTTGATCATTTAGATACACCAGCAATACGTTTGGCAGAAAAAGTTGCTGAAACTATTGCAGGCTGGTTACACAAAGGAGAAATGCTTCCAGCAAAAGGGCGGTTATTGCGTGCTAGTGATATTATGGTTTTGGTTCGTAAGCGTGATCAATTTGCCCTAGCGCTTTCTCGTGCCCTTAAACAACGCAATATACCTGTCGCTGGTGCAGATCGTTTACAGCTTATAAAACATATGAGTGTGCGTGATTTAATGGCACTCGGACGTTTTGTTTTGCAACCACAAGACGATTTGTCTCTTGCTTGTGTTTTAAAAAGTCCACTCTTTGCGCTTAGCGAAGAGGAACTTTATCAACTTGCCGCTCACCGTACAGGCTCTCTTTGGAAAAGCCTTTGTGAACAGGCATCGTCGCATATTCCTTTTAAAGATACTTTTGAAAGCTTGAGTCAGTATCGTACTTTAGTGGATAAAATACCAGTCTTCGAATTCTATAGTCATATCTTAAATAATGATAAGGGACGACAAAAAATTTTAGCGCGCTTAGGCTCGGAAGCCAATGATGTGCTTGATGCTTTTATGGACTACACACTCGCGATTCAAAAAACGGGGTTACCAGGATTACAAGCTTTTTTGGAAACATTAAGTGTCAGTGAACCAGAAATTAAACGTGAGTTTGACCAAAACCATGAAGAAATTCGCATCATGACTGTTCATGCTGCAAAAGGACTGGAAGCTGCCGTTGTATTTCTGGTTGATCCTGGTAGTGCAATCTGGCATCCCCAGCATTCACCTCACTTGCTTGAAGTTCCCTTGAACAATGCACATTTGAGTGACCAACAAGCTTTTATCTGGCGCCCTAATGCAGAATTTGATACAATGCCCTCTAAACAAGCAACTTTGCGTTTAAAAGAGCGTGCTGAAGAGGAGTATAGGCGCCTTCTCTATGTGGGAATGACGCGTGCTGAAGATCGATTGTTTGTTTGCGGGTATAGCGGTGAACGCAATAATCCTCATACGTGGCTACAATTGGTAAAGAAAGCTCTCGAACCGCATGCGGTAGCTATAAAAGGTCCTGCGGAAGATATTGCAGCTTGGCGTTATTGTATTACATCTCCTTCCTCTGCTTCTATAAACCCAAAAGTCCCTTGCGCTGAATGCCAAACCTTACCACCTTTGCCTGCTTTTTTCTCCCATAAAGTACCAGAAGAACCAGTGCTACCAAAACCGTTAAAACCCTCAGTCGCGAGCCTTTCCATTGAAGCTGATACAGAGCTGTCCTCAAGTCCAAAACAGCTTACCACCTCCCCTGTTTTAGGAGCAACAAATACTAACAGAGCTTTTTCCATTGAATATGGTAATATCGTTCACCGATTGTTACAATATTTACCCGATTATCCCCTACAAAAACGTCGAGACTATGCTCGAAACTATCTCAATATCAAAGCCTCTCATTGGTATGAGAGCCAAAGAGAAGATGCTCTTCGCCATGTTTGGAAAATATTAGATCACGTTTACCTCAAGCCCCTTTTTTCTGAGCATTCACGTGCTGAGGTCTCCTTAATGGGTATAGTGAAAATTCGTGGAAAAGAACAAGCAATTTCTGGTCAAATTGACCGTCTCTACATCACGCAAAACAGCATTATCTTTGCTGATTTTAAAACAGGAACCCTGCCAGAAAATGAAGCTGCTATTGCTTCCCATCACTGGTTGCAAATGGCTCTTTACCGAAAATTGTTGCAAGCTATTCATCCCGATAAAGATATCCAAGCTCTGCTTATCTACAGTAAAGAAGCCAAAATTTTTAAGCTTTCTCCAGAAAAACTCGAGGCATTTCTTGGTGAAGTTGCCTTATAAGTTATTCCTTTCCTTCAAAGTATCCTTACGTTTTTTTACTTTCATAAAATCGCCCAAACAAACACAATGTACAATCTCTGGTGTAAAAAAGTCCTTTAATAATTTATCTTTGCAATAACTTGATATGAATTGTTATCATACCAATTTATAAAAAGTGAATATAAAGGATAAATCAATGACGTGTATAAAAGTTGATAAGGACAATTTCGAAAGTGAAGTTCTAACCTCTTCCACCCCTGTTGTGGTTGATTTTTGGGCAGAATGGTGTGGCCCTTGCAAAATGATTGCTCCAATTTTGGATGAAATTTCAATGGAAATGCAAAATCAAGTTAAAATTGCTAAGGTAAACATTGATGAAAATCCGGAACTGGCTACCCAATACGGAGTACGTTCTATCCCTACATTATTAATGTTTAAAAATGGAAATATTTCATCGAATATGGTTGGAGCTACCTCTAAAGGACGTCTTTCTGAATGGATAAAAGATGGGCTTAGTTAATTCCACATATAATCACTATAAAGGAGAGAAGCTTTGTCTCTCCTTTTGATTTTTTTTAATATTCTTTTTTGCATTATATTATAATAAAAAGATAATAAAATCAAAATGTTAAATGAATTTAAGAATTCATACTTTTATGCATGATTCAATTGACTATTTTTTATAAAAAATTGCCCTGTATGAAGAATATAGGCAATTCTTTCCTTATATGCGCGTCAAAAATATTGGGTGAATGATAATTTCATAGAGGTATTTTCTTCTTGGATAAGACTATTGAGATAGATAGTGCTTTCAACACATAAAAAGGCAATATCAATCTAGAAATAAGGAGATTTTAAGAAAAAACTTTGCAAATTACTTTTCTGAAGTTCACAATTTTTAAGCAGAAAGAAGTAAGCAATTCACTACAGATTATATAATGCTCTTCTAAAGGGTTACCACTTCAATTTAAAATTCTCTTGTACTATTCTCTAGAATCAAAAGATTTTTTTGGAGCCTTTACCAAAAATATGAAAGGCAAAAAACATTCTCTAAAATAAATTGATAAATTCCTATAAATTAACGGATGTCCTTTGCAATTTATGTCATTGTTATATAAAAGAGTCAGTATTTCGTCTCATCTTCATGGTTGATCCGCCATGAGGGACTTCTTTATGTTGTTCATCATTTCAAATTTCGGTACGTATTAGAGGTATTATCAATTAAAAAATGATGAGGTCCATGCTCATGTCGATGTTTTTTTAAAATGTACGAATTGCAAAAGACTGTTGCAAACGTTCAATGGCATGTTGTGCTGATCTGAGTGTTACATGACGCCCATGTTCTTTATAGTGTAAGGTGAGTGCAAAAGTGGCGAGCTCTAAAAGAGCTGTATTTCTTTCTGGCCATTCAACAAGTAAAATATTTTTCTCACGAGCTTCATGAAGCCCTAATTCATCAATTTCTTCTGCCATAGAAAGGCGGTAAAGATCAGCATGAATAATTTCAAACTGTGGAAGTTGATAGCTTTGCACAAGAGTAAAAGTAGGGCTTGGAACATCCATAGTGTTATCATTCGCAAGTGTTTGGATGATTGTACGTGCAATAGTTGATTTTCCAGTTCCAAGATCTCCTTGCAACGTTACAAGATCCCCCAGCTTTAAAGAAAGGGTTAAATGTTGTGCAAAAAGCTTTGTTTCCTCTTCATTTTCAAGAAAAAAACTAAAATTCATTAAGAGTTCCATGAAATGGATGAAAAATTTTTGTTATAATAAAGATTGAAATTAAAAAATCTTATCTCCTTTGGGAAGTGGGAAAAAACATTTAACTGTTGTTCCTTTTCCAGAACCGGTAAGAATCTCAACATGTCCACCGTGTAGTTCAACGAAACTCTTCACAAGGGAAAGGCCAAGACCCGCTCCTGCACGCCCGCCATGGTGTGAATGAGAAGAAAAACGTTTAAAAATACGATCAAGGACGTCTTTTGGAATATCAGAGCCTTCATTGTGAACGCTAAAGACAATATTATCATCTTGTTCATCGACGCAAAATTCAATAGTGCTCGCTTCCGTTGCAAAATTAATAGCATTACTCAGCACATTCACAAAAATTTGATGCAAGCGTTTTTCGTCAGCAGAAATGGAATTTAAGGAAGGAGAAATTTGTTGTAAAAGCGTAATATGGCGTCCATTAAGGCGATCTTCTATACGTGTTACTGCTTGTATCATAGCATCTGCAATATTAACCGATTTTATGTCCAACTCCATAATGCCTGCATCAAGGGTAGCAAGATCAAGAATATCGTTAACAATATTTAAAAGAGTTCCTGATTCTGAATGAATATGCCCAAGATATTCTTGTTGACGTTTATTGATAGAGCCGAAAATTTGATCACGTAAAATATCCGAAAATCCAATAATATTGGTGAGAGGTGTACGCAATTCATAGGAAACATGTTGAACAAATTCATTACGCAAACGATCAGCACTTTCTAATGCTTCATTTCTTTCTTGAAGAGCACGCGCAACATGGACAGTGTCCGTAACATTCACAAAAGTAAGCATCGTTTGTCCATCGGGAAGAGGGACCAGAGTATAGTCAATAATCATATCATTTTTAAGATCTATACGACCTGAATATGTTTCACGTTTTTCAGCAAAACCGGTAATGAATTTGGTAAATTGATCCCATTCTTGTCCTAAGGTTAAGGCTGAACAATGGCTTTGTAACTGTGTAATATGGGTCCCTTCTACCAGTAAATTATAGGGAAGCGACCACAATTTCGACAGGGCAGGATTCGATAAACGAAGGCGCCCATCAGTACCAAAAACAACCACGCCTTCGGAAAGTTTATCAAGTGTTTCACCTTGTATTTTAATAAGTGTATTATAACGGCGTTCAAGATCAATTTTTTCTGTAAGGTTTTCGTAAAGCCAAGTGACACCTCCTTGTGGATGAGGGTTCGAGATAACACGCACCGTACGCCCATCTGGAAGATTCCAAATTTGTTGGTTCGATTCTGTTTGTCGATAGGCTTTAAAAAGTTCTTCTTTCCACGCGCGCCAATCGGGGTGTTCAGCAATGAGCCCTTTTTCACGTAAACGTTCAAGAAATAATGTATGGCTTGGTTCACTTTCTAAAAAGGAAGTCTCCAACGGCCATAAAATTTTAAAAGCATGATTACAGAATTTTAATTTTTGGTTTGTATCAAAAATAGCTACAGCTGTTGAAATTTGGTCAAGTGTTTCACAATGGCTTTGAAGAACATAACTTAATTCATGAGCAAGATTTTCATATGCGCTGTCATCACGCGCAAAAGCTGCCATCCCTTCGGCTGTTGTAATACGTGTGAGATGAAAACGATGTCGTTCTCCATCAATAACTGTGTGAACATGTTCTTGAAAAATTGTTTCTGTTTCATCTGTTTTACGTTGTGTATTTTCATTGAAAAGATCCCCCACTTCATCACTGTCTTCACGAAAGTCTGTCATTTCTCTAAAGGCGCGATTTATAAAACAAACTTTTCCTTCACAATCTTTTATCCATACGGGCTCTTGAATAAGATCAAGAAGATTACGCTGCATTCTCAGTTCAGTAAGAAGGCGGGCGATATCTTTCTGTAAACGAGCATTTTCACTCTGTTGTTTTGAGATATCTTGAAAACGAGCAATAGCGACTGTTCCTGCGATGACTCCTGTAACTTGCAGCAATATATTGTTTGTGGTGGTGATAGAAAGATCAAAAGGGTGACATTTACAACGTAGTTGAGTCAATGCATAATCAAGTTCTCGCAGAGAATTTTCTTCAACCCAGAGCTCAAAACGCTGAAAATCTTTCTGGTCGATTCCTATTTTTTGTAATGCAGAAAGGGCACCAACGACACGGGGTAAGGTTGTTGGATTTTCCCAAATAAGAAGGAATTGCTCGGTTTCTTCCAGAAGCCATTCATAATATTTAAGTTTTTCAGAAAAATTTGCCTGAATTATATTCAAAGGCTTCTGTGCAGTTTTTTTTGCACGCATAATAACAGCCAAGCACGTGAGAAGTGAAGCACAAGAAATCCCTCCACACAGTGCTAAAAGCAGCCATGGACCATCTAGTAAAGTGAAGAAAAATGGTAAATAACCTTCCAGTGACTGAGCAACAGCGCATGTTGGAGAAAAAAAGAAAAAAAGGCAAAATATATACGCATAGATTCGAATCATTTTTTGAGCTTTTTCTTTGGGGTTATAGTCACCAAAGCTGCGCACGACATCTTTCCCTTTTTTAACCCAAGGAAATGTTTAGTAACGGTAATGGGTTGGTTTATAAGGTCCTTGTGGTGTGACTCCAATATAAGCGGCTTGTTCTTCTGATAAAACACTTAATTTTATTCCTAACCGGTCAAGATGTAGACGTGCAACTTTTTCATCAAGATGTTTAGGCAAAACAGTGACTTCATTTGTATAGTGTTCTGCACGGGTAAAAAGTTCAATTTGCGCTAAAACTTGATTAGTAAAAGAGGCTGACATGACAAAAGAGGGATGCCCAGTCGCATTCCCGAGGTTTAACAAACGCCCTTCAGAGAGCAAAATGATGCGTTTTCCATCGGGAAAGGTGATCATATCAACTTGTGGTTTAATATTTGTCCATGGCAAATTTCTAAGGGCTGCGACTTGGATTTCGTTATCAAAATGACCAATATTTCCAAGAATACACATATCCTTTACTTGTCGCATATGGTCTAAACGAACAACATCTTTATTGCCTGTTGTCGTGATGATAATATCAGCACTGGAAGCAGCATCATCCAAATTAACAACTTCATAGCCATCCATAGCTGCTTGAAGAGCGCAAATAGGATCAATTTCTGTTACTTTAACACGAGCCCCAGCACCAGAAAGAGATGCTGCTGAACCTTTTCCTACGTCACCATAACCACAGACAATGGCAGTTTTACCAGCGATCATCACGTCTGTTCCACGTCGAATACCATCGACCAATGATTCTTTACATCCATATTTATTATCAAACTTTGATTTAGTGACGCTATCATTGACATTAATAGCAGGAAAAGGCAGAAGCCCTTCTTTTTGTAACTGATAAAGACGGTTTACACCTGTTGTGGTTTCTTCGCTTACACCTTTAATTGTTGCACGCTGTCGTGTAAAAAATCCTGGCGTTGCATCCATACGCTTTTGTATTTGTTTGAAAAAAAATTCTTCTTCTTCTGTTTTGGGATGCGATAGGATATCTTTATTTTGTTCTGCACGACTTCCCATTAAAATATAGTTTGTGGCGTCAGCTCCATCATCTAAAATAAGATTGGAAGGATTACCATCTGGCCATTGGAAAATTGCATCTATATAAGTCCAATATTCTTCCAATGTTTCACCCTTAACGGCGAATACAGGAATACCAGTTGCGGCGATAGCTGCTGCTGCATGGTCTTGCGTAGAAAAAATATTACTAGAGCTCCACCGTATATCGGCGCCAATAGCTTTTAATGTTTCAATTAAAACAGCTGTTTGAATTGTCATGTGCAATGAGCCAGAAATACGCGCTCCGCGCAAAGGTTGATTAGAGGAAAACTCCTTACGACAAGCCATCAAACCAGGCATCTCAGTTTCAGCAATATCAAGTTCTTTACGACCATAAGCGGCAAGTGCAATATCTTTGACAACAAAATCTTGAGCTGCCATTCTTTATCCCTTTAAAATAAGTTTTTCCAAGACGGTAGGAGAAATTAAAAAAAAATGCAAGACAAGAAGAGGACTTCTTTATGTGAAAAAGCTCTTTTAAAATCTTCATAAATTTGTGCAACAAATATGCATTTATGAATCTGAGTGATGATGTTACTGACAGAATAAGAGATCTCCATGATAAGTCTTATTATATAAACAAAACTCTATCCTTTTCACGTAACGTTAAAGCTTTTAAAAATCTCCAGAGAGAATACCTTTTAAATAATAAAAATTGTGCATTGCTTCATAGTTTTTATATCGATTTTTTATGGGATAATATCGAAAGTAGTATACGAGTATTCTACTCGCTTATGCGGTTGTTGAAAAAGGAAGTATTACCTTACTTTAATCTCATTATTAAGCTTTCTACCAAAATAATATAATGCAAAGCCATAGGTTATCATATTTATGAATAGGCAATTCAGAATCGGTTCTTTAGGATTCCAATGTTGCATCTGTTCTTGGATAAAGACAGTTTATAGGGAGTGCTTTTCTCCTGTTTTCAACGATTTTTATCAAAATACTATAGATATACGATTAAACATTTTTTGTGATACTGAATAGAGCATTAAAAATGCAAAGACATTACTCTATTGAGCACTCTGATTTTAAAACCGCTAACAACGAGCTATAAATTATAAATCAAATAATTAACTCATTTCTGGAAAAATTTATTCTAGACGAGTAAGTTTTTGGAAAATTGACCATGTGGACGAAATCGCCAAAGATAACTTGGCAAGAATGCAGCCATTGCTCTGGGGGTAATTCCCACACCTTCTAGAGTATATCCATTCTCTATAGCCTCTTTAGAAACAATGTTATCCATTTGCAAAAAACGTATTTGATTGGCTGTTACGAGTGTTGGTACAAAAGGAAATTTACCGATAGTTCCCAAAATTCCTCCAATCAATAGACCAGCAGAAAGAGGCATGGATAGGATTGTTTTTTTACGGTGAATAATTTTGAGTATATTTTCAAGAGTATTTTGGAAAGTGATAATCTGGGGACCACCAAGATCATAATTTTTTCCCCAAGCAACCTGTTCATCTAAAGCGCGCGCGATAAACTCAGCAACGTCACCAACATACACGGGTTGCAATTTGCTTTGCCCACCCCCAAAAAGAGGCATAATTGGTAAAAAACGTGACAAATCTGCTAAGGTGTTAAAGAAACAATCCTCTGGTCCAAAGATAACGGATGGACGGATAATAATTGCTTGAGGATGCTTGTTATGAATGATTTGTTCACCCATAAACTTAACACGTGCATAAAGACATGAAGCATTCTCGTTAGCCACAAGTGCTGACATATAGATGAGTGGAATAGCAGCTTGTGCTGTTAATTCAGCAACATTGTAAGCACCATAAATTTGTGTGTTTTTAAAATTCGATTGATTTGCTTGTTTTAAGCTACCAGGTAAAAACACTGCCGCATCAGCTCCAAGCAACGCGCGTGCAACAGAGGCACGATGCTTGATATCCGTTTTAAGCATTTGGGTTTGTCCTACTTCTCCTATTTGGAGCATGTAATAAGCTTTTTGTGGATAACGAACAGCGATACGAACGCGATATCCCCGCTTAGTCAAAGTTTCAACGACATGTCGTCCTACAAAACCAGATCCGCCAAAAACAGTAATAAGTTTAGGATGTTGATAAAGTGCACAATCAAGTTGCATGATTAAAAAGTCTATCTTTCAAAGCTTTAAAATAATCAATTTCTAGCATGGAGGTGTTTTATTGTCACGTAAAATATCGCCCGCAAGATAAAGGGAACCACTAATAAGGACAATTGCCTCTTTATATTCGGCTCTAATCTTATGCAAAGCATCTTGTAGATGTGCTTGTGGAGTAGCAAAGATTCCTGCTTTTTGCGCTGATTCAGCTAATTTTATTGGAGAGATACTGGCATTATTGTTAATCAGCGGTATCGTATATATTTTATCGACAAGGTTCGCTAAGGAACGAAAATAACCGACAGCATCTTTGGTATTGAGCATGCCAGCAATCATAATAATGGGACGATCTGTTTTTTTTCTCCATTGTGTAAGTTCTGCCGCAATAACTTTTCCAGCAGCAGGATTGTGACCACCGTCTAACCATAAATCAATATTAGGAGACAGTTGATCAACCAAATGTCCTTGGATAAGATGTTGCATCCGTGCGGGCCAATAAATATTTTTCAAAGCGTCATTTATGGTTTGTTCTGAAAGTTGAAAACCTGCTTGACAAACTGCTTCAAGAGATGCGCCAGCATTGGCAACTTGGTGGTCTCCAATAAGGTTAGGAAGTGAAAGATCCATGAGACCTTGATTGTTTTGAAAAACCATACGTCCATGTTCTTTATAACTTTGATAATCTTGATCAAATAGAGAATAAGGTGCTTTATTTTTATCGGCAAGGGGTATTAAAGTAGCAAGAGTTTCTTCATAATTTTGCTTCCCGATGACTACTGGAACATTTGGTTTGATAATTCCCCCCTTTTGAAAAGCGATTTGAGCAATTGTGTTTCCAAGAAAGTTCTCATGATCATAATCAATGGGCATAATAAGCGATACAGCTGGTTTGTTAATGACATTGGTAGCATCAAAACGCCCTCCCAACCCAACTTCTAAAATGACAACATCAGCTGGATGTGTACTAAACAGCATAAAGGCAGCGGCTGTAAAAATTTCAAAAATAGTAATCGGCTCTTGACGATTTACTTTTATAATTTCACGGATTGTCTCAGCCAATTGGTTTTCTGTAACAAGTTGACCACCTCCTTTTTGACCTAACCGGCAGCGTTCATTCCAGTTGACGAGATGAGGTGAGCTATAGACATGAACGCAGTATCCTGCACTTTCTAAAAGAGCACGGCAAATCGCTGAGGCAGATCCTTTGCCATTTGTTCCAGCGATGTGAATAATAGGGGCAAGTTTTAAATGTGGATTACCAAGACGCTCTAAAAGGTGAATAATACGCTCTAAAGAAAGATCAAATTTTTTCGGATAATTTTTTAGTAAATCATCCACCACCCTTTGTATCTGGTTTTGTTGCATAAATTTAAGCTGCTTTTGTCGTAGAAAGCGATGTTTGAGAGTCTGTTGGGGATGGATCGGAAGGGTCAAAAACAGCAGGGCGTTTCATCATCAAACGTAAAAGACGCGCAATTGTTGTTTTCATTTCTAAACGTGATACAACCATATCAATCATACCATGTTCGAGCAGATATTCACTACTTTGAAAACCTTCTGGTAGGGTTTCGCGTATAGTTTGTTGAATCACACGTGGACCAGCAAAACCAATCATAGCGCCAGGTTCAGCAATGTGAATATCACCAAGCATGGCGTAAGAAGCAGTAACACCACCGGTGGTTGGATTAGTCAGCACAACAATATAGGGAAGTTTTGCTTCTTTCAACATTTCAATCGCTACGGTTGTACGAGGCATTTGCATCAACGAGAGTGTTCCTTCTTGCATGCGTGCGCCACCAGAAGCAGAAAAAAGAACTAACGGGCGCCTTTCGGCAATGGCAGTATCAAAAGCTTTAATAATAGCTTCTCCTGAAGCCATACCGAGTGATCCACCCATAAAGGCGAAATCTTGAACGGTCGCAATGATTGGTAAGCCTTCAATCGTACCACGTGCACTTAAAATATTATCATCAACACCAAGTTTAGAACGATAATCTTTTAACCGGTCAATATAGCGTTTTTCGTCACGAAATTTTAAAGGATCTGTTACAACTTTTGGATTTTCAAGAGCTGTATAAACACCATCATCAAAAAAATGCATGAGACGATTTTTAGCGCTGATACGCATATGATGGCCAGAATTGGGAGCTACAAATTGATTAGCTTCCAGATCTTTATGGAAGATCATTTCACCACTGGTAGGATCTTTAATCCATAGATTTTCTGGAATTTCACGGCGCCCCAATATAGAGTTAATTTTAGGACGAACATAATTTGTAATCCAGTTCATCTTTATAACCTTCCTTTAAATATTACACATCTTTCGCATGATTTGAAAGAATATGAACCTAAGCAGTCACATTTGCTTTACCGGTGGAACAAAGGAGTCTATTTAATACTTTTATCTGTGTACGTATAGCTTGTTTTTTAATTTTTATTTTTTTACTTTGGTATTAAAATTCACTCCTTGCGATGGTTAACAAACCCCTTATTTTTTAATAAAAATGAAAATCCAATTAATCATTCGTATCAACAGTTTTTAAGAAAAGAAACCTTATAATATAAGGCTTTAACAAGGCTAAAATAATCCATTTAAGATAATGTACATGATAACACCATATTAGCGAAACGTTATCATCAGAGCAAGATTTTTTTCAAAAGGTTTCTTTAAAGCGCGCGCTTTTCACAATTAAAATTGAATACCCTCAAAAATGCTATTATATTACTCATTCATGTGCTTGTTTTACAAAGACATTTTTCAATAATCACCAAAACTCTCTTAATGACTGTCCTCAGAAGAGTATATACTCTCCGTAAATGGTATAAAATACATTATGCTCTTCATTTTTACTGAAATAGAAGGTACAAATCGATACCATCATACTCTTTTCCAGTTTTAATGTGACGATAATGTTTGCATTGAGAGGATTCATAAAAGATATTTCACGCCTTTTTGAAAGTACCTTTATCTACACACCACCTCCGTTTATGACATATTAACAAACGATTTCAATTAATCCAATATGAATAGGATTAAAATGAGAAAGCCTCATGATATTTAGGTTTTTCACTCATGTTGTGAAACAATAAATTATCGTTATAAATCAATATATTACTTTAATAAAAGATAAAGCATAAAATTTTATATTATGCTTTTTTGGCTGGCAAGTTTTATTAGCCTTAAAGTCAAGTAACATTATTTTTGTGTAATGCGTGCCATGGTCTTTTGGGAAAGCATTTTGTGTAAATATGTCATAAAGGCGGCTGCAAAAAGCGGTGTTGTTAAATTAAGAATTGGAATCGAAACAAAAAGCGCTATTAATAATCCTGCACCAAAAACCGTTGTGTAATGAGTATGTAAAAAAGCACGTGCATCTTGCTCTGTTCGAAAACGATAAGCAGCAAACAAGAAATATTCATGACCAAGCAAATAACCATTAATAACGTAAAAAGCGATTAAATTAATACCTGGTATGAAGAATAAAATAAAAGCAATTCCATTACCAAGAAGGCTTAAAATAACAAATTTAAAGGAAATGATAAGAGAACGCTGAAACGGCAAAGCTTGTCCAATAGGCTCGTTTGGGTAATCCTCTTTTTCAATGATTTCAGCAACAGAGTCAATGAAAAAACCACCAATCATAGCTGCGATTGGTGCAATCAAAAAAGCCAACAAAAGAGCCAAACCAAGATTAAAAATGATAAGCATGCTAAAACCAATCCATCCCGCCCAACTAGGGAGTTCAGGAAAAAACTGAGCAATCCAAGGCCAAAAGTAAGACATAAAAAGTTGGTGCACACATAACCATAAAATGGCGAGAATGAAAAAAGTAATCCCCAATGCTTTCAGTATCATAATACTATATTGCGAGGTCAGAAGACGTTGTAAAGCACGATAGGCAGCAGTAAAAATCATAAATTAATAAACTAAGGAAAGAAGCAAAAAAAACAAGAAATATATTTAAAGAATGTACGGTGTAGTTTTTTCTTTTTTGAATTACAAGATTTCTTTTCAAGAACATTATAAAAAACGGCTAAGGCTTCTTTGTTTAAAATAAAGTTTGAATAGATAGAAATTTTGATTTTTAAAAATCAAGAAGAATTTAAAAAGCAGCTGTTGTAGAAGAAATTTTTAATATTTTTGTACAGAGTGTAGGTTATTGCGTTTATATGATATATGTGAAAAATTAAGGAATAAGAACTATTTGGGAGGAAAGTTGTTGACTTCTATTTATTCAGTAGAGTTGTCTAATTTCGTTTATCTACGTGCTTAATTGTTTTGCACAATTCCTAATGCTCTGTACTTTTATACTATTTGGCGGCATGCTTTTGCCTCTCGCTTTTATTCAAAACATATTGAGTTCAATGGAATAGGAGTAACGTAGTAGCTTGTAGATATTCTGATTTGGGCAACAGAATGATTAATATGATAGAAGTGGAAAAAATAAGCTTAGGCGATTGACTGTCCATATCCCATGGAAGGGTAATTTCTTGAGAAGAAGCAAAGAGTGGGAGACACCACTGATGATTAAAAATGATGAGATTTTGAATTTTAAAAGCTATAAGTGCAATGAAGTAAGAATTCATTGAAGCACTTTTCATACAAGTGGTGCACTGTATCAAATAATTTTTAGATAATAACACCACTAATTTATGAAGAGAATTGATCATTTTCAACTTGAATAAGAATCCAAAATATAGAAATATTCTTTAATTTCAAAGCCTTTATTCAACATCAAAAAATTATTTACTTGCACATTATAGGCGAGACCAGTGTATGGATACAAAGCTTTCGATAAAGGACTAAAAATGCTTCTCATGAAACATCACAATGTGAGGATATCATGGATCAAATCCTAGTCTTTGTGGTCTTGGTATGCTGGAGAGAGGACACACACATTTAATTTTAAAGACCGATCACTGAGGAAAATAATAAAGGCGTCAGTTTCATAAACTTATAGACAGTGGTGCAATGAATTTTGTTTACATTCTTTATGAGCATCAGTGTGAGATATGCTTCAAATTGCATTGAGATGTTATAATACATTGATTTATACATTATTTTTCATAGTGAATAAGAGCCCCAAGTAAAGTTGTCATATTTTCTTATTAGCTGCTCTCATCATGAAACAATCAAAAGCATTTATTTGCACATCATAAATAGGACTAATATGGGGATAAAAACATTGAAGAAAGAAAATGCTTTTATAAACTCTATCCAGTGCAAGAGCTTTCTCAAAATTGATGGTAGGCAAAGTAAATAATAGCTTGTTTTTTATAAGCTGGGGAAACAGAGGTGCAATAGATCCTACTTTTTATGATGGCTATGGGTGAAATAGAATTTTTTAAAGAAACATTTCCCAACGCTCGTCACACCCATTTCCCAACAGTGCTTGTGAATGGTATAAGGGTAAAGCTCTCGTGAATAATATAAAACTTATAGGGCACCACTATCTTTACACTTAATAAAAGAGCACTGCGGGCACCATCATTCTCTCAGTATTGCTCGACAGCTCTGTTCTTGAGACGGTCCATTATAAGCGTTTTTAGTTCTTTCTTAAACGTTTTGTATTCATACGGCTATCCTTCTTTGCAACGTGCAAGAAAATGGTTTTTATTGATTCAACATGAGAGAGAGTTGAAATGAGAGAATCTTACGATATTCAGGATTCTAATTTAATATGAACAACGCTAGATGATCATTATAACTCAAAATATTGTATACTAATCGAGATAGATAGACACCTATTGTTAGTTCTATTTTATAAGGTGTTTTAATATGAATGCATTTGAAGAGTTATTATTTGAAATGGGGTATATTTTCCTCATGAGGAGTAGGTGTCTGGGGGGCAAAAAATGATACAATCATGTTTGCTAATTTTTGCGCTACGTGTTGTTTACTCATATGGGGCCATTGTTCAACTTTTTCCTTACTCACGAGATAAACTTGATTTGTATCAGCACCCATGACACTTGTGCCATCTAGTTGAAGAGAAATATCATTAGCAAGAATGAAATCAGCTCCTTTTTCAACACATTTTTTTTGCGCATTGGCAATAATATCACATGTTTCAGCAGCAAAACCAATGACCAATGAGGGGCGATTTGGAGCGTGTCCAATCATTGCTAAAATGTCAGGATTTTCGACCATATGAAGGGATGGTGGTATTTTATGAGCATTCTTTTTAATTTTGTGTAAAGACTGCGTTTGACTGCGCCAATCACAAACAGCGGCGACAAAAATGGCACCATCAGCAGGCAATGCGGTTTGAACGGCTTGTAACATCTGTTGTGCTGTTTCAACATGAATGGTTTTTACTTCTTGTGGGTCTGCAAGATTAACAGGTCCACAAATAAGTGTTACTTTTGCACCCAAATGCGCAAGAGCAGTTGCGATGGCATGACCTTGTTTACCTGAAGACCGATTAGCAAGATAACGCACTGGATCAATTGGTTCATGGGTAGGGCCAGAGGTAACGATGAAATGGCGGTCAGAGAGAGGTTTTTCATGCACATTCAAAAGAGCCTCTATGGTAGCGACAATCGTTAAAGGTTCGCTCATGCGCCCATATCCTATCTCGTCACGTTCAGCCATATTTCCGATTTCTGGTCCAATGATATGAACGCCATCTGCGCGCAGTTGTGCAACATTGCGAATAGTGGCTGGATGCGCCCACATGGACGGATTCATAGCGGGTGCAATTAAGAGTGGACAGCGTGCCGCTAAAAGGATGCAATCAGCCAGATCATCTCCTATGCCATTGGCTATTTTTGCAATGCGATTGGCTGTAGCAGGGGCTAAAATAATAAGGTCAGCATTACGTGCTAATCGGATATGTCCAATATCGTGTTCTTCTTCGCGTGAAAATAAATCAGTATATACAGTACCACTGCTTAAAGCTTCAGCAGCTAAAGGCGTAATAAATTTTTGCGCTGCTTTTGTCATCACAACTTTTAAGTGTGCTCCACGTTCTTGTAAACGGCGAATCAAATCAAGTGCTTTATAGGATGCAATACTTCCCCCAATAATAAGAAGGAGAGATTTTGATTTCAATGATTGCACTTCAACAGCACTAGTATGAGAGAGTTGTGTGGTGAGAGGAGTGGGATTGCTTAAAAGGCGTCGGACTTCTTCTTCCATAGAAATACCATTTTGCGCGGCACGTATGCGCAAAGCTTCTTTGGTTTCAGGAGACAGGTTACGAATAGTAATACTGGCCATAAAATACCTCCAAGAAATAAAATGATTGCAATGATTTCATCGTTGATATTTTTAGCATATTAAGGAAATTAGAAAAGATGAAAAAAGTAAAAAGTGAGACAAACGCAACAAAGCGCAATGATGAAAAGACTATAACGACCATAACGGTTTCTACGACTTTGTTCGACAGCAAGTTGTTTGATGGTGGCAGGAGAAAGATTAAAACCTGTTTTTCTCATTTGATCGAAATCTTCTTCTATCCGTTGGAAATTTTGAACCAATTGTGGTGTTTTGCGTGCCAGCGAAAGGAGAGCTTGCGCTCCTTCACTAAAGTCTTTTGCAACGCCTACAGGTCCCAAATTTTTACTAATCCATTCTTTGACAACAGGTTCAGAAGCTTTCCACATATTAAAAGTGGGGTCTAATGTGCGGGCAACACCTTCCACGACAACCATCGTTTTTTGCAGCAATAAAAGTTCAGGTCGCGTTTGCATGTCAAATAATTCAGTGACTTCAAACAATAAAGTGAGCAATTTAGCCATGGAAATACTTTGTGCTGATTGTCCATGTATTGGTTCGCCAATAGCGCGGTTGGCTTGCGCAAAGCTTTCAATGTTATGGTGTGAAGGAACATAACCGGCTTCAAAATGGGCGCGTGCAACCCGATGATAATCACGGGTAATAAAGCCATAAAGGATTTCAGCAAGGAAATGCTTTTCTTTTTTGCCAAGCCTTCCTGTAATGCCTAGATCAACAGCAACAATACATCCTTTTGCATCTACAAATAAATTACCAGGATGCATATCAGCGTGAAAAAAACCATCACGCAATGTATGACGAAGAAAAGATTGAATAAGCGTAATGGCAAGCGCCTGCAAATCAAATCCTGCTTCTTTGAGTTTGGAAATTTCGGATATTCTGATACCATCAATCCATTCCATTGTAAGAACATTACGTCCTGTCCGTTCCCAGTCAATACGTGGAACCCGAAAGCCTGTATCATGTTGAATATTTTCAGCCATTTCAGATATAGCCGCTGCTTCTAAACGTAAATCCATTTCAATGCGTGTTGTTTGTGCTAAAGTATCTACCACACGAACAGGACGAAGCCTTCGAGAGGCAGGGATATAGCGCTCTTGTAAGTGAGCAATGAGATAGAATCCTCTAAGATCTTTAGAAAAACGTGCTCTGATATTAGGACGAATAACTTTTACAGCACATTTTTTCGTATGACCAGTTTCATCACTGTATTCAGCTGGATGAACTTGAGCAATAGAAGCTGCAGCAATGGGGGGATAAAAATTTATGAATAAATCATCGATAGAGCGACCAAGAGAACTTTCAATTTGAGCAACAGCAGCAGTGCAAGAAAATGTTTGGACACGATCTTGTAGTTGTGACAAATCTTCCGCAATATCACGCCCAACAATATCAGGTCTTGTGGCAAGAAATTGACCAAGTTTTATGTAAGAGGGTCCAAGCTTATTAATGGCATACGAAATATTTTCAGATCGCTGTTTTTTTTTCGTTTTGCGTCGTGCTAATGCACTCGCTATACGATGACATAGCGCTGGAAATCCTTGAAGATCATCATGAGGAAGAGCACTTAAAACACCTTCACGTGCTAAAACCCATCCTGCATGCATCAATTGAAGGTAAGGGGAAATTTGCACCATTTTTAAATTTTCCAACCTGAATGCAGCGCTGCAATCGCACCGGTGAGATTGCGGTACGATACCCGCGAAAATCCTGCATGCTTGATCATATGGGCAAAATCATCTTGCTTAGGAAATTTGCGGATAGATTCAACCAAATAACGATAAGCATCACCATCATTTGCAATAAATTGACCAAGCTTAGGGATAGCATGGAAAGACCAAAGATCATAAATTTTATCCAGCAGAGGCGTCTCGACATTTGAAAATTCTAAACATAAAAAACGTCCACCGGGCTTTAAAACACGAAAAGCTTCTCTAAGAGCTTGATCAATATGAGGAACATTGCGAATTCCAAAAGCAATAGTGTAAGCGTCAAAGCTTTGATCTTCAAAAGGTAGATTTTCTGCATTGGCTTCAACAAAATCAATCAGAGGGGCAAGACCATTTTTTTGTGCGCGCTTTTTGCCAATGTTGAGCATTGAGCCGTTAATATCAAGCACTGTAGCATGGGCTTTTTGGCGTGAAGCATTGAGAATACGAAAAGCAATATCACCTGTACCGCCAGCGACATCAAGAACTTTCCAATGAGAAAGTGCTGGTGGGGAAAGCCAAGCAATCATGGAATTTTTCCACACACGGTGTAACCCTAATGATAAGATATCATTCATCTTGTCATAATTTTCAGCAACAGAATGAAACACACCATCCACCATGGATTGTTTTTGTGTTTCATCTACTCTTGTAAAACCAAAAGAGTGCTCCATGCCACCCTTGGCTCCTACACGTTCTGTTTCAACTGCCATGTGTATGACCTTCCTTATTTTTCTTTTATCGTAAATGAAATAAAGAGGGAATGTTCAAATACGAAAAAACAACGTATAAAACTGCGACATTTACACAGCTAAAAACAGAAGAGTACCTTTAGATATCAAGATTGGCAACGCTTAAGGCATTGTCTTGAATAAAAATACGTCTAGGTTCAACTTCATCACCCATGAGACGAGAAAAGAGTGAATCTGCATCGGTTGCATCATGAATTTTTACTTGTAAAAGAGAACGTGCATTAGGATCAAGCGTTGTTTCCCAAAGCTGTTCAGCATTCATTTCCCCAAGACCTTTATAACGTTGAAGAGTAATACCTTTTTTACCATTTGTAAAAATGCTCTCTAAGAGGCTCATAGGACCAAAAATACGCTCTGTTTTATCTTTGCGACGTAAAAGAACAGGAGGATGATATATGTCGATAAAATTTTGGGAAATGCGATCAATTTGGCGTGCGTCAGTTGAATTTATAAGTCCCACATCAAGCGTAACAACATCTTTAACACCACGCAAAATACGCTCAAAACATAAGTTTCCATCTGCTGTATATTGTCCACTCCAACCTTGTTCCATATCATCAGCAATCAGATTAAGGCGGTGTGCTATAGTATCTGCTATTTTTTGCGCTTTTTCTTGTGTTGCAAAGACTTCAAGATTAAAAGCGCCAACGATTGCTGCTTGTTCAACGATATTACGGTCATAACGGGTATGAAGACCATCTAAAAGTTGACGTAATATACGAGCATCTTTAGCGAGTTGATACAAATCAGCCCCTGCACGAACTTCTCCCGTTGAAAGCTCAAGCGTTGTTTCTTCTAATCCAGTATCGATCAAGAATTCTTCAAATGCTGCTTCATTTTTAATATATTGGGAAGATTTTCCACGCGATACTTTATAAAGAGGAGGCTGAGCAATATAAAGATGCCCACGTTCAATCAACTCGGGCATTTGTCTAAAAAAGAAAGTGAGCAGCAGAGTACGAATATGGGCTCCATCAACGTCCGCATCTGTCATGATAATAATCTTATGATAACGTAATTTATCCGGTGAAAATTCATCTTTACCGATAGACGTTCCAAGAGCTGTAATAAGTGTTCCAATCATATCAGATGAGAGCATGCGGTCGAAACGTGCTCGTTCAACATTGAGAATTTTACCACGAAGGGGTAAAATTGCTTGATTTTGACGTGAGCGCCCACTTTTTGCTGAACCGCCAGCCGAATCCCCCTCGACAATAAAGATTTCTGATTTTGCAGGATCACGTTCTTGGCAATCGGCAAGTTTTCCTGGTAAAGAAGTGATATCAAGCGCCCCTTTTCGTCTTGTGAGTTCACGTGCTTTGCGTGCTGCTTCACGTGCTGTTGCAGCTTCTACCACTTTACTAATGAGAAGTTTTGCTTCATGAGGATGTTCTTCCAGCCATACTGAAAGACCTTCATTGACCAAATTTTCAACAATAGGACGCACTTCAGAAGAGACTAACTTATCCTTTGTTTGTGAAGAAAACTTTGGATCAGGAACTTTCACAGAAAGAATAGCTGTTAATCCTTCACGGCAGTCATCACCGGTTAAGTTTACTTTTTCTTTTTTAGCAATACCTGAAGATTCAGCATAGCCATTAATTTGGCGCGTAAGGGCACTTCTAAAACCTATCAAATGAGTTCCACCGTCACGCTGAGGAATATTATTGGTAAAACACAGGACCTTCTCATGATAGGAATCATTCCACCATAGGGCAACATCAACGCTCATACCATCTTTTTCACTTGCAATGTAAATAGGATTATCAAGCAGAGCTTTTTTTGATTGATCAATATATTTGACAAACTCCGTTAATCCACCTTCATAATGTAATTCAATTGATTTAGTATCAGCATGACGCTCGTCAACAAGGAGAATATAAACGCCAGAATTTAGAAAGGCTAATTCCCGTAAACGGCGCTCCAAAGTTTCAAAATCAAACTCAACCATAGTAAAAGTTTCAGAACTTGGTAAAAATCTGATTTCTGTTCCACTTTCTCTATCGCAATCGCCAATAACTTTTAATGGAGCATCAGCCACTCCGTGGGTAAATGATATTTCATGAATTTTACCATTCCGTCTGATTTGCAATTTAAGCCAAACGGATAATGCATTCACAACAGAGACGCCAACACCGTGTAATCCACCTGAAACTTTATAAGAGTTTTGATCAAACTTTCCGCCGGCATGAAGCTGTGTCATAATAACTTCAGCTGCAGAAACACCTTCTGTTGGATGGATATCTGTCGGAATTCCACGTCCATTATCACGAACAGAACAAGAACCATCAGCATGGAGTGTGACGTTTACAAGAGTAGCATGACCGGCTAAAGCTTCATCGATAGCATTGTCTACAACTTCATAGACCATATGGTGTAAACCCGATCCATCATCAGTATCACCGATATACATACCAGGACGTTTGCGTACAGCATCAAGGCCTTTGAGGACTTTGATAGAAGAAGCGCCATAATCATCACTTTGTGCCGCTGAGGTTATTTCATCACTCATAAGTTAGTCCATTCCTGTGTTCAATTTACAATATTCTATCTGCTTTTTTAAAGCTTAATGTTCTGATCAGTTATTTATGGAATAACCACATTAAACATTTACCGTATATCAGAACTAGATTCAATATCTGTCGATATATAATGAAGAGAATGATGAAATGAGATTGTACTGTTATGTCGTAAAACTCCGTCATTTAGGGCGGTGATATGGTGATATAAGGAAAGTAAGCACTACCTTGATACATTAAGTATTTTTAAAGTGTGTGGTGAATATTCGGAGCAGGGTTTATTTGTATAACCTTTAGTTAAGTAAATTGCATGAGTGGATAGCCCCAAAGAATTAGTCGAGAGAAGCAGGACTGTCTAGACGTCAACGCTAGTAGGAATCCTTTTCCTTTGAGGTGTGGGAATGAGGTCAATTAAGCTTTACAATAATGATGCTATTTATTTTGTTTATTTTTGCATATGCGTAATGTTTCAAAATTAGTTATACATTTTTGTGTTAGACTAACAAAGGTCTTACTTGTTTTATCCATAAATCAATTTTCAATTCTAATGTTGCCGTATATTTAAAACAAAGGTTACGAGCTCTCTAAGCAGCTCAAATTTTTATATATTAGATTGAGGCGAAAATATTGGGTATATTGGTTTGTGGCATCTTTAAAATGTGGAAAATATAAAGGCGTAAATGTAAAAACACGTTTCCACTATCGTTCTTTTATTCAGTTTTACAACTTTTAAAAACGTCTACGGCGATGTTTTTAAAGAATGGGGGTGATGACGCATTGTCTTACGCTTTTGTTTTTCTCATTCCTGTAATGGAGGTTACGTCCCTTATTTAAAACAAAGCCCCATTGCGCTGTTATTCACGCGCTTTTTTAAGAAACATCTCTCAATGTTCCTAAACTCATTTTACAACGATGTTTAAATAGTATAACGCACAATACCCTGTGAATACTACAAGATTCATGTCCCCTATCTTGCCCATATTGACAATAAGGTGCAAACCAGCGGCATCATTTTATTTTCCAGCTCTTAAATGTTGACACAACCTTAATGTTGAGAAACCCCTCGGCATTTGAAGGGTATTTTTACTCTTTTCTTTAATAGTGTCTATATACTCCCTCTGGTTGTGATACGCAAGAAAATGGTTTTGATATTTTGATAAAATGGAGTGTGCCACTAAAGTATGTACAGCTTATTTCTTATATTTAAAAAATCAAATCGCCTTTCTCTAAAATTACTTTTTAAAAATAGCAAGAATTTTATTTATTAAACGCCAGATATTTTGGTGAAGAGCGTTAGATAATAATCGAGAAGAGTTGCATCTTAGCTTTAAAAATGGGGGAGAGATTTTGAAAATAAAAAAATCTATATATATAAAACATCTTCAATTGCGTTTATGGTATTTTTTATTCAATAATCCATACAATATTTTTATTCGTATTTTATTTGTAGCAGGGGGGGTTCTATTTTCCTCTTACGCAGAAGCTGAAAGGTTGCCTTCTTTTTTTGATTCGCATGAACATTTGGTACAACCTGATACGACGGATATTCTTCGTTTGCGTTTTGTAACAACTTTTGATTTTCCTCCTTTTAATTTCCTTGATCAAACGGGGCATCTTGCAGGTTATAATATCGATTTATTGCGCGCTATTTGCTCAAAATTAAAATTAGAGAAGCTTTGTGAAGTAGAAGTAATTCCTTGGAAAGAGCTTGTAGAATATGTTAAAAATGGTGGTGCAGAAGTCATTATTGCGGGTTTAAAAGAAACAAGTAAAACCCAGCAAGATCTTGTTTTTACAAAGTCATATTTGCGCTTTCCAGCGCGATTTGTTGCTTCTCGACTTTTAGATCTCGATGAGCCAATAAGCGATCAATTGGTACATTTAACCAGTGGTGTTTTGTCTAAAAGTATTCACGAAAAGCTCTTTCATCATTATTTTCCTAAAGCAAAATGGCAAGAATTTAAAAAGAGAGAAGAGCTCTATAAAGCATTACAAGAGCGTAAAATTGACCTTATTTTTGATGATGGATTTGCTTTATCGTTATGGTTCAAAAAACAAAAATCTGTTGATTGCTGCCATTTTGTTGGGGGGGCATATATGGCGCCACAGTTATTGGGACAAGGAATGCAGCTTGCTGTTGCAAAAAAGAATGAAAAATTGGTTGATATACTCAATTATGCGCTGAAATCTCTAGAAGAGGATGGTAAACTTACAGAACTTTATTTGCGTTATTTTCCAATAAGTTTTTATTGATGAATAGTTTTTTAGTTAAGGGCTGTTAATCTTTCTGCGCCTAGTCGATAGGAAATAGCTTCTGCGAGATGATAGCGTGAAAGATTATCTGATCCGTCAAGATCAGCAATTGTGCGTGCAACTTTGAGAATGCGATGATAAGCGCGTGCAGAGAGGTGCATTTTTTCACTCACATCTCGTAAGAGTATGGTCGCACTTTTATCAGGAATGGCAATCTGTTCTATAATTTTGGCAGGGCAATCGCCATTGGTGCGAATATGATCAAACCCCATTGTTGCAAAACGTTTAGCTTGAATGGTACGGCATCGTGCGACGCGTTTGGCAACATCGCAGCTTTTTTCTGATTGTTCTGGTTGCATAAGGTCCATAGCTGTCAAAGCAGGGACATCAATCCGTAAATCAATTCGGTCAAGCAGAGGACCAGAAATACGGGACTGATAATCGATTTGGCAGCGTATTCCTTTAGCGCAAACATGGTCTTTTTCGCCTGCCATACCACAACGGCAAGGATTCATTGCGGCAATGAGTTGGAAGCGAGCAGGATAGCTAATATGGTGATTAGCGCGGGCGATAACCGATTCCCCACTTTCTAAGGGTTGACGAAGAGAATCAAGAACCTGCGGAGAAAATTCAGGCAATTCATCAAGGAATAACACACCATTATGGGCAAGAGAGACCTCTCCCGGTCGTCCTTTAAGTCCCCCACCAATCATTGCGGCCATGGAAGCAGAATGATGTGGGGAACGAAAGGGGCAATGAAGTGAAATGGTATTATGAACCGTTTCTCCTGTAATAGAAGCAATCAGAGAGACATCTAAAAGCTCACGGCTATCAAGAGGTGGCAAAATGGAAGGTAAGCGTTGCGCTAACATAGATTTCCCAGCACCAGGAGGTCCTACAAACAAAAGGTTATGGCGTCCAGCAGCACAAACTTCTAAGGCACGTTTGGCTGTTTTCTGTCCTTTGATTTCGCAAAGATCTGGGAGTTCAGTTTCGATAGTATATTGGCGTGGTTGTGGACGTTTTTGAATTTGGGTTCCTTTGAAATGGTTGACTATAGTGAGCAGAGTCTCTGGGGCAAGAATATTTATTTCTGCATTTGCCCAAGCAGCTTCAGGTCCACATTGGAAGGGACAAATCAGTCCTTTATCGAGTGATAAAGCTGTCATGGCAGCTGGTAAAACACCATTAACAGCGGTAAGTGAACCATCCAGTGATAATTCTCCCAAAATGATATAGTCTTGTGCTACTTCAGGAGGGAGGATTCCCATAGCAAGCATTAAGCCTACAGCGATTGGCAAATCATAATGCGAGCCCTCTTTAGGCAAATCAGCTGGTGCAAGATTAATCGTAATCCGTTTAGTAGGCATAGAAAGTCCACAAGCGTGGAGGGCTGCTTGCACACGTTCACGGCTTTCTGCAACTGCCTTATCAGCTAATCCAACAATAGCCATTCCTATTTTACCAGACGAAATCATAACCTGTACATCGACAGGGACTGCTTCTAGACCGCGAAAAGCAACAGTTGTAACACGTGCGATCATTTATTTATTTTCCCCTTTAGACTTTGTAGAGACAATCATATCTATGCATAAAAATCAAGAAGCATCTCTATGGTTTTTTTTATAGAGAGATCTATATACATAGGCAGTTTTTTAGCGTCCTCATGGAAAGTCATTTGTACAAATTTAACCATGATAGTATGGGACGCAATAAAACATTTATAATAAGCTAAATAAATATGTTAAGGAAAAAGAATGAGGCTGTTCGTGTTATACAACAGTGCAAAATTTTATGAAAATATAAGGGGAGGGTGACGTTATGTATCGCAGAGTGTTATTTGATGTGATAAAACGTGTAAAATGTGCAAAGTAATTACATTTACCTTTCTTATTTTTATATTATTTAAAGTATAGTAGATGCAAAGTGTATTATAAGGTATCTGATTTTATGGTATACCAGGCAAGAATTTTGTTAAAATCAGGGACTGTGCGCTGTGTATTTATAGGCTTGTGTTTCGCTTTTGCTTTTCCACAGCCACTTGCTGCATTTGATTTTTTCGGCATACCTTTTTTTGGTCAAAAGAAAACAAATTCTCCTTCAAATTATGCCAAAAGTACAGAGAGATTTTATAAAGTTGATGTTGTTGCACCGCCAGGCGCGCCATTAGAAGGTATAAAAATAGTTAAATCTGTTTCTTCTCTTGTTGCTGATAAAGAGAAAGCATCCGCCAGTTCTTCTGGTTTGCTAGCCAAGGCGCGCTCAGATTATCGAGCAATTCTTTCTGCTCTTTATGCTGATGGGCGCTACGGTGGTGTTATTAGTATTAAAATTAATGGCTTAGAAGTCGCTGATTTAAGTCCGGTAACTCAACTTCCAGCACAATCCAATATTGCTATTACAATTAATGCCGGTCCACAATATGTTTTTAGTATTGCAGATATTGATAAAGTAGCTCCGTTTGAAAAACGTAAAGCGCATAAAATGCCCACAATTGAAGAATTGGGCTATAAAGTTGGGGCTATTGCTAAATCTGAAACCATTTTGAAAGCAGAAAAATGGGCGATAGAAGGATGGCGTCAACAAGGTTATGCTAAAGCTAAAATTATGAAAAGTGAGGTCGTGGCTGATCATGCTGCGTTGCGTGTTGAAGGACGGATTGTTGTTGATCTTGGACAAAAGGCTCATTATGGTCCTTTAAGTGTGCGTAATATAAGTAATAAACCACGTGTAGATTCAGCTTATATCGCATGGATGACCGGATTGAAGCAAGGTCAGAAGTACGATTCCGATGCGTTAGCGAAGGCAAATGAACGTCTTGCGCGCCTTGGTGTTTTTCGCGCTATCAATATACGTGAGGCTGATACCATTAATCCAGATGGCAGTTTACCGCTTTCACTTGTTGTACAAGAACGTAAACCGCGCCGTTTTGGTATAGGCGGTAGCTATTCAACATTAGATGGTGCTGGTTTTGAAGCTTATTGGATGCATAACAATCTTTTTGGTCATGCAGAGGTTCTTAAAATTGAAACAAAGATAGGCGGTGTTGGTAGCAATAAAAAGCAATCGTATAATTTTAAAAATTTTGATTATCTTTTCGGTGGCACGTTTATAAAGCCTGGTGTACTTACGCCAGATACAGATCTCAGGTCAGAATTAAAAATACAACAAGATGTTCTAGAAAATTATACGACAAAAGCCATCAAAGGAAGATTAGGGATTACGCATATTTTCAATGGTAATCTATCGGGACAGGCTGCTGTAGAAGTTTCAAATGGTTATTCACGTGATATTTATTTTGGGAGCCGTAATTTTACAACAATAGGTTTTCCTAGCGGTTTGATTTACGATAGTCGTAATAATAAGCTTAATGCAACAAAAGGTTTATATGGTGAAGTTTTCATTGAGCCTTTTTATGAGATGCGTTTTAGCAACTTTGTTGCAAAAGTAACAGCAGAAGGTCGTTCTTACTGGGCGTTGGATGAAGGGAATCGTTTTGTTTTTGCTACGCGGGCAAAGCTTGGTACAATTCTTGGGAATGATACAGCACAAATCCCCGCGAATACGCTTTTTTTTGCTGGTGGTGGGGGCTCTGTTCGTGGTTATGCTTACCGTAATATTGGTATCAAAACAGAAAATGATGCGGTTGTTGGTGGACGGGCAGTTGTTGAGGGATCGGCAGAATTGCGTGTTTCTTTAAATGACAAAATAGGGTTTGTCGGTTTTCTTGATGGAGGTTTAGTAGGGGAAAAGGCGAATTTTGATTTTTCTCAAAAAATTAAATGGGGAGCCGGTATAGGAGGTCGTTATATGACGGGTCTTGGTCCTTTACGCGTTGATTTAGCCTTTCCTTTAAAGAGAGAGAAGGGTGATCCTCGCATTGGTTTTTATGTGGGTATAGGGCAAGCATTTTAATGAAAAAAGGTGTACATTTATCAGCTTTCTTCTTTGTATTTTTGTTTTTTGGGGTGGGTGGTTTTGTTTTTGCGCAAAGAGGAGATACTCTTCCCTCTAGCGAAATGAAAACAGATGATCGCTCATGGTTTGTTTCTTTAATTGAACGAAAGCTTTCAGCGCCCAATCGTCAAGTTCGTTTACACAATATGCAAGGGACACTGTCTTCTCAAACATCAATTGATGCTATTACGGTCAGTGATAAAAAAGGGGTTTGGCTTAAAATTACCAATGCTAAAATGAATTGGAATCGTCTAGCGTTGCTGAGAGGGCGGATGGATATTAACCAGCTTTCGGCAGAACAGGTTACATTTTTACGCAAACCGCAAGGCAATTCTTCTTTTGTTTCTTCCCTTGAGACGGGTAAGTTCTCTTTACCAAAATTGCCGCTTGCTCTTTCTATCAATACGCTTACAGCTCAACATGTGATATTTGAACAGAATCTTTTTGGTTTTTCTGCTGATATGTCCCTAAAAGGCAAATTCACTTTAGCTAGTGGTAATTTTGATGTCGATATAGCGGCGCATCGTTTAGATGCACCGGGTTCTTTTTCTGTTCTCACCAAGATATCTGATAGTAATCGTACAGCTCAAATTGATATTTCTGCTAACGAACCACAAAATGGTATTTTGGCGAATATTTTTAACATTGAACAACGTCCAGCACTAAATCTCGTCGTGAAAGGTGATGGTACTTTTGATGATTTGGTTATCAAACTTTCTTTAGAGTCTGATCATCATTCTATTTTAGATGGTAATGTTATTCTTGCAAGTGTTCCAGAAGGACACAGTTTTTCTACGAAATTAGAGGGAACACTGAGCCCTTTAATGCCTTCTCAATATCATAGTCTCTTCGAATCTGATATAACATTAAAAGCAAAGGCAAGAAGAACAAAAGAAGGTGTGACACACCTTGATCAGATGGTTATTCAGAGCAAAGCAATGAATGTTATAGCCAATGCTGAAATAACTGCCGATGGATTTTTGCGGCGGCTTTTTGTTGATGGTAAAATGGCTCTTGATAACGAACAGGAGTCTGTTCATTTACCTGTATCAGAAGTGCCAAAACCTGCCAATACTCTTGCTCTGAACATTGACTATGGTCGCGAAGGGCAACAATCTTGGAATGGGCGGTTGGTTGTAGGTCATTTAAGCAATAAAAATATTTATATTCGCGATGCAATTTTTGATATGGGAGGAGTAAGCGAAAATCTTGATAATTCAGCTTCTCGTCATGTTGGTGTTCAGGTTAAAGGGACGCTTCAAGGGGTTAAAAAGATTAAGGGAGCGTTAGTAGAAAATTTAAGCCAAGCGGTTCATGTGCATTTAGATACGGATATTGTTTCGAATAAACCAATTTTGATTCATGATTTGAGTGTTACGGCTCAGGGTTTTTCTTCTTGGTTAAAAGGGACAATGGAGGGTTTTGTTTTTAAAGGCGACCTCGGTTTAAAAGCTCAAACATTAACTCCTTTGGAAGTGTTCAGTAAACAATCACTTTCTGGTAGTGCCGATATTAAAGCCAAAGGAACGATCAATTTATTGAGTGGCATTTTTGATCTCCAATTATCAGGAATGGCTGACGATATGAAAATAGGCGTGCAGTCTTTTGATCGTTTATTCAAAGGAAACATCACTCTTTCAGGTGGTGCTACGCGAAATACGAAAGGTTTCATTTTTCGTCATTTTAATTTGAAAAATCAATATACAAACATAAAGGCTAATGGTTATTTTTCAGATGAAAGCGCTAAAATGGATCTATCTGCTGAAATATCTGATTTGTCCAAATTAGATCCAAAGATAAGCGGTGCGCTTACAATTGAAAGTACGGCGAGAGGGCGCAATAGCCATATAAAACTAAATACACGTGCCCATATTGCTGAAGCATTAATCGTAGGGAAGAAACTTCAAAATACAACATTTAACATAGATGCACTTGTAGATAATACAGCACCAGTTACTGCTTTAACGGGGGTGATAAAAGGTGAAGGGATTTTTGCTAAGAAACCTTTGCATTTATCGGCCTCTTTTAAAGATTCTCATAAAATTCGAAAACTTGAAAATATCGATATTAGAGGGGGAAGTGCAAAAATAACGGGTGCTCTTTCTCAACAACTTGGCGGTTTTTTGAAAGGAGCGCTGCATATTGATGCCGATGATATTTCCGTACTGTCAGCGTTATTTTTGCAGGATGGTAGTGGAGAAGTAAAAGGAGATTTTATTTTTGATGAACAAAATGGCAGACAAAAAACCAATGTGAAGGCGCATATTAACCATTTGAATTTTTCCAAGAATAAAATAAAAAAATTGGCAATAGATGCTGATATATTCGATCCTTTTGGCATGACACAGTTTGAAGGAGTTATCAATGCAGAACATATTCAAACACCTTTGATAATGGTCAATCGTTTAAATGCTCACGCTGATAGAAATAATGGACAAACGGTTTTTACTGTCCAAGCGATGTTGCATGATACTCTCAATGCACAGCTTTCTGGTCGTTTAATGGTTGAGGAACTTCCAGAAAGTATAAAACGAGAAGTGCAAATTGAAACTGTGGATCTAAAACAACACACTTTTCATGCAAAATTGCTGAAACCATCCATAATTGCTTTTGATAAAGATGGAATGGCAATCAATGAATTAGGAATTGCAATAAATGGAGGCAACATCATCTTAGCAGGGAATATTCAAGATACCCTGAATTTGCAACTTACAATGAATGCGCTTCCTGCTACTTTAGTTAATCTGTGGAAAGCTGATCTTGGAGCAGCAGGGAGTGTAACAGGGCAGGTTATGATTCGTGGTCATTTAACAAAACCTGATATAACTTACGATATAAAAGGTGAGGGACTGACAACCGTTGCTTTTCAAGATAAAAAAATTATGCCTTTTTCTTTTTCTGCTACGGGGAAAACCTTAGATCAAAATCTTACTTTGAATGCAAATTTAACAGGAGAAGGAGTACAAGCACAAGCTCAGGGGCGTGTATCTCTAGAGAAAAATAAGCTTGATCTTCATATTAATTTGCAAAATTTATCTGCACGTTTGGCAAATGGTTTTATTGCAGGACAAGCGCTTGATGGGACAGTGATAGGCAAAGTTGATATTAGTGGAACAATGAAGGATCCATCTGCTCATTTTGAGCTTTCTAGTCAAAGTTTAACCGCTATGACGTATAAAGGACCGATGTCAATCAATATAAATGCTCGTGGTTCTTATAAAAAATCGACTTTTCATATTGAAAATATGATAGCTACTGGAGATAAAGGATTAGATCTTTCCGTCCATGGGCCTGTATCTCTTAACGGTTCAGAGGCAAAATTAAACGTTAAAGGGATAATGCCTCTTGATTTTGTTAATCTCTTATTAGCTAAGCGTGGTGCACATATAACGGGTACAGCAAGAATTGATACAGCTCTTAATGGGGCGTTATCAAAACCACAATTGATAGGAAATATTTCTATAGGCGACGGTAGCTTTTTTGATTCACAAACAAATGTAGGGTTGAATAATATAACGCTTGAAGGCAAATTGAACGGTGATCATATCCTTATAGAGAAAGCTTCAGCTTCTTCGTTTGAGGGGGGGAGAATTTCTGCTTCAGGTCGTATCTCTAATGGTCTAGAGACAGATTTGATATTTCATCTTGATAATGCCAATTATAATGATGGTTCTATGATTCTGGCAACATTATCAGGTGAGATGACAATGACAGGTCATTTTTTAAATGATCTTGTTCTTGGTGGTGATATCATCGTTGAAAAAGCTGAAGTTTTTATTCCTGATCATTTTAAAAGTGCCAAGTTTCTTGATATCAGAAATAAGAATTTAACTAAATCGATTCAAACAACACTTGAACGTGCTGATGTTAAGAACACGAACAAAAGCAAAAGCCGGATTGTTACACAAGAATCTTCATCTGTTGTGCTATCAAATATGCGTATTACAGCACGCAATCAATTTTTTGTACGCGGAAAAGGGTTAGATGCTGAACTGGGAGGACTCATTAATCTAGCAGGTCCATTGAATGATGTGCATCCAGTTGGTGAATTTAGAATGATTCGTGGACGTTTTGATATTCTTTCGCAACGTCTTAATTTTGATCAAGGACAAGCGAGTTTTAGCGGTAATCTTAATCCTACGGTTTATTTTGTAACCAACAATAACAGTGGTGATATTCAAGTCACTGTAACTGTAAGTGGGACGATTGATAATCTTGATATTAATTTTTCTTCACAACCGAATTTGCCTCAGGATGAGATTTTGGCGCGTTTGATTTTTAATCGCTCTCTTAATGAATTATCACCATTTCAGATTGCTCAACTTGCAGCAGCAGCGGCTGATCTTGCAGGTGCTTCTAATACATCTTTGTTGAATACTTTACGAACTAAAATTGGGCTTGATGATCTTGATGTTATCGTTAATGAGAAGGGTAATACAGGCTTACGTATTGGACGCTACATACACAATAATATTTATTTGGGCTTTGAAGCAGGGTCCGATGGAACGACGAAAGGGACAATTAATTTAGATATTTCGCGTCATCTCAAAGCTAAAGGTGCCATAGGAAATGAACAAAATTCTAGTATTGGTCTCTTTTATGAAAGAGATTATTAAAGATTGAATTTAAAAAACAAATTCTTCGTTTTTTGTCTCTCATTTCTAAATCTTAGGAAGAAGACATAGGCTAAAAGTCCTATAAAAGAAGAAGATTTTTTGAGGCGTGAAGAAATATATCTGAAATATTCGATTTTTGTTTATTGTGTTTTTGAATGAGATCACTTTTCTTATAATGAATAGCCCCCCCAAACAGAACACTCCAAAATATAACACTATTGTGTTGCAAATTCATGTGCTTGTTTTAAAGAAACATTTCTCAGTGTGCGCTTGAGCCTATTTCATAAGATTGCTTGTGAAATGATATAAAGTACCCCTTATGAATGGTATAAAATCCATACTACCATTGTCAATAAAGGTATAAGTATTTATTAAAGATATAAGCCGGCATTATCATTCTATTTTCCAGCTTCTCATGTTGCCGACAATCTTTTCACTTGAAAATGTAGAGGTATTTTTATTGCTTATCTTAAGAGTTTTTATGCATACACCAATATCTCTTATGACGTACAACAAGTGCTTTTGATTAATTCATCATAAATATAAAGAAAATTTGCAATAAGTAAATTACATCTTATCTTTTATTTAAGATGTAAAGTAATAAATTATGATTATAAATCAAAGTATTAAAATGCAGGTCAAAAGATATTTTTTGTAAAAATGTTTATCAGAGTTATATGTCATATTTTTCTATTTAGGCGGTTAAAAGAAAGAGGAATGTCATTTTACTTTTCATCTGTTTTTTTGCATGTTGAAATCATAGCCTTATATAAGCACTAACGTTGTGCATTTATAAACTCTTCAAGAAGTTAAGGTATTGGAGGAATATCACTTTAGTTTCGGATGTAGAAAAAACAGCAAAGCTTGCGTTAAAGCAAGCTACAACAGTAAAAAAGTTTTATAATAAATCTTCTCTTATTTTTTCAATGTCTTTCTTTTATGCTGAGTGTATCTATAATTTGCAGCATAATTTATAATTGTCAGCCTATCCTATTGTACCATAAAAGATCGACATTTGAGGTACGGTAATATAAGGCATGTAAGCTTTTTTGACAAAGTATTTTGAAAGCACGTGGTGAATATTTAGGGTAAGCCTTGTATAAGTGAATCACATAAGTTGTTATCAAGTGGAACGAACTCAATAAAAATCTGGATTGTTTACAGATCAGATTGGGTAGAATCTTTGTCCTTTAAGATGTGTGGAGAAAAATTGTCAGTGCAGGGATAAACACGGATAAAGGTTGTATTAATCCAGATTCATCATCATAATCCACGGCAATTTTTTTAAACCTTGATGCTCTCTCTTTTAGGATTGGCAATATTTATGAATGTTTCAACACTTATTTGAGGAAGGGAAGGGGTTTTTGAAGTTTCATTGTTAAAGTCAATTGCATTCAACAAAATGGCGAGTAAAGTTTTCATCTAAATCCAAGAAGTTTATTTTCAATAAACCATAAATTCTTTGCCAATTCTTGATTGAAGTAATACTTTTGCTTGGTAACAAGACTTTTTTATAAATGGAGCATTACCTTCTATCCATTTTTATTTCAAATCTTATTTAAGAATCTAGAAATTAAGAGGTATGTTTTTGAACTGGATATTATGAAGTTTTTTATAAAACCCATGTTCTTTTGCTAGCAATTCTTTCTGAGTACCTTGTTCAATCAGTTGTCCATTTTGTATGACTACAATTTTATGAGCACGAGCAATCGTTGAAAGGCGATGAGCAATAATGATCGTTGTGCGTCCTTTGGTAAGGTGGTGAATGGCTTCATTAATTTGTGCTTCGGTGTGTGAATCAAGCGCACTCGTTGCTTCATCAAGAATCAGAATTTCGCTATCGTGAATCATTGCTCTAGCGATAGCGAGTCGTTGTTTTTGCCCCCCTGAAAGGTTACAGCCATTATCACCTATCTGTGTATCATAACCATTTGGCAAACTCATAATAAAGTCATGAGCATTTGCTGCTTTTGCTGCTTCGATAATTTCGTCATCACTAGCCCCTTCTTTTCCAAGCCCGATATTATATTTAACAGTTCCTTGAAAGAGAAAAGTATCCTGTCCTACATAGGCCATCAGGTTTCTCAGAGAGCGAAATGTTGTGTAGCGAATATCTTGATCATTAATCAATATGCGTCCTTTTATGGGGTCATAGAGGCGCATAATAAGGTTGATAAGGGTTGACTTTCCCGAACCGGATGGTCCCACTAATGCTGTCATTTTTCCGGCTTCTATTTCTAGGTTGATATCTTTCAATATCATTTTGTTATTAGTGTATGCAAAAGAAACATGTTCGAAACGAATAGTTCCTTGCGTTTTACTCAGATCTTTAGCTTCTTTATGTTCTATAACTGTAAGGGGACAATCGAGTATTTCAAACATCGTACGGATATTGACCAAGCCAGATTCAATTTTGACACGTACATTTGCTAGCCTTTTTGCGGGTTCATACGCTAAAAGTAAAGCAACAATAAAGGACATAAATTCACCTTGAACACCTGCGCGTTGGGTTGCAAGATAACCGGAAAAACAAATAATACCTGCAATGGCAACACCCGTGAGTGTTTCCATAATCGGACTGGTAATAGCTTCGAGTGTTGCAATATTGTTTGTTTGTTTTTCAACATCACAAATGGCTTTGTCCATTCGTTTTTTCATGACTTCTTCTAGTGAAAAGGCCTTTATGATTCGAATACCAACAGCCGTTTCCTGTACGATTTTGATAATTTCACCAAGTGAAAGGAGCTCTTTTTCCATCAGGCGGCGAACGCGTTTTAAAGCCATTCGAACGCCTAAAAAAGCTAGTGGTCCTACGATTAAAGTAATGGAGATTAACACAAAGTTTTGAATGAACATGACAAGCAACAGACCACTAACGGAAAGCAAATCACGTACAAAAGTTGTGATAATAGTATCAATTATATTACGTACAGCTGTCGCATTATGAGTTACACGAACAAGAAGATCAGATGAAGTGTTATTATGATAAAAAGAGACTCCTTGTTCCATAAGTCGTGCAAAAATTTTACGCTGTTGTTCAGCAATGATACTATTGCCTGCTTTGTTTAGAAAGTAAGTTTGGGAAAAAGTTGCAACTCCTTTGAGAATAAAGATAAAAGCAATGAAGCTAGAAATCAAAACAATTATAGGAAAATTTTGTGCATCAATAATCTGATTAACAACATCACGCATAATCCATGCACTGGTTGCTGTGGTACAAGAAATGATGATCATTGAGAAAATAGCCGCACTGTACCAACGCATATGTTTACGAAAATTTTCTCGCAAAAGGCGGATAATAAGATGTTTATCAAAAGAGGAAATTTGTTTTTTAGCCATGAATTGCTTCCATATTCTCTCATTATTTTATGCAAGATTGAAACATTCTTAATTAAAAAGCCCCTTAATCTTTTTTACAAAAATAGCCTTTTCTTTCAAGGTTCATCACATCAATTTCACGACGGCGAGAGTGAAAAATGTAGTGCAAAGTTTCTGTAAAAGGTATAGTAAAAATTCGTTGTTCATCATTATTTTTAATTTTCAATAAAAGGTAACGGCGAGTTTCACCATTGTATTTACCAATTTCCATATTGTGATAGCCTTTGGCACTTGAAATAGCTCACAAAAAACATTTCTGCTTTTTTAATAATTTTTATGTATCATCTCCGTTTGTGATGTGTAAGCAAACAATTTTGCCGCATTGCATGATAAGAGAGCTTGAAATAAGAAGACCTTACGATGTTTGAGCTTTCTCATTTAATATGCAAAATAACGAATTCTTCTTATAAATCGATAAGGATTTATACACATTTATAAAACCTTAAAAGCACCACAAAAACTCTATGTGGTGCTTCTAAATAATGCCATACGCCTATTTTGATGAGTTGCATGCAAATATTATTCTAATGCAAAACTATTTAGGTGCTATCACCATCATCATTTGCCGGCCTTCAAGCTTTGGCTCCAATTCAATTTTGGCAATTTCACTTGTATCTTCTTTCACACGCTGAAGAAGCTTTAATCCAAGATCTTGGTGAGCCATCTCACGACCACGAAAACGCAAAGTAATCTTTACTTTATCACCATGATCAATAAAGCGATGAACAGCCTTGAGTTTGACTCCATAATCATGGACATCAACATTTGGGCGCATCTTAATCTCTTTGATTTCGATGACTTTTTGCTTCTTACGTGTTTCAGCAGCTTTTTTTTGGGTTTGATATTTTAATTTGCCCAAATCGATGATTTTACATACGGGTGGCTCCGCATTTGGTACAATCTCAACCAAATCAAGCCCCGCATCTGCAGCCATAGCAAGAGCTTCTTGTATCCCAACAACCCCCTGATGTTGTCCCTCATCATTGATAAGCTGAACATGAGGTACTCGGATATCCTGATTTGAACGTGGTCCGTCTTTTTGGGTAGGTGTCATTTTAAACGGTTTACGAATGGTTTATGCTCCTTAATTTTGATTCAACTACAGTTAATTTAATATACAATTATGCACCTAAAAACAACTATAATTCGTGTCTTTTTCATTATTTGATTTATTACTTTTTGGAATGATTTAGATTATAAAAGTTTTTCTCTTAATTTAAAGGAATTGTTTTATGGAGGATTAAAGAATCATGGATCAAAATATTCCTTGTCAGTTTTTTTCGTTTGAGAACACCGCACTTGCAGTACGTTATCGCAAAGGCAGCCATTCTCTAGGTTTAGTTTGGCTTCATGGCTATCTGTCCGATATGTCAGGGGATAAGGCGATGTTGGTTGATAGTTTTGCTCAGAAGAATGATTTGTCCTGCTTACGTTTTGATTACTCTGGACATGGAGAATCTGAAGGTGATTTTTTTCAAGGAACGATTTCACGCTGGGTTAAAGAAAGTTTAGCGGTTTTTGAAAATTATTGTGAGGGGCCACAAATTTTGATTGGCACCTCTATGGGCGGGTGGATTGCGCTAAAGCTTGCTATGATGCTAGCACAGAAAAATAAGAAGCTTGCTGGCATGATATTGATTGCTCCAGCACCTGATTTTACACAAACATTGGTGGAACCAAAATTAGGCTCAGAAGAATGGAAGATTTTGGAGGAAAAAGGCTATATTGAACGACCTGCAGTTGATGATACAGAGCCAATGCCCTTTACAAAAACATTGATTGAAGATGGACGCGAAAATTGTGTTATGAAAGGATGCATTGATGTTGGGTGTCCAGTCCATATTCTACAAGGGATGGAAGATGAAGATATTCCCTATCAGCATACATTGACTTTACTTGATCATTTACCTCTCCATGATGTAACATTGACACTTGTTCGTGATGCAGGTCATCGCTTTTCTCGTCCGCAAGATTTAGATTGCCTCGAAACGGTATTGAGATCTTTTATTAATCAGATTAATGCAAAATAAGGGGTACATTTATTGATGAAGATAAAAATATATGAGCATTTCTAAACAGCATTTTATTTTTTCTGATCGCTCTGTACCTGTACGGGTGCGGGAAAATAAGTGCGCGCGCCGTCTTACCTTACGTATTGATGCGAGCGGAGAGAGGATTTGTGTAACAACACCACCAGCGATAAGTCTCTGTACGATTCAAAGTTTTATTGAAAAGCATCGGTCTTGGATTGAGGCACGTCTTGCTCGTGTACAAATCTCTCATGAAAATGCTTATCTCAAAGAGGGGGCAACGATTCCTTTATTGGGTGTTTGCCATTCCATAAAGCATAGAGAAGGACGTGGGGTGACGGAAATTATTGCAGGAGATGCAGAACAAGAACCTCAAATTATCGTTTATGGTCAATTAGAATATTTGCCAAGGCGTGTTGCTGACGTTTTGAAAAAACAAGCAGCACGTATTATAACACCTTTGGTGGCACATTATGCCCATAAAGTAGAGCGTAAAGTCAAATCAATTTGTTATAAAGATACGAGAAGTCGTTGGGGGTCTTGTTCAATAGATAAGCGTCTTTCTTTTTCTTGGCGCCTTGTTATGGCACCAAAAGAAGTTGTGGAATATGTTGTTGCTCATGAGGTTGCTCATCTTGTTGAAATGAATCACGGTCCAAGATTTTGGGCTCTTTGTGAAGAACTATGTCCTGATAGTAAAACGTATCGTGCTTGGTTGAAGGAAAATGCTCATAGATTGCACGCAATTAATTTTGATTCATATAATTTAAAGGCGTAAAAAGCTTTCCAATGAAGGCAATATTTAACGGAACTTTTTGTCGAGTGTTTTGTTGTGTGTGTACTTGCTCATGCATAATGAGGAAGCCATTGAAGCTCTCAGCACGATTGTTCTCCCCTGCTTGGTTTGCTGAGTGTCTTCAATGTTTTTGCTTTATCTTTTTTGTAATTCAGCGTAATAACCTTAAGTTCCGATAACTTATAAAAAAATGGGAAGGGGAGCTTATGCCTGTTCTTACAGATCCACTTCAGCTATTACAAAGACTTATCCGTTGTCCTTCTGTTACACCTCATGAAGCAGGGGCTTTATCAACTTTGGAGCAATTTTTGAAAAAAATGGGATTTCATGTTGAGCGCCCTATTTTTACGGATAAAAATACAGATAATGTTGAAAATCTTTATGCAAAAATGGGAAATGAAGGACCCCATCTTATGTTTGCAGGTCATACAGATGTCGTACCACCAGGCGCATTGGATGAATGGACCTATTCACCTTTTGAAGCTGTCATAGATCAGGGAAAATTATATGGGCGGGGTGCTGTTGATATGAAGGGCGGAATCGCTTGTTTTATTGCGGCGTTGGCTCGAGTTCTAGAAAAACAGTCTATTAAAGGAACAATAAGCCTTTTGATCACTGGTGACGAAGAAGGTCCTGCACTTAATGGTACGGTAAAACTTCTGAAATGGGCAGAGCAAAAAGGGGAAAAATGGACTGCAGCTCTTGTCGGAGAACCAACAAGCGTAAAAACTGTTGGGGATGTCATCAAAATTGGTCGCCGCGGATCGATTTCTGGTATCATTACCGTGAGAGGTCGCCAAGGTCATGTTGCTTTTCCTGAGCGGGCAGCCAATCCATTGCCTTTAGTAAATAAGCTTATTCAAGCATTGACACTAAAAGCCTTAGATCAAGGTACAGAAAATTTTCAACCAAGTAATTTGGAATTAACAACCATCGATACGGGGAATCCCGCGGTGAACGTTATTCCAGCGCAAACAACAATCCGTTTTAATATACGCTACAATGATCTTTGGACAAAAGAAACGCTTATGACAGAAATTGAAAAACGCCTTGCTTTGGTGCAGCCAAAAAATAAGAATGATCAATTACCCTACTATCAGCTTGAATGGATTCCAAGTTTGGGAGATGTTTTTTTGACCAAAAATGATAAACTCGTTAAAACTTTATCCAATGCTATTGAAGGTGTGACAGGGAATATACCAGAATGTTCAACTTCGGGGGGGACTTCGGATGCGCGGTTTATTAAAGATTATTGCCCAGTGGTTGAATTTGGTTTACCGGGGCAAACGATGCATATGGTGGATGAATGTGTAACGCTTGATGCGCTGGAGACTCTCACGGCTGTTTATGAACGTTTCATTGTTGATTTTTTGCGGTGAGAAGCAATTGCTTTCTCAAAAGCATCTTCACCTCAAATTGAAAACCGTAAATGTGTCACAATTGATATGATAACAGGTTAAAATCATATTGCCAGTTGGCTGATGATGTGATCAAGAAGGATGCGTCCTTTAGCCGTGGCTTTCAAACGCTGGTTTCCTACCATTTCTACCAACCCTTGTTGTTGTAAATCGATCAGTTTTTCCATTGGGATGCGTTTAGGGCTTAAGGTTTCATAGCGTATAAGTTCTAAGCCTTCGCAAAGGCGTAATCCCATAAGGAGCATTTCATTTGCCTGTTGTTCAGTGGTTAAATGTTCCGTTTCAATACAGCCATGTCCTGTTGTTTCTACCAAATTAAGCCACTGTTCGGGATGCTTTTCATTTATTGTGACATAACGTTCGCGGTTTTCAAGATGTGATGACAATGTTTTTGAACAGGCAGAGGAATGATTCGGTGCGTGCTCAATGAAACGTCCATGTGCTCCTGGACCAAAGCCTGCATATTGGTGATAGCGCCAATAAAGAAGATTGTGTGCTGATTCAGCACCGAGCATTGCATGGTTTGAGATTTCATAGGCAGGAAGTCCATGCAGTGCCGTTATTTCTTGGGTAAGATGATACAGATCTGCTGCTAACTCTGATGGGGGAAGGATAAGTCTTCCTGCATCATGAAGCCATTTAAAGGCAGTTCCTTCTTCGATCGTCAATTGATAAAGAGAAAGATGGTCCGCTGCCAAATCAATTGCTTGTACAAGTTCAGATTTCCATTGTTCAAGGGTTTGTTCGGGGCGGGCATAAATGAGATCAAAGGATAAACGTGGAAAAATTTGCCGTGCTAAAGCAATGGCACAAAGAGCTTGTTCCACATTATGGAGTCGGCCAAGTTTGCGCAATGCTTTATCATTGAGCGCTTGTATCCCTAGAGATAAGCGATTAACACCTGCTGCACGGTATCCACGAAAGCGTTCTACCTCCACACTGGATGGATTAGCTTCTAATGTAATTTCAACTTTATCATCGACTACCCATTTTTTTGCAAGTGCTTGCAATAGGGCATCGACAGTTCGCGGCTCCATAAGAGAAGGAGTTCCCCCACCAATAAAAATACTTGTAATATGGCGTGGGCCTATTTTGTGGTATTGCGTTTCTATTTCGCGCTTAAAGGCGGTGACAAAACGTGGTTGATCAACACCATGGATGCGAACATGCGAATTAAAGTCACAATAAGGACATTTAGCTGCACAAAAGGGCCAATGAATGTAAATGCCAAAAGGTTCATTCATGAGAATGCTAAAAGGTTTTCTGCCAAAAGTTTGAAAGCACGTGCGCGATGTGAAAGAGGGGGAATATCATTACATTTCCAGTTGTGTTTTTGCTCTGTTGACATTTCTCCAAAGGTATTTTCATATCCATCTGGTAAAAAAATAGGATCAAAACCAAAGCCTTTGTCGCCCCGTGGAGGCCAAAAGAATGTTCCTTCAACGCATCCGCGGAAGTAATCTGCATGAGCATCAGGCCATGCAATGCAAATGACGGATATAAAACGGCATTTTCGTTGGCTTTTTTCTCGCGCTCCGACTTTTTGGAGTTCATTTTCTATTTTTTTCATAGCTTTTGGAAAATTACGTGTGCCATCGGCTTGAATTGCCCAATCAGCGGTATAAACGCCTGGCGCACCCTCCAATGCATCTACCTCTAAGCCTGAATCATCAGAAAGGGCAGGAAGTCCTGTCTTTTTTGCTGCTGAAAAAGCCTTAATATAAGCATTTTCTTCAAATGTTTTTCCCGTTTCTTTTGGTTCTGGCAAGCCCAGTTCTTTTGCCGATTGTATTATTAAACCGAAAGGCGTAATTAAAGTAGTGATTTCATGCAATTTGCCGGTGTTATGTGTAGCAATGACAAGTTTTTTATCTGCTATGCTTCTCATATAGATTTCTCCAAAAATGAAAGGGGAACTATTTTTGTGCTAAAAACCAGCTTAAATACTCATATACACACATTCTGCTTAATTTTACATGATATGATTATTTTACACGTTTTATGATATTTTATTCCAATAAAATTTTTTATCTTGTATAAAGATAACCTTGCAAAGATATGAAGGACATGTCTTTTTTATAATAGCATTTTTATGGTAAATTTCCAATTTCCGGCTTGCTCTAAAGGGTGAAATTTTTTATTTACAGCGGTTTTTAAACAATCCAGATTCTCTTGGAAAGTCTCTACAGTAGACCACTTTATAGATCAACTCTTAATCTTAAATATTTTTCACACACTCTAACAAAAAATACCTCCTGCGTAATTTATCAATCATCATTCTGAAAGGTAGCATTTTACGGCTCAATAGGATAATATGCTTTTATACTACTTTAGACTATTTGACCAAACCTTGGCAAAACTTATATAAGAGATGAGGATTTTAAAAGTAGTGAAACAATTGTGATGAAGCACAAAACTATTGATAATGAACTAAAATATCTTGATGAACGTTCACGTGATATTTTTCGCCATATTGTTGAAGCTTATCTTAATGATGGTGAACCTGTAGGGTCACGCAATCTTTCACGGCTTTTACGACAGACATTATCGCCTGCGACGATTCGCAATGTGATGAGTGATCTTGAACATCTCGGTTTGATTTATGCACCACATGTTTCTGCGGGACGAATGCCGACACAATCAGGTTTACGCTTTTTTGTGGATGCATTTATGGAAGCAGGTGATTTGCCAAACGAAGAGCGAGAAAATATTGAAATGCAAGTCAAAGAGGCTGGTCATGCACAATCGGTTGAACATTTTCTTGTTCAAGCAAGCCGAGTTCTTTCAGATCTTTCACGTGGGGCAGGGCTTGTTTTAGCAACAAAACAAGAAGGAACATTGAAACATATTGAATTTGTGCGCCTTGATAGGGAGCACGCTCTTGCCGTTTTGGTGACTCAACAAGGTGAAGTTGAAAATCGTATTGTTCATTTGCCAGAGGGGGTTACCCATGCACAACTGACGGAGGCAACGAATTTTCTCAATGCTCATATTCAGGGGCGAACATTGAGTGAAGCTAAAGAGGAAATTGCACGTTTATGCTCAGAAACACGGGCTGCACTTGATGATTTATCGCATCATCTTGTTGAAACGGGATTAGCTCTTTGGGGAGGAGAAGGTGCTGATCATAAAATACACCTCATTGTTCGCGGGCGTAGCAATTTACTTGAAGATGTGAAAGCAGAAGAAGATTTAGAACGATTACGCCATTTGTTTGATGATCTTGAAACGCGTGAGAGTATGGCACAGCTTCTCGATTTAACGGATGAAGGTTCTGGGGTTCGAATTTTTATTGGTTCAGAAAATAAGTTATTTTCACTTTCTGGTTCTTCTTTAGTTGTAGCACCTTATCGTGATTCACAACAAAGAGTCATTGGTGCTTTAGGCGTTATTGGTCCTACACGGCTTAATTATGCAAGGATTGTGCCCATGGTTGATTATACAGCTCAACTTGTGTCACAGTTATTGCGTTAAAACGATGCAGGTAAGTATTTGTACTATAGAAGCTCATTGTATTATATACATCGATACCCCTTGATTTTTGTCTGTAGAATTTCGATATCGAGAATAACGAATCTTATGAAGGAATAAAATTTTTATGTCTGATGAAAAAAACAAATTTACTGACGCTTCATTTGAAAATTGTGATTTAAAAAATCCAGCTGATCGTAATACACTTAAACAGGCAGCCGATGAATTTTTAAAAACACATAAAACAGAGGAACACGAAGACGTTGAAAAAGAAAGCAATGAGGTTAGTGATCTTTTAGCGTCTTTGCAGGATGAAAATAAAGAACTGAAAGATCAGCTTTTACGTCTTGTTGCAGATATGGAAAATCTTCGACGCCGTACTATGCGAGATGTGGCGGATGCAAAGGCTTATTCCATTGCTAATTTTGCACGGGATATGTTATCGGTTTCTGACAATCTCAATCGTGCTTTGGAAGCTATTCCAGAAGGGGCGCGGGAAAGTGATGCTGGTTTGAAATCATTGGCAGAAGGTGTTGAAATGACTGAACGTGCCATGATGGCAGCATTAGAACGTCATGGGGTGCAAAAAATCCATCCAGAGGGGCAAAAATTTGATCCTCATTTTCATCAAGCGATGTTTGAAATTCCTAATGCCGATGTTCCAGATAATACTGTTCAACAAGTTGTTCAGGCAGGCTATATTATCGGGGAAAGGGTGTTACGTCCAGCTATAGTTGGTGTAGCCAAAGGAGGAGCAAAAGAAGCTTCTGTTGAAACTGATTCTGCTTAAAACACATCAATAATAAATCTCCAACATAAAATGCAGTATTCCCTGCAATTACACATATATGAGGTCTTTTCTCAAAGAGTTTTTAAAGGGTGTTATAAACACCCTTTTATCTTTGAAGTGCCCAACTTCCTTTTATAAGATACACGGCCTCGCTTGAGGGAGATGACGATGAAAATAAAACAAAGTGATCGACCTCAAAAGGAGGAAATGAAAAATTCCTTCGAAAGAACAGATAAGGAACAAGGTCTTCAGGTTTAGTATCAAGCAGTCGCGCAATAGTAATATGTGGAGTAAATTCTCTTTCATCAGGTGTTAGACCTAAATGGCTACGGATAGATTGCATCTTTTCGTGTAGAAGATTGAGAGCTTTACAAGGTTTAATGCGAATAACAAGAGAGGGGGCAGTATTTTCTGAACCAAAAATATCAAAACCATCTATTTGTAGCATAAAAGGAGAGAGCTTTATTGTATCAAAGGCGTGCATAAGTGCATCTGCGGTAGCACTTTCAACTTCACCGAAAAAAGATAAGGTGACGTGAAAATTTTGCGGGTTGATCCATTGCGCTTTTGGTAAGCCATTTTGCAACGATACAAGTTGTTGTGTTGTTTGTTGAGGAATCTGAAGGGCACTAAATAGACGACCCATAATATTATCTCCTTATAATGAAAGAGGCTATCCAAAGCGCAATATAGATAATAAGGGCGAGGCATGTACCATAGAAAATAAGGCAATAGTATTGAAAAAGAATGTCTAAAAAATGCTTACTATAATTATGAGCGTACAAAGCTTATTCGTTTTAAAAAATGGTTATGATATCGATAAGAATTGCGTTTTCATGAGCTGTATCACAATGATGTGCAATGGAAGATTCCTTGTGTATTATAAAGACTACAAATTTAGCAGAAAATAAGAAAAGTTGATAGATTTTTGATGTGCTAAATTATTTTGACATCTATCTTTAGCTTAAAATAAAGCATATTCTAATACAAGGTGAAGAGTTCTCTTTTTCTGTAAAGATTTAATTATACGATTAAGTCGGGTAATAGCCGTAATACGCAAAACTATTCAAATTGATCAAATAATGTTAGGAAAGGAAGGAAAAACTCCAGTATAATAAAATTACTATAAGCTTTTACATTTATGATAATTATGCTAATCCATAATGGATATGAATATTGGTATAAAAGTGGGAAGAGAAATTAAAATTCAAAATAATGATGGAAAGTTCCTATTTTCTAAGAATCATCATCCTTATTTATGGTGAGAAAGCGCTAGTTTTCTTCTCCAAAGTTGTTATTGATAAGCTTTTCAAGAGCATTAAGAGCATCTGTTGCTTCTGGTCCTGAAACACGAATGGTGAGGTTGCAACCGGATGAAGCCGCTAGCATCATAAGTCCCATAATTGATGATCCACCAACGATTTTTCCATCCTTTTCAACTTCAACAGTAACATTAAAATTGTCAACAGTTTGTACAAATTTTGCAGAAGCACGTGCATGCAAGCCACGTTTATTACAGATATTGAAATGACGACTTATACATGGGAGGGTATCTTTGGAAAACATTGGTATTTTATTATCCGCTATAAAATCATACTTGGTACATTAATATATTTACGCCCTGCTTCTTGTGCTATTCTTAACGCGTCTGATAATGAAATATCAGGACATTTGCGAATAGAAATCAGTTTAATAAGCATGGGCAAATTAACACCCGCAATCATTTCAACGCGTCCTTTTTCAATAGCAGGAACAGCTATATTCGATGGTGTTCCACCGAACACATCTGTTAATATGATTACGCCATGATCCGTATCTGTATCGGTTACTGCGGCTATAACATCACCTCGGCGCTGATCTATATCGTCATCGGGATAAACGCATATTGTTGCGAACTTTTCTTGTACTCCAACAACATGTTCCACGGCATGTAAAAATTCGACAGCCAGCTCACCGTGCGTTACAAGCACGAGTCCAATCATTTACGCAAACTCCTGTTAACTAATAAGATCCGACCATATTGGTGGGAAACACATTTTACAAGGCTTTGTCTTGCTGCCAAGAAAAATTTGCAAAAAAAAGGCAAAAATAGTGATTTTTTTATCTTTAGAAAAAAATTAGACAGATTTTTGCCATATTTTTCTAAACAAAAATGCTTCAATAGCTTGACAAATGGCTGTACAATCGGCTTCACGAAGAGAGGGAAGTTTTAAAAGAGGAATGTGCAAATTTTCAAATTGAAAAGTTTTATTTGTGGAAAAACGTTCATATTCCGGACCGAGAAAAATAACACAATCGATAGTTGTGTGCTTTTCAAATTCTATCATATAAAGACCAACGCCACGAATCTCGATACCGCCCTCTAAATTATCAGGAGTGTATCCGTGAAGCTTTCCATTTTCCGCACGCAACATTGTATAATCATCACTAATAAGCTTCGCTTCACGTTTTGACCACTCAGCACGGTCGAGCAAAGAAAGGGTAAGGGTTGATTTTCCTGATCCCGATGGACCTATAATTAACAGCCCCTTGCCGCCTAATTGAAGGCAATTTGCGTGGAGTATTTCACATTTTGTTTTCATGTCTTTTACTTTGGATAAAAGATTTATTTAGCGAGGGGAAGCATAATAATAAAACGTGCACCAGTTTTACACTTTCCAAGTGTAGGATCAATAATATTTTCGGCTGTAATTGTCCCATTATGAGCCTCGATGATTTGCCGACTAATAGAAAGGCCAAGTCCAGAGTTTTGTCCAAAAGCATCTTCGTTTGGTCGATCTGTATAAAAACGCTCAAAAATGCGTTCAATATTTTCTGAACGAATACCTGGGCCATTATCTTCAATGGTTAAAATAAGGGTTGAAGCATGACTTTTCATAGTAATGCAAATTTTGCCACGATTCCGAGGAATAAAAGAACGTGCATTTTCAAGAAGGTTTGAAATCACTTGCCCTAAACGGAGTTCATGTCCCAATACAAGATAGGCTTTTCCATGAGGACGTGGGACAATATTAAGGCTTATGTCAATGGTTTGCGTATTACGATACACTTCCTGAACAGCATGAACAAGACTTTCCAAAAGCGGTGTCATATCAACAATCTCTGCGGTTTCTCGTGCAAGCTCTGCATCGAGCCGCGATGCATCAGAAATATCTGTAATCAACCGATCAAGACGGCGCACATCATGTTGAATAATTTCAAGCAATTTCTCTTGTGCTTCTTCATTTTTAGCCAGAGGGAGCGTTTCAACAGCACTGCGTAGAGAGGTGAGAGGATTTTTTAATTCGTGGCTTACATCAGCAGCAAAGCGTTCAATGGCTTCAATACGCATATAAAGGGCATTAGTCATATCACGAATAGAGGTTGAAAGGTGACCAATTTCATCTTCACGCATTGAAAAATCAGGAATTTCTACACGCTGATTATTGCCATTACGCACTCGATTAGCCGAGGCAGATAATTTACTTAATGGATGGGCAATCGTATGGGCCAAAAAGAGAGAAAGAACCAAAAGTACGCTGCCTACAACGGCAAAAACTTTAAAGATAACCAGTCTTTCACCTTTTACAATGTTATCAATATCAGAACCAGTGGTTGAAAGAAGAAGAGCTCCAACCACTGCGCGATAGCGTTGCACAGGAACGGCAACAGAAACAATTAATTGACCTTGTCTGTTGCGTCTTTTAGCCGTAGCAAGAGATCCGTTTAATGCGCGGTACACTTCTGGATAAGCAATACCACTGGTTTTTGTTTGTTCTCTGTCAAGAGCAATACCTTTGCCATAAAATGTGCTTGAATACCATGAAGTAAGGCGATCCCACATGCTTTGTTCTGTTTTAAGTGGGGGTAAATCATAACTAAAAACTTCTCCACTAGAATAAAGAACGCGCGAATCAAGAAGGAGAGTAGCATCACGATCATAGATACGTGCTCTTGTCGTTTTAGGTGTGATGAGACGCCGTAAAAGAGGGGCAACTTGCTCAGGGTTAATAGGGAAATCCCAAGAATCGGTTGATTGAGGGGCGGGTGTAACGCTTTCACCAGTCTGTAACTCTAAGAGTTTTTGGGGATCAATGAGGATAGAATTTGTATCTACTGTTGCAGAAGCAGCAATAGCCCCAGCAATAATTTTTCCTTGGGTACATAAACTTTTAATTTTTGCTTCAATTAAACCATCGCGAAATTGGTTAAGGTATAAAATGCCTGTAACTAAAATGGCAAGGGCAGCAATGTTTAATATAACAATGCGACGTGTGAGGCTGGAAAAAAGCAATTGTCTAAAGAGACGTTGTGTTCGGAGATGCAAACGGGCAAACATAAGAAATGGCGTTGAGGATGTACCATTAACGGTTGTTTTTTGTAAAGTTTCCAGTTGAGAATTGTCTGTCATCGATTTGATTGCCGTTCAAATTTTTGCGACAAAGTAGTTTTATACCTCGTGGAAACGATAACCTACACCATAAAGTGTTTCAATCATTGCAAAATCATCATCCACTTGTTTAAACTTTTTACGCAGACGTTTAATGTGACTATCAATGGTGCGATCATCTACGTAGACTTGATCACTATAGGCAGCATCCATTAAAGCATCACGACTTTTTACAACTCCTGGTCTTTGTGCTAAGGTTTGCAGAATCAAAAACTCCGTAACGGTTAAAATAACAGGTTTATCTTTCCATGTACAGGTGTGGCGTTCTTGATCCATCACAAGATCTCCACGTTTGAGAGAAGAGGTGGAAGAAGTTCCTGTAGAAAGTGGTTGGTTACGTGCATTAGAACGGCGCAAAATAGCTTTCACGCGTTCAATGAGAAGACGTTGGGAGAAAGGTTTAGTAATAAAATCATCAGCTCCCATTTTGAGACCAAATAATTCATCAATTTCATCATCTTTAGAGGTAAGAAAAATAACTGGAAGATCAGATTTTTGACGTAAACGACGCAAGAGTTCCATCCCATCCATTCGGGGCATTTTAATATCAAAAATAGCTAAGTGTGGAGGGTGAAGTGTAAGACCCTTGAGTGCGGATGCTCCATCTGTATAGCTTTCAACTCGATAGCCTTCTGTCTCAAGCGCAAAAGATAAAGACGTCAAAATATTGCGATCATCATCAACAAGTACAATCGTTTGTGTGATTGTTGGTGTATCTTTCATGGTTTCTTAGACCTTTCTATTGCTGTGGTAGCAAATTACCCACACTTATTTATATGGGAGTTCATATTTTTTTTGCAAAACAAATATGATACAAATTGTAGCAAAGTAAAAAACCTTTTGTCATTACTGTAAAATCTTGTTTTGCTTTCATAATTTATAATGTTTCTACGTCTATTAAGATCCCTTCGTTTGAGAGAAAATTTTCATAAAGGCTTTTTTTATCAAGGTTTATTACAAAGTTTATTATTGTATTTGTCCCATAATTGAACAGGTATAGTTTTGATTGTTGAAGTTTAGAAAATCTGCCTATGTGTTTTAAGAGCAAAGAAAAGAATGTGGCAATATATGCACAAAAATTTGTTTCTGCTACACGAAAGGAGGTTGTAATGGGATTTTTTAATTTTATTAAAACTGTAGGGGAAAAGTTAGGTATTGGGGACCATGAACCAAAAGAAAAAGATTTTAAGACAGCATTTGATCATTTTCAACTCGGTACAGAAAAAGTAAATATTCAAGTTGAAGACGGTAAAGCTATTTTAAGCGGTGAAGTTCCAGACAGGGAAACACTTGAAAAAGCACTGCTGGTTGTTGGCAATTCACAAGGTATCTCTTCTGTAGATGTTGATCAATTAAAGGTTATAGATACAACGCCCAGAAAACCTTCTCGCTTTTATGAGGTTAAATCTGGTGATAATCTTTGGAAAATTGCTGAAGAGGTTTATGGAAAAGGGCAAGGTAATAAAAACACGTTTATTTTTGAAGCCAATAAGCCAATGCTAAAATCTCCCGATAAAATTTATCCTGGACAAGTTTTACGTATTCCTGAAATTGACCATAGTTAATTCATCAAAGGGGAGAATTTTTTACTGATGGCATTAAACAAAAAATAAAGAAGCGTACAAAAATTTCACGCTTCTTCATTTTAAGAGTGTGTATTATAAAAAAGGAGCTTAGTGGCTAGGAGAGGATTTAGAAGGTGATGGTGCTTTCATAGCGTTTACAGAGAAATCAACATCAATCGTTCCTGCTTTCTCAAATGTCAATTTTGCGCTAATTTTATCACCTAACTTGAATGGTTGTGAAAGCCCCATAAACATAATATGATCACCGCCAGGCTTAAGCGTGATTTCGCCATTTCCCGGAATTTCAATGCCATTGTGCATTTTTTCCATTTTCATAATATCATTAACGACAGCCATAGAGTGTATCTCTGTTTTTTTTACTCCGTTTGTGGAAATAGAAACCAAACGGTCTGGGGTATTGCTGTGATTAATAATGTAGAGATAACCGCTACCAACTCTTATACCTCTAAGTGTTTCGCGTGTCCAAGGATTGAGAATTTCTATGTCGCCAAGTTGATATTGCTGAGCACCTGCAGGCAGGGTTATACCAGCAAAGAGAAGAGCACACACGATATTTATGATAACCTTTTTGTATGGATATTGTGTATTTATTATATTCTTAAAGATAAGATTTGTTATTTTCTTAATAATAGATGTCATCATTGATTTACCCTCCTTCATAAGATTCACACTTTGAATAACTTTTCATTTTAGCAGAGCTTTTATTTAAAATAAAAGAAAGAAATGCTAAAATGAAATTGATTTGAATATGAGAATAAAAATCATAGAATTCTTTGATTTTAAAGGAAGACAATAAGGTTTACAATGACAACACACCTCTTAACGCTTCCGTGTTCATCTCATAATAGTGTTTGTAAATGGTATAAAATCTATGATGCACTACTATTTTACTTAATAAATATATAACACAGAGCAATCATCAACTACTTTACCAATTTTTAATATTACGAAAGCTCTTGGTATTTTAAAGCATTTATACAGAGGCATTTTTATATATTTTCAAGTTCAAAATTATACAGTTAAGAAAAAACGCTTTAGGTGAGTTTAAAACACATCTTTCAAATAGCAGTAAACAATGAGACCGTTAAAAGGAGAATTTTTGAAAGGAGATCGATAGATAATACCTCTACTGATATGAGCATTAGATATGATGACTATTTTAGTCCAAGGAAAATTTATAATATTCGTGATATAAATTATTCGCCTTTTAAAAAGCTTTTACGTGAGTATCATTTTATTAATGATGAGAAGATCAAGAGCGAGAGTGCAATCACTCTTTTGTTTTTTTAATTTTTATAGAAAGATATATTTATTGAGAATTGCAAGAAAAATATATTATGATCTCAAGTTTCTCATAAATATGGTATTTATGGGTCATTAAAGCGCCTATTTTAAAATAAATTTTTTATTTTGGAGATGTTTCTCTCATTATTCTCTTGTAGCAATAAAAGCCTGTTCTTATATACGAGGCAGCAAGGCTTATTGCGACTTGCAATTTTTTATTATTTTATGTTGCTTGAAGCAATGTATGGGCTTTGAGTGTTATGAGGAGCTGTCTTAAAAAGATGCTTTATGAAGGTTGAGGTAGCTTGCTGAATGGAGATTATAATATGGCAAAAGTAATTGGTATTGATTTGGGGACAACGAACTCTTGTGTGGCTGTTATGGATGGCAAAAACGCAAAGGTTATCGAGAACTCAGAAGGAGCACGAACAACACCTTCCGTTGTTGCCTTTACTGATGGGGGAGAGCGGCTTGTTGGACAGCCTGCTAAACGGCAGGCGGTAACAAATCCCGAAGGGACAGTTTTTGCAGTTAAACGTTTGATAGGGCGTCGTTTTGATGATCCTATGGTTGAAAAAGATAAAGCACTTGTGCCTTATAAAATTGTTAAAGGTGACAATGGTGATGCATGGGTTGAAGAAGCGGGTAAGAAATATTCTCCATCGCAAATTTCAGCTATGATTTTGCAAAAGATGAAGGAAACAGCAGAATCTTATCTGGGTGAAAAAGTTGAACAAGCGGTTATTACTGTTCCTGCTTATTTTAATGATGCGCAACGTCAAGCGACTAAAGATGCGGGTAAAATTGCTGGACTTGAAGTTTTACGGATTATTAATGAGCCCACTGCTGCTGCTTTAGCTTATGGTTTGGACAAAAAAGACGGAAAGACAATTGCTGTTTACGACCTTGGTGGTGGTACATTTGATATTTCAGTACTTGAAATTGGAGATGGCGTTTTTGAAGTTAAATCAACCAATGGAGATACGTTTTTAGGGGGTGAAGACTTTGATATGCGCTTGGTCGGTTATTTTGCCGATGAGTTTAAGAAAGAGCAAGGAATTGATCTGAAAAATGATAAATTAGCTTTACAGCGCTTAAAAGAAGCGGCAGAAAAAGCAAAAATTGAGCTTTCTTCGTCACAGCAAACAGAAATCAATTTACCATTTATCACGGCAGATCAATCAGGTCCCAAGCACTTAACAATGAAATTGACTCGGGCAAAATTTGAATCTCTGGTTGACGATTTAGTGCAGCGCACCATCGAGCCTTGTAAAGCTGCGTTAAAAGATGCTGGATTAAAGGCCGGTGAGATTGACGAAGTTGTTTTAGTGGGTGGTATGACACGTATGCCCAAGATTCAGCAAGTCGTGCAAAGCTTCTTTGGTAAGGATCCACACAAAGGCGTTAATCCTGATGAAGTTGTTGCAATGGGTGCTGCCATTCAAGGGGGTGTATTGCAAGGCGATGTCAAAGACGTTTTGCTTCTAGATGTAACACCTTTATCCTTGGGGATCGAAACCTTGGGTGGTGTTTTCACACGTCTCATTGAGCGTAATACCACTATCCCAACAAAAAAATCTCAAGTTTTTTCAACAGCTGATGATAACCAGAGTGCTGTGACCATTCGTGTTTTCCAAGGTGAACGGGAAATGGCGAGCGATAATAAGTTATTGGCTCAATTTGATCTTGTTGGTATTCCTCCAGCACCACGTGGTATACCTCAAATTGAAGTTACTTTTGATATTGATGCGAATGGTATTGTTAATGTTTCGGCCAAAGATAAGGGAACTGGTAAAGAGCATCAAATTCGTATTCAGGCATCAGGTGGTTTAAGTGATGCTGATATTGAAAAAATGGTACAGGATGCGGAAGAGCATGCAGCTGAGGATAAAAAACGCCGTGAAGGTGTTGAAGCCAGAAATCAAGCGGAAGCTCTTATTCATTCAACTGAAAAGTCACTCAGTGAATATGGCGATAAAGTATCAGCTGAAGAAAAAGGACAGATTGAAACAGCAATATCTGATTTGAAATCTGCGCTTGAAGGCAGTGATACTGAAGAAGTAACAACAAAGATGCAAAAATTAGCTGAAGTCAGTATGAAGCTTGGACAGGCTATGTATGAAGCCTCACAAGCAGCGGGCGCTGACACTGAAACAGATGCAAAGAATGATGATGTTGTTGATGCTGATTTTGAAGAAGTTAATGATAAGAAGAAATAGTGTCAGCATGTGTGTTGATTAATTTATAAACCCGGCCTTTGAAATATAAGGCTGGGCTTTATTATTTGAGTGAGTTGCAACTTTGTTGCTAAAAATATAAATTAAAAGCAATCTTATCCATAAGATGGATGACAGAGAAATTATCAGGAATACATGATGAAGGTTGACTATTATGAAATTCTTGGCGTGACTCGTGAATGTGATGATAAAAAGTTGAAATCTGCTTTTCGTAAGTTGGCAATGCAATATCATCCTGATCGCAACGCCGGGGATAAAGAGGCAGAGCGAAAATTCAAAGAAATTGGCGAAGCCTACGAAGTCCTCAAAGATCCCCAAAAGCGTGCTGCTTATGATCGATTTGGTCATGCGGCTTTTGAAAATAGCGGTAGTCAAGGAGGAGCAAATCCCTTTGGAGGTTTTGCTGCTGGTGGTGGATTTGCTGATATTTTTGAAGATTTTTTTGGCGAAATTATGGGAGGTGCGCACCGTAAGCGTGGTGATGGTCGCGAACGTGGTGCAGATCTGAGTTATAATATGGAAATAACCTTAGAAGAGGTATTTTCAGGAAAAACTGCAGAAATTACTATTCCCAGTTCCGTTACGTGCGATGTTTGTGAAGGATCAGGAGCGAGAAAGGGTTCTAAGCCGCAAGTTTGTGGAACATGTCATGGATCTGGTCGTGTGCGTGCTGCACAAGGTTTCTTTTCTATTGAGCGAACATGTCCTTCATGTCATGGACGTGGTGAAACTATTACGGATCCATGCCCAAAATGTCAGGGGACACGACGCATAGAGAAAAAACGTTCATTGAGCGTGAATGTTCCAGCTGGTATTGAAGATGGAACGCGTATTCGCCTTTCTGGTGAGGGTGATGCTGGTATTCGTGGTGGCCCCAATGGTGATCTTTATATTTTCCTTTCCGTTAAACCGCATGAGTTTTTTCAGCGAGAAGGAGCAGATCTTCACTGTCGCGTTCCTATTTCAATGGTAACAGCTGCTTTAGGAGGAGAGTTTGAAGTTTCCGATCTTGATGGTGTTAAAGCACGTGTTAAGATCCCAGAAGGGACACAAAATGGACGTCAATTCCGCCTTAAGGGTAAGGGTATGCCCATGTTGCGTCGGCAGCAAGCAAGGGGTGACCTTTACATCCATATCACGATTGAGACACCACAAAAATTAACGCAAGAACAACGTGAACTATTGCAAAAATTTGAAAAACTTTCAAATCATGAGAATTCACCGCAATCACATGGCTTTTTTTCACGTATGAAGGAATTTTTTGAAAATATTTCTGGTTAAATATGTGAATGTTCTCAGAATAGATTAGAAAAAACTTTTGGAAGGTTATTTTAATTAAGCTTTCTATAGTCTTATTCATCTGTGAAAAGCATTTTTTTCTTGAAAAGAAAAGAGAGAAACGATTAATTTAGGGTAAGTAAGTGCCTGCCGCTGATAGTTTTTTACATTTCACGAGTTTTATGGATAAGTCTTATTTTTGAGTATCTATGATATTTTAAAAAGGGCTTATCCATACAAGAAGAACGCAATTGAGTGACTAATTTCCAGTGTCATGATAACTGCCTTTATGCATTCAGCATTTTTTGTATTTATTGTTTTACTCAAAATGTCTTTTTAAAAGCCCTATACTAAAACTGTCAAATAGGTAGTAGCCTATCAAGAAGTAGCTAAATAAGCTGTTAGACAATCCATCTTTTTCAAATAAAATATCAATTCCTCATAACCAATTTTATTTTTGGCATTTTTGATAGTCTTAAAAATTGCTTGGATAAGGTTACAGAGCTAAGTCAATCTACTTCTTATCTTGGTGATCTGTTAATTTTATTATTATTTTATTATTATAAGAAAATTTTGTTTTTATCTTACAAAATCAATGGTTGTATATATTCTTATTCATTGTTAAGTATCCATAAGCATAAACTAACGAGTCGAATGTACGGCATAGCTTTAAAATTTTTTCAGAACTTTGCTTTTCAATTTTATACATAAAATCATAAAATAATAACGTTTTGTACGCCTGTTTTGTTTAATTTTTCGCTGTCAGTTTTTTGAGGAAGTTGTTTTCTTGTTTCATTTCGTTATTACTTTTCCTAAATTCCACTAAGAGATGGTAAAAAGTGATGAGGAGGCTCTATTAATGGATGATGCTAAAAACGGTGCTGTAGATGTTTTAGAAAAACAAGCAGCATTTCTATCGTCTGCTTTACCATATATGCAAAAATACGAAAATGAAACGGTTGTGGTAAAATATGGCGGTCATGCTATGGGTGATCCTGCCTTGGGGCGAGCATTTGCGCGTGATATTGCTCTATTAAAGCAATCGGGGATTAACCCTGTTGTTGTTCATGGTGGAGGACCTCAAATTGCTGAAATTTTGATGAAAATGGGGATTGAATCACGATTTGAAAACGGTTTACGCGTAACCGACGAGCGGATCGTTGAAGTCGTTGAAATGGTTTTGGCCGGTTCCATAAACAAAGAAATTGTCGCTCTCATCAATGCAGAGGGTGAATGGGCAATAGGATTATGTGGTAAGGACGGCAATATGGTTTTTGCCGAAAAGGCTTATAAAACTGTCATTGATCCTGATTCGAATATTGAACGTGTTTTAGATTTGGGATTTGTTGGTGAGCCTATTGAAGTTGATCGCACATTGCTGGATCTTTTAGCATGTTCTGAAATGATACCAGTTCTTGCTCCTGTGGCTCCAGGACGCGATGGAAAAACCTATAATATTAATGCTGATATTTTTGCTGGGGCTATTGCTGGTGCATTAGAAGCTAAACGCCTTTTATTTCTCACTGATGTTCCTGGTGTTTTGGATAAACAGGGCCAACTTTTAAAAGAATTGACAGTTTCTGAAGCAGAGAAACTTATCAAAAATGGGACAATTTCAGGAGGCATGATTCCAAAAGTAGAGACTTGTATAAAAGCCCTTCAAAATGGTGTGGAAGGTGTTGTCATTTTAAATGGTAAAACTCCTCATTCTGTTTTACTAGAACTGTTTACCGAACAGGGAGTTGGAACGCTTATTGTTTCATAAATTGTGCGGAAAATTGGAGGAGAAAGCCTTTCATGACAAATATAAAACAGCTTAAATATCCTTTATTAAGTAAGCCAGAATTGGCAATATTTGCTGCAACAATATTGTGGGGTATTACATTTTTAGTCATTCATATTGCGGTACGCTATAGTGGTCCCCTGTTTTTTGTTGGATTTCGTTTTATTATTGCATCTCTTATATGTGGAGCAATTTTTTGGCGCTCTATAAAAGGTATAACGGTTTATGAAGTTTTCGCTGGGATGGCGATTGGTTTAGCCATGTTTTTAGGTTATGCTTTTCAAGCAGCTGGACTTCAAACGATTATTAGTAGTCAGTCGGCTTTTATTACAGCGCTTTATGTACCGATGGTTCCAATCTTGCAATGGATTGTTTTTAAAAAACCTCCCCGTTTTGCTTGTTGGGTTGGTATTGTTTTCGCTTTTATTGGGCTTGTTCTTGTTTCAGGACAAAAGCCGGGGAATTTTGATTTTTCAAAAGGCGAAACTTTGACTTTGTTAGGCGCGTTAGCGATTGCTGGAGAAGTCATACTCATCGGAATTTTTGCCAATAAGGTTGATAGTCGGCGTGTGACCATTATTCAGTTATTTTTTAGTGGTTTTTTTTCATTTTCTTGTATGCCTTTGATGGGTGAAAGCATTCCTGAATTTTCGTGGGTATGGTTTAGTATTGGCATCGGATTGGCATTAATGAGTGCCATCATTCAATTGGCTATGAATTGGGCACAAAAGTCTATTTCTCCTACACGTGCAACACTCATTTACGCAGGTGAACCGGTATGGGCTGGTATTGTTGGGCGTTTGGCTGGAGAGCATTTATCCCCGTTAGCATTATTAGGTGGCTTGCTTATTCTGATTGGGATCATTGTGGCTGAATTACAACCTTCACAATGGCGTAAAAAAAATAAAGCAATTGAAAAAATTGATTAGCTATGCACCTTTGCTATTATGATTTTATTACATGAGATTTTTGCTTGCAAAGTTTTCATTTTTGAGGCTTTTTTAAAATATGAAGATAAGGAGGCTTTATAAGCTATTCCAGCTTTTGTATAGCAAATTGGAGTAATAATATTTATCTGTTTGCTTAACCTCTGAAACGGGAAGCCAACCTTCATTGAGTCAAAGCATGAAGTGGTAAAGACAAAAAACAACACTCATCTTTACTGTTATTGTTAAATTTAGCTTTACAATTTTCAAAAACATCCATGGTAATTTTTTTGAATAATAAAAATTACGCACCGTTGCACGTTATTCCTTTTGTTATTTCATGGGATCACGCTTTTCACGTAAAATAGAACGCCTAAAGCAGCTTCCCATAATGTTGTATATTAACGCGTTTTTTAAAAAGACAATTTTCTTAATATACATCATATTCATTGACGGTCCGCGTGAAGTATAGAAAAACCACAGAGCATCATCGTTTTACTTAAATAAAAGGCACTAGCATTTTCTTTGTCAGTTCTCAATATTACGACAGCCTTTGGCATTTAAAAGAGAGAGGCATGTTTACTCATTTCTTAAACGTTTTTATCCATATACTAGCCCTGTTTTATAATGGGGAAGCAAAAAATTTGATTGATTCACTATGAAAAGATTTAAAATGAGAAAGGCTCGAGATATTCAGAGTTTTAATTTAAATTGAAAAACAATAAACGATCATTATAAATTAATGCATTATCCAATGAATCGAAGAGGATTGGTGTTTTTTATCTTTAATGGACGGAGGAAGGAGTTGTATAAAAAGTACATAAAAAGATCACTCAATAGAGCATATTTCTAAAGTTTTAAAAATTGAGAAGAAACTCCCTCGATATTCATGTTATTTTATATAAGATTGCTAAAAAAGCAGGTTATTGCGTATAAATAAAAAAGCACTTCCTGCGAATTTTATTGCAAGCTTAAGTGATATACACGCCCATCATATAAATATTATAACATATTGATTTATAATCATAATATAGAATTATTCACATTGAATTAAAATTTTCTCACTTCAAATCGTTTTCATATTAAATCAATCCAAATCTACTTGCTTACACGTTACAAGAAGGTGGTCCATGTGGGTAAAAACTGTACAAGAAAGGCATATCTCTTATAAACTCTTTCAAGTGTAAAGGATTGTTGCAACATTGGAGGTTGGCAAAATGTGTGATGGTGCCGGTTTATCCAGCATATGAGTCATAAAATAAGATGTGAAAATATCATTTTAGTACCGTTGGATTTAATTTAGCAAATAAAAGCCTCATTTTTTAGGTTATGAAAAGTTGTGTTTTGAGAAGCTTTTTAGGTTTATATTCTTTTGATAGAAGCCGGAGCATAATTGGTCTTTGCGTTTTGTATTATTCTTTGCTAAATCGCCTTATATGACAATAGATCGTAATTATATTCGTAATTTTTCCATCGTGGCGCATATTGATCACGGCAAATCCACTTTAGCTGATCGTTTGATTCAAATAACAGGTGGACTTGATACACGTGAGATGAAAGAACAAGTACTCGATTCCATGGATATTGAGCGTGAACGTGGAATTACTATTAAAGCACAAACGGTACGTTTACACTATAAGGCAAAGAATGGTGAAACCTATATTTTAAATCTTATGGATACACCTGGTCATGTGGATTTTGCTTATGAGGTTTCGCGTTCATTGGCAGCTTGTGAAGGTTCTCTGTTGGTGGTGGATGCAAGCCAAGGTGTAGAGGCGCAGACGTTAGCAAATGTTTATCAAGCCATTGATAATTCCCATGAGTTGGTTGTTGTACTCAATAAAGTTGATCTTCCAGCAGCAGAACCTGAGCGTGTTAAAGAACAAATTGAAGATGTGATAGGCATTGATACATCTCAAGCAGTAGAAATATCAGCAAAAACAGGTTTGGGTGTTCCTGATGTTTTGGAGGCAATTGTTACACAATTACCACCTCCACATACAGGCGATGTTGCAAATCCCTTGAAAGCAATGTTGGTTGATAGCTGGTATGATGCATATCTTGGTGTCATTGTTTTGGTACGAGTGATAGATGGTATTTTAAAAAAAGGCCAAACCATTCGTATGATGGGTACGGGAGCAAAATATCCAGTTGAGCGCGTTGGGGTGTTTACACCTAAAATGGTACAAGTTGATGAGTTAGGACCAGGCGAGATTGGTTTTATCACTGCCTCTATCAAAGAAGTAGCAGATACACGGGTTGGGGATACGATTACTGAAGAGCGCCGTCCTTGTGAAAATGCTTTGCCTGGTTTTAAGCCGGCGCAACCAGTTGTATTTTGTGGTCTTTTTCCAATTGATGCTGCCGATTTTGATGATTTACGTGCAGCCATGGGCAAATTACGCTTAAATGATGCGAGTTTTTCTTTTGAAATGGAAACATCCGCGGCTTTGGGATTTGGTTTTCGCTGTGGCTTTTTGGGACTTCTTCATCTTGAAATTATTCAAGAGCGATTAGAGCGTGAGTTTAATTTGGATTTAATCGCGACTGCACCTTCGGTTGTTTATCGCATGAATATGAATGATGGTTCTGTTAAAGAGTTGCACAATCCAGCGGATATGCCTGATGTGGTTAAAATTTCTTCAATCGAAGAACCATGGATTCGGGCGACAATCATGACTCCTGATAATTATCTTGGGTCAATTTTAGAGCTATGCCAAGAGCGGCGGGGGATACAAGCTGGTTTGTCCTATGTTGGAACCCGTGCTATGGTAACGTACGATTTACCACTGAATGAAGTTGTTTTTGATTTTTATGATCGGCTAAAATCAATCTCAAAGGGTTATGCTTCTTTTGATTATCAGATGGCAGATTATGCAGAAGGGGATTTAGTTAAAATGTCTATTTTGGTAAATGGAGAGTCTATAGATGCATTGTCTATGCTTGTGCACCGCACGATTGCAGAAAAGCGCGGGCGTTCCATGTGTGAAAAGCTGAAAGATCTTATTCCCCAGCATATGTTTCAGATTCCAGTTCAAGCGGCTATTGGTGGTAAAGTTATAGCGCGCGAAACAATTCGTGCTTTGCGTAAAGATGTAACAGCGAAATGTTACGGGGGTGATGTCACGCGTAAGCGCAAACTTTTGGAAAAGCAAAAAGAAGGCAAAAAGCGGATGCGTCAATTTGGAAAAGTAGAAATTCCACAATCGGCATTTATTCAAGCACTCAAAATGAACAAATAATGAAAAAAGGAGTATTTCTCTTATTGATTGCGCTTTTGCTTTTATTAATTGATTCAGGTGCTTAAAGAACACTTTTAAATAGAATTGCGCTGTGCTTCATGTTTTTGTGTATTGCGTAATGATGTCATGCTTCTCACGTAAAACAGAATGCTTTAAACGAAATACATTTATGTTGCATATTGGTGTGCTTGTTTTAGTGAATCATCACTCAATGCATCAAATTCCATTTCACAATGGAGGCTGTGAAAAATATAAAGTAACATACACTGTGAATGATATAAAATCCATTTGGCATCACCGTCTTTACGCGTCATAAAGGTGCAAAGCGCATCTATCATACTCTTTTTTAGCTCAAAATATTATGACAGTCCTTATCATTTGAGAGAATTTTCATTAAAAATATTTTTACTCTTTTCTTAAAGTGTCTCTTGCCCACACACCAACTGCGTTTGTAACACGCAAGGAAATGATAGTGATTAGATTCACTATGAAAGGATTTGAAATGAGAGAATTTTTGTATTCGAGGTTATTATTCAAGTAAAAAAACGATGAAATATTATTGTGAATTAATCTTGTGTCTAAGAACGTAAAAGATCATTAATGGATGTTTTTTCTCGTGTTTTTTGATCAACGCGTTTTACAATAACAGCACAATAAAGGCTTGGTCCTGCTTCACCATTTGGTAAAGGTTTTCCAGGGAAACAACCTGGCACAACCACTGAATAGGCTGGTACTTCACCGATAAAAATTTCACCTGTTGTACGATCAATAATCTTTGTAGATTTTCCAATAAAGACTCCCATTCCCAAAACAGCACCTTCACGGATAATACAGCCTTCAACAATTTCAGAGCGAGCACCGATAAAGCAGTGATCTTCAATGATTGTTGGGTTTGCTTGCAGTGGTTCCAAAACACCTCCAATACCAACACCGCCAGAAAGATGGACATGTTTACCAATTTGTGCACAAGAACCAACGGTGGTCCATGTATCAACCATTGTACCCTCATCGACAAAAGCACCAAGATTAACAAAGGATGGCATCAATATAACGTTGGGTGCAATGTAAGCAGAATGACGTACAATGGCTCCAGGAACGGAACGGAAAGCAGCACTTTTAAAATCGGTCTCTTGCCAACCAGAGAATTTTGAAGGAACTTTATCCCACCAATGTGTTCCATTGATTCCACCAGTAATAATTTGCATAGGATTAAGCCGAAAAGAGAGCAAAACCGCTTTTTTCAACCATTGATGAACATGCCATTGTCCATTTTTTTGTCGTTCTGCAACACGGATTTCACCGTTATCAAGAAGGTTCAATGTATGTTCGACACTCTCACGGATTTCGCCTTTTGTGGTAGTATCGATAGAATCGCGATCGTCAAAAGCTTGTTGAATAATCATTTCAAGTTGTGTGAGATGGGGCATGACGAGAGTTCCGTTAAACAAGTTGAAAGCTTCAAGGTTTATTCTCTATGAACTACGCGAAGAAATGTGTTCAGTCAATAAAACGATGAGGAAGTAGGACAGGTGCATGAAAAAAGGCTGTAAAGAAAAAAGAAAAGGAGAACAAGAAAATTGGACACCACTTCTCCATACGAAGGATGCTCTACAACAAATACATAAAATCTCTAATTCAGCACAAATGCGTTCGTCTACTTATCGTTTAGCCTATATCGATCAAGATTTTATGATGCGTCCAGAGTTGCGCTCACAACGTATTGGTCTTGAATTTTTAAAGCCGGAAATAACCCTTAAAGAATATGATATTCAATCAACAGTTGTTTTGTTTGGTGGTGCGCGTATTCCTGAATCTGGGCAAGCGGCGTGGGCTGCAAAAAATGAAATACAAAAGAAAAATTTGCATGCTATGTCACATTATTACGATGAAGCGAGAGAATTTGCGCGTTTGTGCTCACTTTATTCTGCTACGACAGAATATCGTGAATTTGTGGTTGTTACGGGAGGCGGACCAGGAATTATGGAGGCGGGAAATCGTGGTGCTTGTGATGTTGGTGCCCCAACGATTGGTTTGAATATTATTTTACCACATGAGCAGGAACCTAATTCGTATGTGTCGCCGCATTTGTGTTTCAATTTTCATTATTTGGGGATGCGCAAAATGCATTTTTTAGTACGAGCGAAAGCATTAGCTATCTTCCCTGGAGGATTTGGGACTCTGGATGAATTGTTTGAGACGTTAACTTTAGTACAGACGGGGCGTATGAAACAGGTACCAATTTTATTGTTTGGCAAAGAATTTTGGAGCAATACTATCAATTTTGAGTATCTATCTGAACAAGGTACAATTTCTCCTACTGATGTTAATTTTGTGAAATTTGTCAATACAGCAGCAGAAGCTTTTGAAGAAATTCGTTCTTTTTATAAACTGCCTTAATGACTTTTAAGACGTTCACTCTTGAAGGATAATTAATACTCTACTTTGGTTAAATAAAGTCCTGAAGGAGGAGCAACAACACCACAATGTTTACGATCTTTAGCATGAAGAGCTGCTTCGAGATCTTGAGCTGTCCAACGTCCAATACCCACTTCCATGAGGCTTCCTGCGAATGAACGGATTTGATGATGAAGAAAAGAACGGGCTTGCGCATAAAGGAAAATTTCTTCACCTTCTCTTTGAATATCGAGGCGGTCAAGGGTGCGAATAGGGCTTTTTGCTTGGCAATGTGCGGAACGGAAAGTGGTAAAATCATGTTTTCCTACAAGCTTTTGAGCAGCTTCATGCATGGCTTCAGCATTAAGAGGCTTTGGCAACCACCACACGCGTTTGGCATTTAAGGCTGGTGGAGAGCGACGATTAAGAATTTTAAAAAGATAATGGCGTTTTACAGCGGAAAATCGTGCATCAAAGTCATCAGGGACATTTTGTACGTTTAAGATTGAAATCGCTTCTCCCTGTTTACGTAAAAGAGCATTGAGCGCATCACGTACAGTATGGGGATGCCAGTTTTTTATGAAATCAACATGCGCAACTTGTCCCGTAGCGTGTACGCCCGCATCGGTTCTTCCTGCTGTTGTTATGGTCAATTGTTGTCCACTAAAGGAAAAGAGTACCTTTTCAAGAGCTCCTTGTACAGTGTGAAGTTTTACTTGACGCTGCCAACCAGCATAATTTGAACCATCATATTCAAGAGTGAGTTTAAAACGTGGCATCTTAAAAAACAGCAGAAATATAAGCACCTCGTAAAAAGGTTGCGCTATCAAGGACTTTACCACCCGATCTTTGGAGAGAGGTTATTTCTATCCGCCCTTGTCCACAATGGACAATCAAAGAATCTGGTTCGATCCGTCCAATTTCAAGAGAAGGACCTGTTGTTAAGCGACTATCAAGAATTTTTACACGTTCTTCTCGTCCCCCAATATTCATATTGCACCAGCAACCAGGAGAAGGAGAGAGCGCGCGAATATGCCTCTGAATAAATTCTGCAGGTTTTGTCCAATCAATGCGGGTCTCTTCCTTTTTGATTTTGGCAGCATAGGTGATGCCTTCCTCTGATTGTGGGGTTAGTTTAAGTTGGTCTTTTTCAAGAGTTGATAGGGTTTCTATCATAAGTTCTGCGCCAATATGTGAAAGTTTGTTTGAAAGCTCAGCAGTGGTGGTGTTATCAGTAATGGGGATGGAGCGAGAAAGAGCGATAGGTCCCGTATCAAGTCCTTCATCCATTTTCATGATCATGATACCTATTTCTTTATCGCCAGCCATAATTGCACGCTGAATAGGTGCAGCACCACGCCAGCGTGGTAAGAGTGAAGCGTGGGCATTAAAACAACCAAAACGGGGTGTTTCAAGAATAGCTTTGGGTAAAAGGAGTCCATAGGCAACAACAACAGCAACATCAACAGAAAGTGCTGCAAATTGCTCCTGTTGTTCGATTGTTTTGAGTGTTTGTGGCGTAAAGATGGGAATAGATTTCTCTTTTGCTACATTGTGAACAGGTGAGGGGATTAATTTAAGTCCTCGACGTCCTGCTGGGCGAGGGGGTTGACTATAAACAGCAACAACATCATGACCTGCATCCAATAAAGCACGTAAAATAGGAACAGAAAAATCTGGTGTCCCCATAAAACTTAATCGTAAAGCCATTACAAAACTGCTTCCTGCATGTTTTTTTCTTTTGCGCGTTTTTTAAATTTTCGTATCACCATATCGCGTTTGATCTTTGAAATGTAATCAATAAAAAGGCGCCCATCTAAATGATCAATTTCATGCTGCAAGCAAGTTGCCAAGAGATCGTCTGCTTCAATTTCTGTTTGTTTTCCTTCACGGTTCTGGTAGCGAACACAAAGGCGTTTAGGACGTTCAACCTCTGCAAAATAGTCAGGAATAGAAAGACAACCTTCTTTATAAATATTACGCTCATCTGAAAGCCATAAAATTTCAGGGTTGATAATAACAAATGGTTTTTTCTGCTCATCTTCAGAATTTCCAGAGACATCTATAACCAACATACGTAGCGGTATACCAATTTGAATAGCAGCAAGACCAACGCCCTTAGCACTATACATGGTTTCCAACATATCATCCGCAAGTTTTTGAAGAGCTGAATCGACCTGATCAACAGGCTTGGACACTTCCCGTAAAATCGGATCAGGTAAAGTAACTAAAGATCTCATTGGCATAAGTAGAGATTAATCAATGGTTTGTTATTGGTCAATATTGAATAACGGATTCTTGCGTTTTTTTACAATAAGAGCGTTATATTACAATTTATGTTTGATTCGTTTTTTTCCATACTCGCTGGAGAGTTTTTTTCTAAACTAATGCTTTTGCTTTTATTTATACTTGTTTGTTGGGCATTTTTTATGTTGATACATTCTCATCGAAAAAAAGCATTTTTGGAAAATGAAATTGCTGAACGCGCACGTGAGGCACAAATGCAGATGGCTACCTTGCTGAAAACACAAGCTGAAATGCAAGGGAGAATGCAAACGATGGCGGAAATTTTTGGTCAACGGCAGGCTGAATTGAATAAATCACTCAGTGAGCAACTCAATGGGATGACAACAAGCTTAGGCCAAACACTTCAGGTACAGACCAAATCCACTTATGAAAATTTGAATCGTTTGCAAGAGCGTTTAGCAGTGATTGACGCGGCACAAAATAATATTCAATCGCTTACGGGACAAGTTGTTCAGTTGCAGTCCATTTTAAGCAATAAGCAGACACGTGGTACTTTCGGTCAGGGGCGGATGGAAGCAATTATTGCCGATGCCTTACCAACAAATGCTTATGTTTTTCAGGCTGTTCTTTCCAATGGAAAACGCCCAGATTGTCTCATTCATATGCCCAATAAAGCCCCTTCTCTTGTTGTTGATGCTAAATTCCCTCTGGAGGCTTGGAATGCTATGCGTAAGGCAGAATCAGCGCAAGAGCGTCAAGAGGCAGAACGCCAATTTCGTACCGATATGGAAGTCCATATTCGTGATATTGCACAAAAATATTTGATTCCTGGAGAAACCCATGACACTGCTTTCCTTTTTGTGCCATCTGAATCGATTTTTGCAACAATTTATGAGGACTTTGAGGCATTGGTACAAAAATCCAATAGAGCTCATGTGATTATTGTTTCACCATCTTTGTTGATGCTCTCTGTCCAAGTGGTACAAACCATTATGAAAGATGCACGGATGCGTGAACAAGCGCACTTAATTCAATCAGAAGTAGCAAAATTGATGGAAGATTTTGGACGAATGGATATACGTGTTCGTGCGTTACAGAAGCACTTTCACAAAGCAGGTGAAGATATAGAGGGAATTTTGATATCGTCTTCCAAAATTATGAAACGGGCAAATCGCATTGAAACTGTCGAATTAAAAGAGAATCATTCTGAACCAACAAAAATGACAACATTGGCTCAGTCGCAAACATTGCGTTTTGCTGACGAGGAATAAAGCAAAGCAAGCTTCTTAAATATCACAAGTCAGATCATGTTCTTTATTGATTGGTAATATTTTTTTAGTATCTCTATCTTGTTTTATTTCTTAAACGAGAGGAATAGGAATATGCGACACCTTTTGTTTTTAGGGGCACTGGTGTTTCTGCTAGATGGGTGTGCAACAACCACTCCCATACACACGAACAATGCGTGTGCTATTTTAGCACAAAAAAATGGTTTTTTTGACAATTGGGGTAAGGCTTCTAAACGTGCAGAAATGCGCTATGGGATTCCTATGTCTATTATTCTTGCAACCATTAATATGGAATCGAGCTTTCGTCACAATGCACGTCCTCCACGTAAAAAACTACTTGGTTTTATTCCATGGAAGCGTCAATCGACAGCCTATGGTTATTCTCAAGCGCTTGACAGTACATGGGCAATGTATCTTCGCTCTACGGGCAGATCTTTTGCATGGCGTACGAATTTTGCAGATTCTGCTGATTTTATTGCTTGGTACCATCGCCAAAGTGTTCAACGCAATGGGGTGAGATTTGATGATGCATATAGCCTTTATTTAAATTATCATATGGGACATGGTGCTTATGCGCGTAGTGGCGGGCATGTCTCTGCGGCACTTTCACAGGCAGCACAGCGCATGGCAAGGATATCGAGGCTCTATGAACAGCAATTAAAGAGATGTGGATGGCGTTAGGGAAGATTTTTGAAAATCTCAATTAGAGAATTGTTTTGGTAAAATTATTTGAGAGCCAAATTTCTTATGGCGTGATAAGGCTGTATCGTTTTTCTGATTGTTAAATGAAATAAATTGTTATTTTTTAGAATAAACCAAAGAGACAGAAAGCTTTTGCAATGCACAATATTTTGAGAGCACTCTCAATATTTTTACCTCTGTTGTTTAAAAAATTTACAATGAAAACTATCTTCTATTTGGTTCTGACATTTCTCACAGGGCTAAGTACCAGAGATTATTGAATAAAAATTTTAAAATTTAATATTATTTTTTATTTTCATTATGCGTATTGCTGACTGATTATTACATGAATATTTTCTTTGTTAGCGTATAAAAGAGCAATCAAAAGAAATGCAATTCGAGCATCATATTAAAGTAAGAATCTCGAATGGCGTAGGGTTTTATCATTTCAGATCTCTTGAGGTTGAATCAATAAAAACCATTGGCTTGCACATAACAAGCGCAATTGGCATGTGGATAAAAACTGTGAAAGAAAAGACTAAAAATGTTTCTTATGAACATTCTCAAATGTAAGAATTATTGGCAACATTGGGAATTAGCACATATAATGATGGCGCACGTCGCTTTCACACCTCAACCTTTTTTGTGACGTGCAAGAAAACAAAATTAATTGATTCAATATGTTATTTGAGCGTTAATACACCTTAGTATTGAGTAGGTAGATGCTACTCAAAGTAGGCAATTTTTTAATTGGCAGGACATTTGATCAAGCTAAAAATACTCGAAAAAAGTTCTGATTCGCAATAATTGAGAAGAATATTTTAATATTTTATTCCCTCATCTTTGTTTAGGTACTTCGTACCTTTTAAAAAGATATCGATAACCAACATATTATGATTTTGTGGAAATATTGTGATAAAGGTAATTCAAATTTTGTCCTTTAAAACAAGGCGTAAGTTAAACAGCTCTTTTTCTGTTTCTGTGCAAAGCATAAAAAATTATCTACTTTCACGGTTACGACAGTAAAATTTTATAATCCAACAAATGATTAAAAACGTGTTATAATACCGCTAAAATGCAAGCAACAGGCGCTATTGGAATGATGATTAAATAGCGCATAAACCTTTTAAATTGATGCACACATTCTCTATTATAATTGATTCCCTTGATAGAATAGCTGGTCCTTTTGGTGGAGCTAAGCGGGATCGAACCGCTGACCTCTTGCATGCCATGCAAGCGCTCTCCCAGCTGAGCTATAGCCCCTATAAAAACAATTTTTCCCAAAAGGAAAGTATACAGTTTCAGCTTTTCTAGAACGATCAAAATTGAAGATCAAGAAGAATTTACATTCAATGGAAAAGATGTCCTCTTTTACTTCTCTTAAGCATCGTCATCATTAGAAACACCGCCTCCGAGAATATCAGTAACGTCATCATCTTCATCGTCATCATCATGAGATAAAAATGTATCATCGTCATCACCAAGATCTACATCACTATCTTCTAAATCAGGAAGATCGTCATCTTTAGAATCCTCATCATCCTCTTCAAGAAGCATAAAAGCAGATTTTTCAAGTGCTGTATCAAGCTCTTCAGTATCAACGTCTTCTTCATTGTTTGCCTCAGCTGCTGCAACTTCAAAGTAAGAACGCGGATAAGAAATTCCTGTATAGGGCGACACAATAGGATCGCGATTTAGATCGTAAAATTTTTTTCCCGTTTCTGGATCAACACGTTTAGTTCCAAGTTCTTTTTTTGCCATAAACCGTGCCTCTTTGATTAACTATTATTCCATTAAAAGATAAATTCTATGGTGCTTAATCGAAAAATAATGCCTTTGTCAAAGATAAATACACCGTTTCACAGTGATTTTTTCATGACGTCTTTTAAAGCATGTGCTAAAGGATGCACAATTTCATAAAAGTTAGATAGAATTAAATAGAATTTCCATGCAAAAAGCAATCCCTATAACCACCTATAAATCGAGTAGTCTCTCTGGAAAAATTAAAATACCAGGAGATAAATCAATCTCTCATCGCTCTCTTATATTGGGAGGATTAGCAAGTGGTGAGACACATATTCATGGATTACTTGAAAGCGCTGATGTACTCAATACAGCTGCTGCTATGCAAGCTATGGGTGCCTGTATTATTAAAAAAGATGGCTTATGGACCATACGAGGAACAGGGAATGGTTGCCTTTTAGCTGCACAAAAACCTTTAGACTTTGGAAACGCTGGAACAGGTGCTCGTTTGGTTATGGGAATGGTTGGTCCATATCATATGAAAACAACCTTTATTGGTGATGCTTCTCTCTCTAAACGTCCAATGGGACGTATCCTTGATCCACTGCGTCTCATGGGGGTTGAAATTGAAGCAACGCACGACGATCACCTTCCTTTAACGCTTTATGGTCCGAAAATGGCTAATCCGATTCGTTACCGTGTTCCAATAGCTTCCTCCCAAATTAAATCAGCAGTCCTGCTTGCTGGACTCAATACCGCCGGCATTACAACTGTTATTGAACCAGTTCTGACACGAGACCATACGGAAAAAATGTTAAAAGCATTCGGTGCACAACTTGAAATAGAAAAAGATAATGAAGGTGCGCGTTTGATTCATCTTAACGGTCAACCCCATCTTACTGGACAAACGATTCATATTCCGGGTGATCCTTCTTCTGCTGCTTTTCTAATTATCGCAGCCCTTCTTGTAGAAGACTCTGATATCACCATTGAAAATGTTTTGATAAATAACTCTCGAATAGGACTTATCGAAACATTGAGGGAAATGGGTGCTCAAATTGAATTTTTGAACCGACGTCAAACAGGTGGAGAGGATGTTGCTGATCTACGGATAAAATCATCGGTTCTTAGAGGTGTTACGGTGCCCAAAGAACGTGCTCCATCAATGATTGATGAATATCCTGCTTTGGCAGTAGCAGCAGCCTTTGCAGAAGGCAAAACAGTGATGTTAGGAATTGAAGAATTGCGTGTAAAAGAATCAGATCGACTGTCTGCTGTTGCTCAAGGACTCGAAATTAATTGCGTAGACTGTGAAGAAGGTCAAGATTTTCTTATTGTTTATGGGAAAGGTTCTGCCAAAGGTTTGGGTGGTGGACATGTCTCCACACATCTTGATCATCGAATTGCTATGTGTTTTCTCATTTTTGGGCTTATATCAGAAAAACCTGTTACCATTGATGATAAACGAATGATCGCTACGAGCTTTCCAGAATTTATTCCTTTTATAAAACAACTTGGGGGGAAAATTGCTTGAAGCCTTTTGTTATTGCCATTGATGGACCTGCAGCCTCAGGCAAAGGAACCTTAGCACGCAAAATTGCTGCACATTATCGTCTTCGCCATCTCGATACGGGTCTTACTTATCGTAGTGTTGCTCATACGCTTTTACAACAAAATTTAGCTCTTAATGATGAAAAAAATGCTATTATTTATGCTAAAGAACTTGATTTTAATACCTTAAATCCTGCCCTTCTTTCTTCTCATGAACTTGGTGAAGCGGCTTCAAAAATAGCGATTAACCCTGCTGTACGCAAAATTCTTGTCGAAAAACAACGCAACTTTGCTAAAGTTTTGCCTGGCTGTGTGCTTGATGGACGTGATATCGGAACTATTGTTTGTCCTGATGCCGATATCAAGTTTTATGTTTTAGCCAATGTTCAGACGCGCGCCAAACGTCGCTACCAGGAGATTTTAAAAAAGGGGGTTCAAGCAAATTATCATGAAATCCTAGCTCAACTTGAACAGCGCGACAGTCGCGATATAACCCGTAAACAAAGTCCACTAAAACCAGCAAAAAACGCCCACTTGCTTGATACATCAGAATTGAGTATAGAAGCAACATTTGAAATTGCATGTAGTTTTATTGATCCAATCATAAAAATGCATATAATTGGATAAATTCGTTAAGGTGACTTCCAGCCTCGCGCTAACTTTTTTTCCTTTATTCAAGGAAAAAGGCAGGGAGTTGCTTATGTTAACACTAACCTAGCGCTCATACCTTATAACACAAGGTATATATTAGGAGTTCTTATGTCACAATACAATCCCACAACAGCGGATTTTGAAGCCCTTTTAACAGAATCTTTTCAAACCAATGATCTTAATGAAGGATCTGTTGTTAAAGGTCGTGTTATTGCAATCGAAAAAGACATGGCCATTATTGATGCTGGTCTTAAAGTTGAAGGACGTATTCCTCTCAAAGAATTTGGAGCTAAAGCAAAAGACGGTTCTTTGCAAGTTGGCGATGAAGTTGAGGTTTACATTGAACGCATTGAAAATGCGATGGGCGAAGCTGTTTTATCCCGTGAAAAAGCACGGCGCGAAGAAAGTTGGGTCCGTTTGGAGGAAAAATTCAATGCTGGTGCACGCGTTGATGGAGTGATCTTTAGCCAAGTAAAAGGTGGTTTTACAGTCGATCTTGATGGTGCTGTTGCTTTCTTGCCGCGCAGCCAAGTTGATATTCGTCCCATTCGTGATGTTTCACCTCTCATGCATAATTCTCAGTCCTTTGAAATCTTGAAGATGGACCGTCGTCGTGGCAATATTGTGGTCTCACGTCGTACTGTTTTAGAAGAAAGTCGCGCCGAGCAACGTTCAGAAATTGTACAAAATCTTGAAGAAAACCAAATCGTTGAAGGTGTGGTGAAAAATATCACAGATTATGGTGCCTTTGTTGATCTTGGTGGGATTGATGGTCTCTTGCACGTTACAGATATGGCATGGCGGCGTGTTAACCACCCATCTGAAGTCCTCACAATTGGTCAAACGATTAAAGTCCAGATTATTCGTATCAATCAGGATACACACCGTATTTCTCTTGGAATGAAACAGCTTGAAAGTGATCCTTGGGAAAGCATTAGTGTTCGGTATCCGATTGGTAAAAAAATTACGGGTGCTGTCACCAACATTACTGATTACGGTGGTTTTGTTGAAATTGAGCCAGGAATCGAAGGGCTGATCCATGTTTCTGAAATGAGCTGGACGAAGAAAAATGTTCATCCTGGGAAAATTCTGTCTACATCACAAGAAGTAGAAGTGGTTGTTCTTGAGATTGATCCTTCTAAACGGCGTATTTCTCTTGGCTTAAAGCAAACATTTGAAAATCCATGGGAAGCTTTTGCCAATAAATTTCCTGTCAATTCGCAAATTGAAGGAGAGGTTAAAAATAAAACAGAATTTGGTCTGTTTATTGGGCTTGAAGGCGATGTTGACGGTATGGTTCATTTGTCTGATCTTGATTGGAACCGTCCTGGTGAACAAGTCATTGATACTTACAATAAAGGCGATATCGTTAAAGCTGTGGTCCTTGATGTTGACATTGAAAAAGAGCGCATTTCTCTTGGAATTAAGCAGCTTTCCAGCGATAAAGTTGGAGAAGCAGCTGCTTCTGGCGAATTGCGAAAAGGTGCTGTTGTAACATGCGAAGTGATTGCTGTTAACGACAATGACATTGGTGTGAAATTGATTGACCACAACCTTGAGACAACCATTCGGCGTGCTGATCTCGCGCGTGATCGTGATGAGCAACGTCCTGAGCGTTTCGCAATTGGGCAAAAGGTTGATGCTCGCATCACAGCATTTGATAAAAAAACACGTAAAATTTCGGTATCGATTAAAGCTTTAGAAATTGCAGAGGAAAAAGAAGCTGTTGCACAATATGGTTCTACAGACTCGGGCGCTTCTCTTGGTGATATTCTTGGTGCTGCTTTAAAAAAACAAGAACAAGATTAATCATCAATCATTAAAGTTGACGGTGTTATTAAGGTCACTCATTTTAGGGTGACCTTTTTATTTTCTAAAAAAATTGTCTGCTTATTTTCTAATTATTGCGTAAAAAATTATAACTGCTTGCAACTAAAAACAAAAAGTTTGTTTTTTTGTCTATCAACGGTTCACTATTCAGATAAAATGCTTACAATTTAAATAAAAAACGATGTAATTGAATAACAATGGGACATTATGACGTGCATAATACCTTTCATAAAGTGCTTTTTTTCTCAAAAAGAGAAAAAAAAACATTTTATTAATACGGATTTTCCTCTTCGTGCAATTTATAAGGTACGGGAAGATCTTTATAAATTAGGGCATGATATAGCTTCTGGTAAAGAAATTTTACTCCCTGAATATGAAGGAGTAGAAGATTTTCGCAAGAGATTGAATGAAAATGCGAAACTTATTCTTAATGCCTTTCATACCAGTGATTTTGCAGCCCGAAATGATGAGACTATCGCACCGTCTGCTCAATGGCTCATTGATAATCATTACACCATTGATAAAACTATACAAAAGCTACGTCGTAATCTACCTAAGTCCTTCATAAAGCAACTTCCTCTTTCTACACACAAAGCGGGAATACCACGAATTTTTGCTTTAACTTGGCTTTATATTGCGCATACTGATAGCAGCTTTTCACAAGAAACACTCACTGCTATGACCAATGGATTTCAAGAAGTTTGTGCGCTCACAATTGGTGAATTGTGGGCTCTTCCTTCTGTTATGCAAATGCTGCTCATTGAAAATGTCCGTCGTCTTTCAGTACGTATCGAAAAAGCGCGACATATGCGCCATCTTGCTAGTCAAGTGGCTGATAAAATTTCTCTTGTAAAAAATAAAACAAATCTACACTCTCTCTTTACGCAGTATAAACCATTTACTGTTGATCCAACGTTTTCAGCACATTTATTCTATCGCCTACGCAGTGCATCTGTCGATTCAACCGTAGCATTAACTTGGCTTGAAAAGCAATTGAAAAGCCAAGGCAGTAGCTTAGAAATTGCAACAGCTGATGAACATACCCGACAAGCAGCAGATGGTGTGACCATGGGAAATATTATCCGTGCTCTTAAAGCTATAGATGATGTTGATTGGACAGCATGGTTTGAAACAGTGAGTTGTGTCGATTCTATTTTGCGTAAAAATAGTGATTTTTCTGAAATTGATTCTCACTCACGCAATATTTATCGACAAGTCATTGAAAAAGTTGCACGCTTTTCGCCTCTTAGTGAGCTGGAAATTGCACATAAAGTTGTAGAAATGGCAAATTCCACTTCTAAAGATATGCCTCATCATTCTTGTGTGGGGTGGTACCTTGTTGATGATGGTCGTGGCATATTTGAAAAGGCTTGTGGATATATCCCGCCCTTTCTCATAAAATGGACACGAGCTTCCTGTTGCTCAAAATTGAGAGTCATCGCTATTCCTGTCTCTTTTCTGACGCTCGCTCTTTTGCTTGTAATTTACGCCCTTTTACAAATATCTGGCATGACATCATGGATGTCTTTTTGCTTTACTGTATTAGCGCTTTTTCCTGCTATCGATGCTGCTTTTGCTTTATTTAACACTGTTGTTTCATGGTTTGTCCCATCAAGACAACTCATTGGCTATGAATATAAAGAAGGTATTCCAAAACATGCACGGACAATGGTTGTTGTACCTACTTTGATGACATCACGCGATGATATTGATGAACAAGTGCGCAATCTTGAAGTGCACTATCTTTCCAATCCTAAAGGTGCCATTCATTTTGCGCTCATTACAGATTGGGTGGATGCTCCATTGAGAGAAACGCAAGATGATCTTGATTTATTGCACTATGCGCAAAAGAGTATTGATAAACTCAATAGTCGTTATCATCGTGATGAACTTCCTCTTTTTTTCCTTTTACATCGCCGACGCCTTTATAATACAAGCGAAAAATGTTGGATGGGATGGGAACGAAAGCGAGGAAAACTTCATGAACTCAATCGGCTCTTAAGAGGCGATAAAAACACAAGCTTTTATCCTCCCAAGCCACACCTTCCTATGGATTGCCGTTTTGTTATGACGCTGGATTGTGATACACGTCTTACTCCAGAGAGCGTCGCGAAACTTGTTGGAAAGCTTAACCATCCACTCAATCATCCCATTTTTGATCCGCAAAGTGGAAAGGTTGTAAAAGGCTATAGCGTTTTACAACCACGCATTATTCCTTCTCTTACAACGGGAAAAAAAACATCAATTCTCCAACGGGTTTTTTCTATCAACCGTGGCATTGATCCTTATGTTTTTGCCGTTTCTGATACTTATCAAGATCTTTTAGGAGAAGGTACCTTTATCGGTAAAGGTCTTTATAATATTGATGCATTTGAACAAGCGCTTGATGGCAAAATTAAAGAAAATACTATTCTTAGTCATGATCTCTTAGAAGGAGGTTATGCTCGTACTGCTCTGGTAAGTAGCATAGAAGTCATTGAAGACTATCCAACCGCTTATAATATTGATGTTATGCGTTATCATCGCTGGATTCGCGGTGATTGGCAGCTTTTGCCTTATCTTTTTTTCTACCGTCAAATAAGTTCCGTGACGCGTTGGAAAATGCAGGATAATTTACGTCGTTCTCTTACTCCACTTATGTGGTTAATCGCAGCATTTGCAGGATGGACTTTTTTGTCTTTCAAGAGTGCAATCGTCTGGCAAATATTCTTGTTGTTTAGCTCCTTCATTTCTTCCATTCTATGTGTATTAAAAACGCTTGTCTCGTCCAATATAGATCATTCTTTGCGTGGACATTTTCAATTAATTTGGAACAAAACTGCTCTTACAAGCGCTGATATATTTCTTAAAACAACGTTTCTTGCTCATTCGGCGTATTTTATGACCGATGCGATTATTCGTACACTCTATCGTATGACGATTTCAAAACAGCATCTTCTTGAATGGAAAACTTCTGCCGCAACAAAATCAATGCCCAATAGTTTGCGCTTCTATGTTTTTATAATGGCACCAGCATCGCTTATTGGTGTCCTTACTGTAGCACTTTCTCTTTTTTCTGATAGTTTTGCAAGCTTGATTGCTTTTCCTTTTGGGATAGCATGGTTTTTTTCACCCTTCATTGCTTGGATTGTGAGTCAACCTTCAACCTTTCAAGATAGTCTTGATCTTTCTTCAAAAGATGAAAAAAAACTTCGCTCTATTGCACGGCGTACATGGCTTTATTATACAACCTTTGTCAATGCACAAAACAACTATTTGCCTCCCGATAATTTTCAAGAAGATCCTGAACCTCTTGTTGCTCAACGTACATCTCCTACGAATATTGGCGTTTATCTCCTTTCTATTATTGCTGCACGTGATTTTGGCTGGATTGGTTTTGAAGAGACCATTACCCGTATTGAATGTACATTACGCTCTCTTACAAAAATGGAAAAGTTCCGTGGTCATCTCTATAATTGGTATGAAACGGATACACTCAGGCCTCTTTTACCTACTTATGTATCAACCGTTGATTCAGGAAATCTTGCCGGTCATTTGATAACACTCTCTTCTGCCTTAAGTGAATGGGCTGAAAAACTGCCTCTTTTGTTTCAAAGTGATCGAGAAGGCTTATCGGATGTTCTTGCTATTCTTGAAGAAACTGTCAAAGAAATTCCAGATCATCAACCCAATTTACGCTCGTTACGTCAAAAAATCGAAGAAAACATCATTCGTTTTCATGACTCTGTCTTCACTTTTGTAAAACAAGAAAATACGATTCCTTCTCACATCATAGACCTTTCACATGCAGCCCACGATATTGTGCACTTAGTCAGTGAACTTGACCACAAAATTCAAACGATAGAATCTGCTCGTGCGCTTTCTTGGGCTAAATGCCTTATCGATACCTGTAACGCTTATCATCATGATGCGACTGCTCATTGTGATACTGAAAAATTACGTAAAAAACTAAACAGGTTGGCTATAGTAGCACGGCAAATAGCCTTTGATATGAAATTTGACTTTTTAGAACAGCCTAAACGGCATCTCTTATCCATTGGATATCGTGTTCAAGAAAACAAACTCGATGAAAATTGTTATGATCTACTTGCTTCAGAAGCACGTCTTGCAAGTTTTTTTGCTATCGCAAAAGGAGACATAAAACTTAAACATTGGTTTCGTCTTGGTCGACTCCTCGTACCCATAGGTTGGAAAGGTGCGCTCCTATCATGGTCTGGATCGATGTTCGAATATCTTATGCCATCTCTCGTAATGCATGAACCTTTAGGATCTCTCCTAGATCAAACAAATCGATTGATTATTCATTGTCAAATACAATATGCTCATAAACGGGAATTGCCATGGGGTATTTCAGAGGCCGCATTTAACGCTCGCGATCATTTAATGAATTACCAATACGCTCATTTTGGTGTTCCAAACCTCGGACTCCAACGTGGTCTTTCACGCAATGCTGTCATTGCTCCCTATGCCAGCCTTCTAGCGGCACAATATGCTCCTGCTTGCGCTGTCGCTAATTTAAAACGACTCCGTGATCTTGGAGCTTTAGGAACATATGGTTATTATGACTCTGTCGATTTTACCCCTTCACGCGTGAAAACAGGGGAAAAATACGCTGTTGTACGCAATTATTATGCGCACCATCATGGCATGTCTATCCTTGCTCTTAACAATGTTATTTTTCAAGGGCGAATGCGTGACCGTTTTCACCGTGATCCCATTATTGAAGCAACGCAATTGCTGTTACAGGAAAGAGCGCCTCATCTCATTCCTATTATTCATACCAAAGCTGTTAATCGTATGCGCAATAAGTCTCAAGCACTTGACGCCGCTCCTTTGCGCATTATTACAAACCCGTTGCTCAAACCACGAGAAACGTTACTTTTGTCTAATGGCTTTTATTTTACCATGCTAACAGCGAATGGTTCTGGTTACAGTCGGTGGCACGATTATGCGATTACGCGTTTTATTCCTGATGCAACAGAAGATCAACAAGGTACTTTATTCTTCTTACGCGATACGCATAGTGGACGGTGGTGGTCTGTTACTAGTGAGCCAACACGTGTTATTGAAGAAGAAGCTGTCAGCATTTTTACAGATGAAAAGGCTGAATATACAAAAATGGTTGATGGTATAAAATCAACACTTGAATGTCTTATTACATCTGAAGGATGTGGCGAAGGTAGACGTATTCAACTGATGAATACGACAAATAAAGAGCGCCTCATTGAAGTGACTTCTTATGGTGAATTAGCGCTTGCCACAATGGATACAGACCAAGCTCATCCTGTTTTTTTCCGTATGTTTATAGAGACAGAAATTGCTGAGGAAGGTAAAACAATTTTTGCCAAAAGGCGCAAACGCTCACCTAGCGATCCTGAAATCTATGTTGCCCATTTTGTCTCTAGTACAACAGATATTCTCCAAGAGACAGAAGCTGAAACGGATCGCTCTCTGTTTATTGGGCGGGGTCGATCTATTCATCGGCCCGCTGCATTTGACCAAAATGCTCGTTTCAGTAACAGTCAAGGTTGTGTTCTTGATCCTATTATGTCATTGCGATGCCGTATCAAAATTTCAGCATATGGAAAAGCAGAACTTATTTTTTGGACTTTTGCTGCTCATACAAAAGAAGCGCTGCATAATCATATTAAACATTATCGACAACCCGATATGTTTCAAAAAGAACTTTCAAGGGCATGGACGCGCTCACAAGTCGCACTGTATCAGAGCGGAACCCAGCCTAAAGAAGCTATTGTCTATCAAAAATATGCCACATCGCTTATCTACCTTGATCGAACATGGCGTCTTTCTCCTGAAATATTAGCAAAAACGCTTGGAAAACAGTCCGATCTTTGGCCTATGTCCATTTCAGGAGACAATCCACTCTGTCTTCTTAGGTTAAATAACGAGGGAAATATCTCTGTACTGCGCGAGCTCCTTAAAGCACACGAATATTGGCATATACGCGGACTCATTGTTGATTTGGTCATTCTTAATGAACAAACATTTTCCTACATACAAAATACACAACGCGCTCTTGAGTGGGTCTGTGAATCTTATTATCACCACACGCAAAAAGCAGATGAACGCCAACATATTTTCATGCTTCGACGCGATCAAATGAGTGAACAGAGTTTTAAAACGCTTCTTGCATCAGCGCGCATCGTTCTTGATGCCCAAAATGGCTCTTTATCTGAACAGCTTAAACGACTTGATGAGAGTGATTTTGATCTTACAGTTCATAAAAATTATCATGAATTGCATGATCAATTAGATTCCCCAAAGTATAGCGAAGGAAGGCAAGTTACAATACAAACTGAACAAAATTTTTTTGCTTCCATTGGTCTTATTAGCCAACAAAAACCCTCCTCCTTTCCCATAAATGGAGAAGATCTAAAATATTGGAATGGTTACGGTGGTTTTAACCAGTATAACCATTATGTAATACGTCTTCATGGACGTACAACTACACCGCACCCGTGGATTAACGTCATCGCTAACCACAAATTTGGTTTTCATGTCTCTGCTGAAGGTGCAATTTTTACTTGGGTTAATAATAGCCGCGATTATAAATTAACTCCTTGGGCAAATGATCCAACATCTAACCGGCCAGGAGAAGCACTTTATCTAGTTGATCGCCAGTCTTTAAAACGTTTTTCACCCGTTTCTGCTGTAGAATGTGATGAAAATATTGTCTATGAGGCTTGTCATGGTTTTGGATTTTCAACTTTTAAATCGACACATTCAGAAATTGCATTAGAACTGACTCATACACTCGATCCGGAAAAATCAGTTCGCTTTTCACGTCTTACCCTCACGAATGAAGGGAAAAAACTACGCAGTTTACGCCTTTATAATTATGTTGAATGGGTTTTGGGAAATACCCGTACAAAATATGCCCCCTTCATTATTTCCTCTTATGAGGACAAAAGGGGTGTACATTTTATTCAAAATCCTTATCACATTGAAAAATCTCAACAAGTCACATTCTTATCGGCATCTGAAATGCCAACCAGCACCACAACCAATCGTGCTGAATTTATTGGTGCAACGGGAACCGTAACGCATCCAACTGCGATCCGTAAAGCTGGTGCTCTTTCGAATATCATTGAAGCAGGATGTGATCCTTGTTCAGCATTCGCCTATGATATTGATCTTCAACCAGGGCAAACAAAAGAAATCATCTTCTATCTTGGCAGTGCTGAAAATAGGCAAGAAGCTGAAAAATTACTCAATCAAGTACATGCAAGTGATTTTGAAATTCTGCTCACAAAACAAAAACAGCAATGGAGTGATTTTGTTTCTCCTTTCCAAGTCAAAACACCTGACGCTTCTTTTAATCTTATGGTCAACCATTGGCTTCCTTATCAAATCTACGCATGCCGCATCATGGCACGTGCAGGCTTTTACCAAGCGAGTGGTGCATTTGGTTTTCGTGACCAGTTACAAGATAGCCTGTCTTTGTTATTGCTGGAACCACAATTAGCACGTGAACAATTATTAAATGCAGCAGCGCACCAATTTCTTGAAGGGGATGTGCAACATTGGTGGTTGCCTGACACAAATGCTGGTGTTCGTACATACATTTCTGATGATATTGTTTGGCTTGCATATGCAACAGCTCTTTATGTCACTACCACTGGTGATGACGCTTTTCTTGATACGCTCATTCCTTTTATTGAAGGTGATGTTCTCAAAAGTGGGCAACAGGATGCTTATTTTCAACCTATCCAATCCTCAAAGGTTGCAACAGTTTATGAACATTGTGCTTTAGCTTTAGACCTTGCCATTAAACGCTGCGGGCCCCATGGTCTCCCTCTTATTTTAGGTGGGGATTGGAATGATGGCATGAATTTGGTAGGTGTGGAAGGAAAAGGCGAAAGCATTTGGTTAGGATGGTTTCTTGGGTACACATTACAAGCATTTATTCCTTTGGCCAAAAAACGTGGTGATAACAGCCATATGCAAATATGGAGTACATACCTTGAACGCTTAACAAAATCCCTAGAGGAAAACGGTTGGGATGGTGCTTGGTATCGACGTGGTTATTTTGATGATGGAACACCTCTTGGTTCTAAAATTAATGATGAATGCCAAATTGATACCATTGCTCAATCTTGGGCTGTCATTTCTCAAATGGCGTCGCCTGAACATCAAAAGCAAGCAATGACATCAATGTTGGAACATCTCTATGATAAAAAAGGCGGACTCATTCGCCTTTTTTGGCCACCTTTTGATAAAAGCACACTTGAGCCCGGTTATATAAAAGGTTATCCTCCGGGAATCCGAGAAAATGGTGGTCAATACACGCATGGTGCCATTTGGAGTATTTTAGCATTGGCTGAAATGGAACAAAACGATAAAGCTTACGCTTTATTTTCTATGATTAACCCGATTACCCATGGACAAGATCCTGAAACTTATCGTGTTGAACCTTATGTGATGGCCGCAGATATTTATTCTGTTGAACCACGATGTGGTCAAGGCGGTTGGACATGGTATACAGGCTCAGCCGGTTGGTTTTATCGTGCTGCAACACAAGCTATTCTTGGAATACAGCGTCAGGGAGATCTGTTGTTTTTACAGCCACATTTACCCTCTATTTGGCCAAAATATGAAGCAACAATGAAGTTTTATGATGCCGTTTATACCATTAAAGTAAAATGGGGACCTAAAAATATGCTCCATGTTAATGGCAAAAAATATACCGAAGTTCATGCGGGGATAAAGTTACACAAAACAGGTCAGCATGAAATTATACGTATTGTTAAATCTTAGAGATGAAAGATGAAAAAGAGAGCAGACTTTTTTATTCTTGCCCAAAACTGTAGAGTTGTTATATTGCACCGCCTATATTGTCCGTGTTGGTGCATAATATTTTAGATTTTATGAAACTGAAAGAAAAAGGTTATGAATCATCCGGATATTGCTAGACGTGTTTACAATCATACTTGGAAACTTGATCCCATTATTCGTTCACTTCTCGATACGGATTTTTATAAGCTTCTTATGGTACAGATGATTTGGGGGTTGTATCCTAATGTTAATGTTACTTTTTCCCTCATAAATCGCTCTAAAACAATACGTCTTGCCGATGATATTGATGAGAGTGAATTACGTGCTCAACTTGATCATGCTCTTAGTTTGCGCTTTACAAAAAAAGAAATGATCTGGCTTGCTGGTAATACATTTTATGGACGCAAACAAATTTTTGAACCGGATTTTCTTCAGTGGCTTGAGAATTTTCAACTCCCAGAATATGAACTAACCCGCAAAGATGGCCAATATATGCTTCATTTTTATGGTTCGTGGGCTCATAGCTCTATGTGGGAAATTCCAGCCCTTGCTATTATCAGTGAATTACGTTCACGTGCAGCTCTCAAAAAACTAGATCGTTTTGCTCTTGATGTACTTTATGCGCGTGCTAAAGCAAAAATGTGGAGTAAAGTTGAACGTCTCAAAAAATTGCCTGATATTAAAATATCTGACTTTGGGACAAGGCGTCGCCATTCTTTTTTATGGCAGCGCTGGTGTGTGGAAGCATTAAAAGAAGGCATTGGTAATTCTTTTACTGGAACTTCTAATGTTCTTCTTGCCATGGATACGGATTTAGAAGCTCTTGGAACCAATGCACACGAATTGCCCATGGTTATTGCGGCTCTCAGCAACAACGATGATGAATTACGCAGAGCTCCATATCAAGTCTTGCAAGATTGGAACCGTTATTATGGTGGAAATCTTCTCATTGTTTTACCTGATACCTTTGGTACAGAAGCATTTTTACGCAATGCACCAGATTGGGTCGCTGATTGGACAGGTTTCAGACCCGATAGTGCGCCCCCTATTGAAGGTGGCGAACGTATTATTCAATGGTGGAAAGAAAAAGGAAAAGATCCACGCGAAAAACTTTTAATTTTTTCTGATGCTCTTGATGTCAATACAATTGAAAAAACCTATCATCATTTCCATGGCAGAGTGCGCATGAGTTTTGGATGGGGCACGGATCTTACCAATGACTTTACAGGCTGTGCACCTCAGGAAATCGAAACTCTTGATGCTCTTTCCCTTGTTTGTAAGGTGACCTATGCCAATGGTCGACCAGCCGTAAAGCTTTCAGATAATCCTGAAAAAACGATCGGTGATTCAAAAGAAGTACAACGTTATCTCAATTTTTTTGGTAATAAAAAGCGAATTGCTAGACCTATAAAGACGTAGTTTCCGGTTCTTTAAACGAGTATATTGACTCATCATATTGTTTATAAGATTGATTTTTGTCCTGCCCTAAGGATGAGGGGTCTTAACCTTTGCTGGTCTGTAAATAGTTCGGTTGTTTTTTGAGCAGATTCTACTTGGCCTACCACGCATACGCTTCACTTACATAAGGATTCGACAGATCAGACTTAAAAATATTCACTACGCATTAAAAAAATACTTAACTTGCTAGGGAAGTTTAGCCAAGGAGGCTTCCTTATATCATTGTCATAAATAACGGTGTTATACGGCACGACAAGATACTGTTGTTTTGCATGTTGAAAGAGCGTGCGTGAATATCATAAATTTTTTTCATTTCAACCCTTTTAAATCAAGCACACTCATCTCCTTACATGTATGAAGGTTTTCAAGTTTTAAGGGTTATTGTTGTAGCTCGACAGTAGGTTTGTACTAAGTGGGAAGAGATAGGATTAAGTAGGAATACGTGGTAATTTGTTGTTTTTATGTACAATTTTGACCATTAAATGCGCGTTTTATCAAAATAGATTTTGACGCCTAAAATTGCAAAAATTACCGAAAATCAGAAAAAAATGCGTTTCCATAGTAAAAATGAGAAAAGGCTTTTCCCCCCTTTGAGAACATCTTTAAAACTCTTTGAAAAAAAATAAATTGGTACAAAATCTAGTGTAAAAATATACAAAACCCAATGAAAAGCTACAGTTGTAACATTAGGAATTGCTAAGGCAACATTGGAGGATGACAAATAGCACGGTGACTATCGGTGTGCATTTTGTAAGGCAAGGATGATGGTGCTCAAATGAATTTTATACACTTTACAGGAGATTTTACTTTATCCATGTATGGTCTGCCATCATGAAATGCGTAAAGCGTTGAGAAATGTTCATTAAAATAAATGTGTAAATAACATGATTGGGGAGCCCTTTTGTTTTACATGAGGGGCATGACCTCATTAAAAAACAGAGAATGCAATAATATTTTTATTTCGAATAAGCTTTATACAAAGACAGAGAATTTATTTATTCACATATTATAATAAGAATGCGTGTATGCATAAAACCATTTGAAAAACTCTGTTGTTTCTTATGAATTATTCTTAAGCTAAGAACAGATGTAACATTAAAGATTGATATAATAGACCGGCTTCTTAACTGTATAAGTATAAAATGATGATGTTTAATAAGCTTTGTATTATATCCTCATTAAGAGATATGAAAACAAACGAAACGTCTTTTTAGAAAGAAATGGCTATCATATCAATGACTTTTCAATGACGTATATATAGAGATTCATACAAACATGTCTTATAAAAATAATGACTCTCTTCCATGAATGTGGTTTATCCAAGTGAGAACATTTTGAGTGTGCGTAAACAGTCTTCTTTGTTCATAAAAATTATTTCACAAACATATTATTAATTAAGTTCTTTCAAAAAGCTTGCTATTTCATATGCATTTTGGATATGGAGAGCTTATATTCAAAACTTAAAAGTCCTCATAGTTTTTACAAATAAGTCGAAGCTAAAAAGAGTATCTCATAAAGCCTTTTCTATCATTATGAAGATGGACGTGTTAAAATATAAAGGGCAATCAGCAATAATATAACCGCAACAAGTAAGGAAATCCATGAAGGAGGGTGTACCATTACGAAAAAGGATAAAAATCCTCCTGTCATACTCATTATTGCAAAAATTTTAATGAATGGAGAGATTGCTTTTTTTTCTTCCCATCGCTTAATAGGGGGACCAAAAATGCGATGATTATTCAACCATTGATGAAAACGTGGAGAAGAACGCGTAAAACACCATGAGGCAACTAACAAAAAAGGCACAGTTGGCATAATAGGTAATACTACACCGATAATACCTAATATAACCATTGTCCACCCTGCTATATAATAGCAGATACGCAAAGGGTGAGATATCTTCAAATCTTTTTTCATTTTCTTGTATTTTTTTCCTCTACGCAAAACCCTCTACAAAAACATTATATCTGTTTTTTTCTGTTTACATGTCTGAGTGCACAATTACTTTCTACCCCTTCATGCGTAAGCGTCTTTGCTGTTATAAGTTCCTTGAAAATACCAAATAGCTCACGCAATATGATAATCATTTTAACTGATTTCAAGAAAAGAGAAGAGATTTTAGAAAATCAAAAAAAATAAAAAGGCTGCAGAATAAATCAATGCAGCCTCTTAATTAAGAATGCAGCGTTGGGGGGGAGAAAATGTACCGCATTCACTTGCTAGACATTAGGAGGAAAAATAACCTAGCACCTCGAACTCTAATTAAAATAGAAATGAGAAACAATATATAAAAATGCATGGCTGATATGCATGAATTTTAACACTTTTAAGTTTCTTGAACTGTGTTTTGACGAAAAAAAATCATCATGAAAATAGCCATAAAAATCAACGTCAAGATCAACACAATTGTGGAAGCAGAATCAGAGCCGATAAATAAGCTGAGATAAATCCCTAAAAAACCAGAAAAAGCTGCAACAAGTATCGCGATCATTAACATAAAAGAAAACCGCTTTGTAACAAGATAGGCAATTGCTCCTGGTGCTATCAGTAAAGAAATAACGAGCACGATACCTACAGCTTTCAAAGCCGCAACAATTGTAAGAGAAATCATCGTTAGAAGGGTATAGTGAAGTAGAGATATTGGTAACCCCATTGCATGTCCTTGAACTGTATCAAAAATATACAACATAAAGTCGCGCCATTTTGCTGCTAAAATGAAAGTGACAACAGCAGAAATGATCGCCGTTTGTGTTATATCAAGCCAGTTAACACCTAAAAGATTACCAAATAGAATATGATTCAAATCTAAGCTACTATAAATAGACGTGGCTAAAACAAGCCCCAAACCAAACATCGAAGAAAAGACCACACCCATCACCGTGTCCTGTTTGATACGGCTATTGCTTCCTAAAAAACCCGTTAATAGTGCACACACCATTCCTGCAACAAAAGCACCGCAAGTAATCAGAGTCATTGTAATATTCTCTGGACGCATATGTTGAAACCAAGCAAATGGCAAAGAAGTCAAAAATGCGATTACCCATGGTGTTGTCATATAACCAACAACAACACCTGGAAAAACTGCATGAGAAATGGCATCGCCTAACAGCGCCCATCCTTTCAAAATAAGAAAACAGGAAAGCATCGCCATGGGAATAGAAAGAATCATGACAATAAGCATACCCTTAAGCATAAAAGAAAACTGAAACGGAAGTAGTAATTGATCAATCATGATAATATTACACCCTTTTTTGCCGCATTTATGCGTAAGCGCGCAGCAATATACCCATGTTTAGGAGCAAAAATAAAAGCCAAAACAAATAAAGATGCTTGAAAAAGCACAACAACCCCCCCCGTTTGTGCATTTAAAAAATAACTCACATAAACACCCAAGACACTTGTGAATGTTCCAATTACAACTGCAATAACCAAGATATTCACGAAACGATCACTTAAAAGATAGGCTGTTGCCCCAGGTGTCACAACAAGACAAATGACTAAGAACGCTCCAACGGTTTGCATAGCAGCAACAGTACAAGCGGCAAGTAATGTGAAAAAGAGAATCTTTAAAAACTTTACATTTAATCCAATGGCATGCGCATGTGTTTCATCAAATAACGAAACAAGAAGATCCTTCCATTTCAAAAGCAATATAAGCAACGAAAAAAAGCCGATAAAAGCCAATTGTAGAATATCTGATGAACTAACGGCTAAAATATTTCCCAAAACAATCGTATCAATATTAACAGCCATTGGTTTTAACGATTTGAGAAACAACCCAAAGGCAAAAAAGGAGGAAAAAATGAGCCCAATAATGGTATCTTCTTTAAGCTTTGTCCGGTGGTTAAAAAAGAGCATTGCTGCTGCTGCAAGACCACCAGAAAAAAAAGCGCCGAGTGAAAAAGGTAACCCTAAAAGGTAAGCTCCTGCTACACCAGGAACAATCGAATGGGAAAGAGCATCACCAATCAATGACCAACCTTTTAACATCAAAAAAGCCGAAAGAAAGGCACAAACACACCCAACTAACCCAGAAACCCACATTGCATTCACCATATATTGATAGCTCAGTGGCTCAAGCAACCAAGAAATCATGCAACGTGCTCCACTCTTTCAATATCTTCACAAACTGCAGACTGCTTTCTTCCCATGAAACCATCATTTTTTTTTGTGCTAGGAAGATCAAAAATATGGTGGTGCAAAGATCCTCCAAAAGTTTTTTCTAGATTTTCTTTTGTAAAGATTTTTTCTGTTAACCCAGAAGCTAAAACGGTTCCTTTTATTAAAACTGTATGATCACAAAATTCGCGAACAGAACCCAAATTGTGAGTTGAAACCAAGATCACTGCTCCTTCTTTACGAAGATCTTGTAACAAAGCAATGATTTTATCTTCTGTTGTAACGTCAACCCCTGTAAACGGCTCATCTAATAAAATAGCTTTTGCTTTCTGTGCAAGAGCGCGCGCTAGGAAAACACGCTTTTTCTGTCCACCAGAAAGTTCTCCAATCTGGCGCTTGGCAAAAGCCAACATATCAACGCGCTCTAAGGCAATACGAACGGCTTCATAATCTTGTGTACGGGCATAGCGAAAGAAATTCATATGACCGTACCGCCCCATCAATACAACATCTTCGACCAAGACAGGAAAATTCCAATCAACATCTTCACTTTGAGGAACATAAGCAATAAGGTTTTTTTTCAAAGCTATATCAACGGGCAAATCAAACATGCGAATTTTTCCCTTTGAGGGGCGTACAAACCCCATAATCGCTTTAAATAACGTTGACTTACCGGATCCATTAACACCAACTAATGCCGTAATAGAACCCTTTGGACTTTCAAAATTCACTTCGCGTAAAGCCGTATGTCCATTACGATAAGTTACCGTTACTCCTTGGGCAAATATTCCAGATTCCGTCATTGGCTTTTTACTCCCTCTAATAAAGCATTGCTAATACGCCCACTCGTGACACGTAATAAATCAATATAAGTGGGTACCTCACCATTTTTCTCACTTAAAGAATCAACATAAAGAACTCCACCGTATTTAGCCCCTGTTTCTTTAGCAACCTGCTTAGCAGGCGCAGGGGAAATAGTGCTTTCAGAAAAAACTGCATGAATATTGTATTTGCGAACCATATCAATAACATGCTTGACCTGCTGTGGTGTTCCTTGCTGGTCAGCATTGATGGGCCATAAATAAAGCTCTTTTAGATTAAAATCACGCGCCAAATAGCTAAATGCCCCCTCACTGGTCACAAGCCAACGCTTATCTTGCGGTACGGCTTCTAATTCAGCCTTAATTGGATCAATCGTTGCACGAATTTTCTGTTTATAAATTTCAGCATTCTCTTTATAAATAGCAGCATGTTCAGGATCATATTTTACAAAAGCATCGCGAATATTATCAACGTAAATCAAAGCAGAGGTTGGTGACATCCACGCATGAGGATTGGGTTTACCGCTAAAGGGGCCCTCACCAATTTTAATGGGTACAATACCTTTTGAAACAACAACACTTGGAACATCCTTGATATTTTGAAAAAACTTTTCAAACCAAAGCTCTAACTCTAATCCATTCCACAATACAAGGTTAGCTCCCTGAGCACGCATAAGATCGCGAGGGGTGGGTTGATATTCATGAATTTCCGCACCTGGTTTTGTAATGGATTCAACATCAGCAGCATCACCTGCTACATTGCGTGCCATATCAGCAATGATAGTGAATGTCGTAACAGCTTTAAATTTACCAGCACACAAAGCAAAATTGGGTGTAAAAAAAATAACACTTCCTAAAACTATGCTGAAAAACGTTCTTACGTTCATTGATTCTCTCTTTCCTTTATATGCCTTCTTTTTATTGCAAATAATTTGCATTATCATTTAGCAATAGCAGTTATCTTTTACATTTGCAATGAAGGATTAAGAGAAAAAATAACTTTTCAAGATGTTTAAAAACAGCTTTTTTCATATTGAAAAAATTGATGATTTAAGCAGCTTGTTTTGGTAAGGAGATCCGCTTTCAAGAAGCTCTATAGCTCTTGAATGCCAAACAAAAAGGGAGCACTTAAAAATGCTCCCACTTCATGTAAAATATCTCATAAAAAATGAAAATACTCAGTAGCGCAAATATGCACCTGTCATTTTGGTAACATTATCCACGATCTTTAAGGCAAGCTTTTCTAAATCTTCATCTGTTAGAGTCCGTTCTATGGGCTGAATAGTTACTTCAATTGCAACAGATTTTTTATCTTCGCCAAAGCTTAAATCTTCAAAAATATCAAAAATCTGCACTGAATGAATAAGTTTTTTATCGGCTCCACTTGCCGCACGAATAATAAGAGAAGAGGCAACAGTTTTATCCGCTATAAAGGCAAAATCACGCCGCACCATTTGAAAAGGTGAGAGTTTCAAAGGAGGACGGCTTTTGGTCGTTTTTTTCTTTGATTCTGGAATTCTGTCTAGAAAAATTTCAAAGCCGCATAAAGGGCCACTGACATCTAACTTTTCTAATGTAGCAGGATGAAAAACACCAAAAAAACCAAGAATAATCTTTGATCCAAGTTTTATGACACCTGAACGACCAGGATGATACCAATCGGGTGCTCCTACTTCAATCTGCACTTTTCCAACATCCATATCGCATGCTTCTAAAATAGCTAAAGCATCTGCTTTGGCATCAAAAACATCAACGACGGTTGCATTTCCATTCCAAAAACGACCAGCCCCTTTAAATTGCTCTGTTCCGCGACGAATCCCACTAACAACACGGTGTTGTTTATCAGGGGTATCGCCTTCATAAATATTGGAAACTTCAAACAAAGCAAGATCGGAAAAACCACGATCAGCATTTCTCTGTGCCGCCATAATCAAACCAGGTAAAAGGGAAGGACGCATCATTGACATATCAGCAGCAATAGGATTAACCAATTTAAGCTCTTCTTGACCTCCTCCAAAAGCAAGAGCTTGATTTTCAGAAATAAAAGACCATGTTACCGCTTCTTTCATACCACGTTGCACTAAAGCCAAACGTGTAGCACGTGAACGAATTTGTGCGCATGTTAAAGTTTGATCTTTTCCTTCTGCGAAGTTTTCCAAAGGAATAGGTTTAATTTTATCTAGCCCATAAATCCTCATGACTTCTTCCACCAAATCGGCTTTCCCCATAATATCAGGGCGCCATGATGGTACTTTTACTGTAACGACATCTCCTTTTCCTTCAACGAAAAATCCAAGTTTTGTTAAAATAGAGATGACTTTTTCAGGTTCTATTTCCAAATTTGTTAAACGTTTAATTTCAGAAAAAGGAAAAGCGATCTGTTTGATTTCTTGTTGCTGATAGCCAACGATCCTCTTCTTAGATACTTCACCACCACAAAGACGTAAGACCAATTCTGTTGCAATCTCAAGCCCTGTTTCTATAAAAGCCGGATCAACACCTCGTTCAAATCGATAACGTGCATCACTGATAAGACCTAATGCTCTTCCTGTTTGTGCAATGCTTTGCGCATCCCAAAGCGCTGATTCAATAATAACGCGACGTGTTGTCTCATCACAACTCGTTCTTTCACCGCCCATGATACCGGCAATCGAAACAATCCCCTCTTCATCTGAAATGGCACAATTCTTAGCGCCCAAATGATAGATTTTTCCGTTCAGTGCTTGAAGCTGTTCTCCCTCACGAGCACAACGTACACACAAATTACCTTTAATTTTATCCGCATCAAAAACATGGAGTGGACGACCAAGGTCAAAACTTATGTAATTGGTCATATCAACAAGCGCATTAATCGGTCTCAAACCAATTGCATTCAAACGCTGTTGCATCCACTGAGGTGATGCACCATTTTGAACATTGCGCACTTCACGCCAAGCAAAACCTAAACATAATGATGAATCTTGCGAAAAATCTAATGAAACATCGAGAGGTGTTTCAAAGGAAGGCTCAAATTTTGACAAGGATAATTCTTTTAATTTTCCCATTCCAGCGGCAGCAAGATCACGGGCAATACCACGAACACCTGTACAATCAGAGCGATTGGGGGTCAAACCAATATCAATGATCGGATCATCTAAACCAGCATAAGTTGCAAATGAATCTCCAATAGGTGCATCTTCTGGAAGTTCTATAATCCCGTCATGTTCATTTGATAATTCAAGCTCCGCTTGCGAACACATCATCCCAAAACTTTCAACACCGCGGATTTTTCCTACAGATAATGTCGCATCGAGTCCTGAAATATAAGTGCCTGGTAGTGCCAGAACACCAACAAGACCTGCACGCGCATTTGGTGCTCCACAGACAACTTGAACAGGTGTAGAAGTCCCTGTATCGACGGACAGAATCTGGAGTTTATCTGCATCAGGATGCTTTATTGCTGTTAAAACTTTTGCAATCACAAAACCTTTTAAAGAAGACCGATCATCAACGTAATCAACCTCAAGACCTATAGCTGTTAGTTTCTCACAAATTTCATCCAAAGATGCACTTGTCTCTAAGTGATCTTTTAACCACGACAATGTAAATTTCATTTTAAAACCTCACATGAAAGCGATGACTAAGATCACATATTTCTATTAGGAAAAAAAGCAGGCATATCAAAGCAACGAAAGCCATAATGGTCTAACCAACGCAGATCAGCATCAAAAAAAGCTCGTAAATCAGGCATACCGTATTTCAACATGGCAATACGGTCAATGCCCATTCCCCATGCAAAGCCTTGATATTCATCGGGATCTAAACCAACATTTTTCAACACATGAGGATGCACCATTCCGCATCCTAAAATTTCCAACCAATCCTGTCCTTCTCCGAATTTTACTTCTGAACCAGAGCGATCACATTGAATATCCACTTCCATAGATGGTTCGGTAAAAGGGAAAAAAGAAGGACGAAAACGCATTTTTACAGAGGGAACTTCAAAAAATGCTTTACAAAAGGTTTCATGTAGCCACATCATATGGGCAATGGTGGAGGTTTTATCAATGACAAGACCTTCTACCTGATGGAACATGGGCGAATGCGTCGCATCCGAATCCATGCGGTAAGTTTTTCCAGGAATAATGATCCGTATCGGTGCTTTTTGTTTTTCTAGTGTGCGAATTTGTACGGGTGATGTATGGGTCCGCAACAACTTTCGTTCTCCCATTTTATTGACATCAAAAAAGAAGGTATCATGCATTTCGCGTGCGGGATGCCCTTCAGGAAAATTCAATGCCGTAAAATTGTAATAATCTGTTTCAATATCAGGTCCCTCTGCAAGAGAAAAACCCAACTTCGTATAAATGGCAATAATTTCCTCAATAACCTGTGAAATAGGATGAATGCGTCCCCGTTCTATAGGTGAAGAGCGAACAGGCAAGGTAACATCAACCGTTTCACGAGAAAGACGGGTATCCATTGCCTGTCTTTTCAGAATATCACGCTTTTGCGCCCATAATTCTAAAATACGATTTTTAAATCCATTAAGAACTGGTCCAACTTTATGGCGCTCGCTAGCATCCATCTTCCCTAATGCTTTTAATTTTTCAGAGATGCTACCTTTTTTACCCAATGCTGCAATACGCACTGCTTCAAGTGCCTGTTCATCACCCGCTGCCTCTAAGGCTAAACAAATTTCTTGTTCCAGACGCTCAATATCGTTCATATTTTTGCCTATTTTTTAATAAAAAAAAACCCGCACTCGCAACAGCCAGCACGGGACCTCGAATAAATAAATGCTTTAAGAGAACACGACTGGCTTACTTGACAGCGCCTTCAAAAGCATTAGGTGTCGTATCTTTTAAATATTCCAAAGCCTTTTTTGCCGAAGCTACTAAAGCAGAAAATGCTTCTGCTTCGTGGATTGCTATGTCTGAAAGAACCTTACGATCAACCTCAATACCGGCTTTTGATAAGCCATCAATAAAACGTCCATAAGTTAAACCTTCTGCGCGAACAGCTGCATTAATTCTCTGAATCCACAAAGAACGGAAAGTACGTTTCCTATTTTTGCGATCACGATAAGCGTATTGCTTTGAACGATCAACTGCTGCTTTAGCTGCACGAATGGTATTTTTACGACGACCGTAAAAACCTTCAGCCTGTTTAAGAACTTTTTTGTGCTTAGCGTGTGCTGTCACACCTCTTTTCACACGTGCCATATTATAATCTCCTCAAAATCAAAAGCGTAAGGTTTAAACACCATTCGGCAAATAATGCTGAATGACTTTTTTAGCATCTTGTTCACACAAAACCATTGTTCCACGTGCATCGCGAATAAATTTATTCGAACGCTTAATCATACCGTGGCGCTTACCGGCAGCTGCTACTTTAATTTTGCCTGACGCAGTGATTTTAAACCGCTTTTTAGCGGATGATTTGGTCTTCATCTTGGGCATTTTGCTACTCCGTACATTAATTTATTCAATCAAACATTTTATTCACTCAAGCGGACCAACGCTTGAACAAGCATTTAAACAGCCACGGCATGCCCTGCCGGGCAGTTCTAATAGTGTTTCCATAAGCCACTATACACAAAATAGCAAGACCGTATTACAAAAAAATCGGAGCTCCATTGCCTTGAAGCTCAACTAAAGGTGCCGGAATAGCATTTGTTTTGATAGCTGCTTTACATAGATCAGCAATAATGCATTGCCTACATTGTGCTTTACGTGCTTGGCAAACATAGCGTCCATGTAAAATCAGCCAATGATGCGCATGACGAAGATAATGGATTGGTATAATCTTTAATAATTTTTTCTCAACAATCTCTGGTGTTTTGCCAGGCGCTAAACCAAGACGATTGCTTAAGCGAAAAATATGTGTATCTACTGCCAATGTAGGCTGACCAAAAGCAACATTCAAAACAACATTAGCCGTTTTGCGCCCCACTCCAGGAAGGGACATAAGTGCTTCACGCGTATCAGGTACTTGACCGCCATAACAATCAATTAAACAGTTACAAAGTGCATAAACATTGCGTGCTTTTGCTCGCCAAAGACCAATTGAACGGATATGATGTGCTATTTCTTCTTCTCCTAATGCAACCATTTTTTCCGGTTGATCAGCAAGGCGAAATAATTCTTTTGTCGCTTTATTAACGCTTACATCTGTCGCTTGAGCCGAAAGCACAACGGCAACCAAAAGCGTAAAAATATTTGTATAGATAAGATCACTCTTAGGCGCTGGGCGTTGCACAGAAAAACGGCGAAATATTTCTGCAATTTCATTTTCATTATATAATATACCAGATAAATTTCGCACTTTTGACAATTTTATGGTACCTTGAGGCATTGAACTCTCTTAAATCTTCTCTCTTGAAGTTATCATTCACGCTCGCCATATGAGAGGAATGCAGCGAACACTTTTATAGAGTTTGGTCAAGTAAAGCCGTTTTAAAGAGGATACTCATGAATGACACATGTGACGCCTTTCTCCAATCCCTTTCTTTTAGGGTTTGAAACCGTAGAAAAAATATTGCAACGTATCGGTAAAGCTGATGAGGCTTACCCAGCCTATAACATTGAACGTTTGCATAAAAATGATGATGCAAATCATATCCGGATAACTTTGGCTGTTGCTGGATTTAAGATTAACCATCTTAATATTTTGCTCGATGATAATCAATTGGTTATTCATGGTAAACAAACGGACAACCAAAATCATCAATATTTATATCGCGGTATAGCTGCGCGACAATTCCAGCGAACCTTTGTTCTCGCGGAAGGGATGCATGTTACAAATGCAGAGTTGAAAAATGGTCTTTTATCAATTAATCTGTATCAACCAAAATTAAAAAAAGAAATAAAACAGATTCCAATTAAAGTCAGTAGTGGTGAGTCATAAAAGTTAAGGCGTAAAGGAACAGTGAAATGGGAGAACATAAACAAAACTTGTCGTTTCAGAACACATCCTACTCTGATGCGGGACAGATTGCCTATTTAAAAAAAGTTTGTACAGATGATCTGGCTAAAAACTTTCCAGATCTTCCACCAATGACCCCAGGAATTACGATATGGGCTCTCTTTGGTGAAACAGGTTATCCTATCATTTTATCCGATGAGCGTTCTATCGCCCTTGCTGGAGCCAATGAGCATGAACTACAAATTGTAACTCTGCACTAGATTACCTTACGAGAAAACGCTGTACTCTTTATAAATTCTATCTATTTTTTCGTAAAGGGTGTAATGTGAGTTATAATGAGATAAGTATAGGTTTATATTCATAATTAATTTTTACAACTGGAATGAGAGTCCCGAATATCATAAGGTTCTCTCATTTGAAATCCTCTTGTATTAAAACAATTAAAGTCACTTGCTTGTATGTCACACGCAGGGAGAGCCGTGTGGATAAAAACACTTAAAGAAAGGAATAAAAATATCTCTTGTGAATTGTCTTAATTAGCAAGGATGTTGGCAATATTGGGGATGAGAAAAATGTATGATGGTGTCAGTTTGCTTCTTCATAAGTGTGAAGATGTCCCCTATAGATTTATATTATTCACGGGAACTTTTATACTATTCATAGGCGCTATCGTGAAATAGGCTCGAGTGTGCATTGAAAGATGTTTCTTTAAAATGAGTACATGAAGGCTATACAAGTGTATTTTGTTTGGGGTTTTCTGTTCTTCGTGAGGAGAGTAACTCCATTGAAGAGTATAAAAACAAAAGCATGATATAATGCGTCATCGTTATTTAAAAGATATTGCTATGAATGCTTTTGAAAGATGTAAAGCTGAATTGTAAGGAGATGATAGATTTTTACCATGATGCCTTTATATTCTTTCCAAATTAGGCTGTCTTCTTGTTCCAGAAATTACGCAAACAGATAGATGAAATATACTTATCAAATCTGGCATACAAAAATCTGGTACAGTTCGTGCCACACTGAAGCGTTTTGATATTTGTCTCAAACGTGGAATTGCACAGGGATTAGATGTTGATTAACAGGTAATAAAAAAACAAAGGCCTTATGAAAAAGTTTATGCAGAGCTTTTAATTTTGTGCTTCAAATGCCTCAGTACAAGGTATTTTTCTCTTTTGAATATTAAAGCTCTTGTTTTTATAATGAAGTTACAGCACAACAAGCAAAATGGAATTATTTGAGGGGAAAAAAATAATGCCTTCTTACCGTTCAAGAATATCGACCCACGGGCGTAATATGGCAGGAGCCCGCGGACTTTGGCGTGCAACAGGGATGAAAGATACTGATTTTGGTAAACCCATTATTGCGATTGCGAATTCTTTTACACAATTTGTACCAGGGCATGTCCATTTAAAAGATCTTGGGCAATTAGTCGCACAACAGATAGCGGTTGCCGGTGGTGTTGCGAAAGAATTTAATACCATTGCTGTAGATGATGGAATTGCGATGGGGCACGATGGAATGCTCTATTCTTTGCCCTCACGTGAAATCATTGCTGATTCTGTAGAGTACATGGTTAATGCACATTGTGCGGATGCACTTGTCTGTATTTCTAATTGTGACAAAATTACGCCTGGTATGTTAATGGCTGCTTTACGGTTGAATATTCCGACAATCTTTGTTTCAGGCGGTCCTATGGAAGCAGGTAAGATTAAATGGAAGGATCAAGATCTAAGGGTTGATTTGGTCGATGCCATGGTTGCAGCAGCTTCAGAACAGAATTCAGAAGAAGAAGTTGCTGAAATGGAGCGTGCTGCTTGTCCTACATGTGGTTCTTGTTCAGGAATGTTTACAGCCAACTCCATGAATTGCTTAACGGAAGCATTGGGGCTTTCGCTTCCCGGAAATGGATCAATGTTAGCAACACATGCAGATCGACGGATGCTTTTTGAAGAAGCTGGAAAACAGATTGTTGCATTGGTTAAACGTTATTATGAAAAAGATGATGAAACAGTTTTGCCCCGCTCTATTGCTTCACGCAAGGCTTTTGAAAATGCAATGACCGTTGATATTGCTATGGGGGGATCAACCAATACGGTACTGCATCTTTTAGCCGCGGCGCAAGAAGGTGAGGTGGATTTTACCATGACGGATATTGATCATCTTTCACGTCGTGTTCCTGTTTTATGTAAGGTTGCTCCTGCTGTTGCGAATGTACATATGGAAGATGTTCATCGCGCTGGTGGTATTATGGGGCTTTTAGGCGAACTGGATGCGGCGGGACTCATTGATACGTCAACTTATACGGTTCATGCAAAAACAATGAAAGAAGCTCTTTACCGTTGGGATGTGAAACAAACTAATGAACCAACAGTCCGTACATTTTATCGTGCTGCTCCTGGTGGTATTCCAACACAGACAGCTTTTAGCCAATCTTGTCGCTATGAGACCCTTGATCTTGATCGTGAAAAAGGTGTGATTCGCGATAGGGAACATGCATATTCACAAGATGGAGGATTGGCAGTTCTTTATGGAAATCTTGCAAAAGATGGCTGTATTGTAAAAACAGCAGGCGTTGATCAATCAATTTTAACTTTTAAAGGTCCGGCAAGAATTTTTGAAAGCCAAGATTCAGCTGTTTCAGCTATATTAACTGATAAGATTAAAATAGGTGAAATTGTTTTAATCCGTTATGAAGGTCCACGTGGTGGACCTGGAATGCAAGAAATGCTTTATCCAACAAGTTATCTCAAATCTAAAGGATTGGGCAAGGTTTGTGCACTTGTTACGGATGGACGTTTTTCAGGGGGAAGTTCAGGGCTCTCGATAGGACATATTTCACCAGAAGCTGCTGAAGGAGGAGAAATTGCGTTGGTGGAGGAGGGGGATATCATAGAAATTGATATTCCAAATCGTAGAATTCATATGTTGGTGGATGACGTTGAGATGAAGCAGCGCCGTGCTAAGATGGAAGCAAAAGGAAAAGGTGCTTGGCAACCGATTGAGAAGCGTCAGCGTAAAGTTTCAAAGGCTCTCAAAACCTATGCAGCGATGACCACATCTGCTGCAAAGGGTGCAGTACGTAATATTTGATGAGATGAATGACGCGTCTTATAAAAGAGAGATAGTATTCTGATTTTTTGCATCTTTTACACGATATTCTAAGCTAATTATTTTATGAGTTTATGAACTTATCAGAATATTTCGAGCCATGATAAGTATGATTAAAAAGCTATCAATACAACTAAAAGCTGCTGCGGATTGCTTATTTCAGCAGCTATGTAAGACAGATAAAGATAGATATGGTATGATTACGCTTCATATCATATTTCAATTTTATACGAAATTACGATTTCCTGTTCTTATATTTATGAAAGATATTTATTGTACTGGTGGCATTATCTTTTTGTACCGTAAAAACACTGTCATTTAGGGCTGTGATATACGGCATCTTCCTTAATATATTAAGTGTTTTTTAAGTGTGTGGTGAATATTCTTAGACTTGTTTATCAAGCTTTGGGTTTAAGTGAATCACATGAAGGAAGTCAAGGTAAATCCCTTAGAATCTAGACTGTTTGCAGACTTGATGTGAATGAAAATCTTTATCCTTTGAGGTGTGGGAAGGAGTTCAAAGGATGTTTAGGAAAATAAAATGCTGCTGTGATATATCTGATTATATGGTTCATATGAAAACAGTAAAAGAGCTTTTTATAACTTAAAATGTGAAGAAAATACGAGACCCATCATCCATGAATTTATTATGCAAAATGGGGTGGCATCCCAACACCGACAGCTTTAAACTAAAACTGTTGCTATGATAACAATAATATTGATTGTGAAAAAGCATAATTCATTAAATATTGCGTATTTGCAAGGTGGAGGAGATTTCATGACAATCTTCACAAAAAACGACTATCTTGTAAAAATAGTCGATATTGACTAATTTTTTGTCTACGGGCCAATATTGATCTAAGGAAATATGGAATATAATGCATAGGATTTTGCCTCTATATGCATTACACTTATCAAAATATATTGTGTAGAAAAGCGATGGGAATACGGTAAACAACAGTTTGTGCTGTGGCATATCAAAAAGTGATACTTTATCTCCTCTTAAGAAAGCTTTTTAATAAAAAATAACATCCGTTTTCTATAAGAGGTTATTCTTTTCAAGCTGTTTGAGGTGGTAAATTGCTTCTAAAGCTTGTTTAGGAGAGAGTTCATCGGGATGGATATTTTTTAAAGCTTCGTGAAGTACACAATGTTTGTTTCTTGCTTCATTGACGGGAGATGTTGCTTTAAGAGAAAAGAGTGGTAAATCATCAATGAGTTTATGCCCTTTTCCAGCCATTTCACCTTGTTCTAATTGATGGAGTACATCTGTTGCTCGTGTAATAACGGCTGGGGGAAGTCCAGCAAGCTTTGCGACTTGTACACCATAGGAACGGTCAGCAGCTCCTAGTGTGACCTCATGAAGAAAAACTACATCACCATCCCAATTTTTGACTTTCATGGTTACATTATGCAGTCTGTCAAGTTTTTCGGTAAGTGCAGTCATTTCATGAAAATGGGTAGCGAGAATAGCACGACAATGGTTAACTTCATGGAGATATTCAACAGCAGCCCAAGCAATAGAAAGTCCATCAAAGGTTGATGTCCCACGTCCTATTTCATCAAGAATAACAAGGGAATGGTGGCTAGCATGATTGAGAATTGTTGCTGTTTCAACCATTTCCATCATAAAGGTTGAGCGCCCCCGTGCAAGATCATCGGAAGCCCCAACACGACTAAATAGGCGGTCAACAACACCAATATGTGCTGAAGTCGCTGGAACGAAGGACCCCATTTGCGCCATAATAGCAATAAGAGCATTTTGCCGCAAAAAAGTTGATTTTCCTCCCATATTAGGCCCTGTCAACAGCCAGATTGCTGCATATTGCTGATTTTCTTGCACAGAGAGATCACAATTATTGGCAATAAAAGGTTCTGCTGCTTGTTTGCGGAGTGCTTGCTCGACGACAGGATGGCGTCCTGCTGTGATATGGAAGGTAAGTGAAAGATCAATTTTAGGTCGGCAATAGCCTTGTTCTTCAGCAAGATATGCTAAGGCGACAGAGACATCTAAAATAGCAAGTGCTTCAGAGGCTTTACGAATAAAATCAACTTGTTCGGTAATTTCCTGAACGAGAATATCAAAAATCTCTAGTTCAAGTGTCAATGCGTGATTGGCAGCATGGGCAATACGGCTTTCAAGGTCAACAAGCTCTGTTGTCGTAAAACGCATAGCGTTTGCCATTGTTTGCCGATGAATAAAACGTGCTTTAGCTTGTGGATTATTTGTAAGAGCAGATGCTTGTATACTGGTTACTTCAATGAAATAACCTAGAATATTATTATGCTTTATTTTAAGCGTTTTAATATCTGTTTCTTGGGCATATTGCGCTTGAAGTTCAGCAATGACACGGCGCGATTCATCACGTAAAGCACGCATTTCATCGAGCTCTTTATGATAATTTGAACGAATAAAACCACCATCACGTTTAAGGAGTGGGAGATCATCAGCTAATGCTTGTTCTAAATGAAAGTATAACGCTGTGGGTAAGTTTGAGAACACCTGTTGTACATCACTTATTTCTTGAGGCAGAAGCTCATTATTAAGAAGTTGATGCAATTCACGAATGATTTCAAAGCCGCGCTGGATTGTCGCCATATCACGGGGACCTCCTCGTCCAAGAGCCAAACGTGAAACGGCGCGGGGCATATCTGGTCCCCCTTTTAAAATAAGCTTTATCGCTTCTGCAAGAGAAGGATTACGTAGAAAAAAATCGATAGAATCCAAACGTGTATCAATAGCCGAAGGAGTGGTGAGGGGAGCAATAAGGCGATCGATGAGAAGGCGTGATCCTCCTCCTGTTACAGTGCGATCAATAGCTTTTAATAAACTTCCATCCCGTTGACCTGATGTCGTACGAATAAGTTCAAGGCTTAATCTGGTTGCGGCATCAATAAAAAGAGTCGCACTTTCATTTTGGCGCTCAGGCTGCATGAGGGGAGGACGATGCGTGATTTGTGTTTTTTCGATATAACGAATAGCAGCTACAATTGCAGAGAGTTCGGAACGTGAATAATCGGCAACGCCTTCAAGAGTTGAGAGTTTAAAATAATTGCAAATATCGCGTTCAGCGGTCAGTGCATCAAAGAGACAAGCAGGTTGAGGTGAAACGATACGATCAAGAACATTAAAAAGTGATTTGTGAGATTTATCATGAAAGAATGAATCAGCAACAATGATTTCTTGTGGATCCACACGCATAATATCTGCCAAAAGTTTTTCTTGGCGGCTTTCTGTTACACGAAATATGCCTGTTGAGATATCAATCCAAGAAAGAGCAAATTCCTCTCCATCGCTTGTTTTTATACGGGAAAGTGTCATCAAATAATTTGCGCGTGTTGGATCAAGGAGTTTTTCTTCTGTTATCGTTCCAGGTGTTACAAGGCGAACAACATCACGCCGAACAACAGATTTTGAGCCACGTTTTTTTGCTTCAGCAGGATCTTCTATTTGTTCACAAACAGCAACTCGGTAACCACAAGCAATCAGTTTTTGTAAATAATCATCAGCAGCATGAACGGGAACACCGCACATAGGAATATCTTGTCCTAAATGTTTTCCGCGTGCTGTGAGTGTGATTCCTAAAGCCTGAGCAGCTTCAATCGCATCATTAAAAAATAATTCATAAAAATCCCCCATTCGGTAAAAGAGAAGAGAATCATGATGTACGGCTTTGATTTCTATGTACTGCTCCATCATAGGTGTCAGACGTTCTTGAGAGGAAGCAGATGAGGAGGCAGGCTGTGGAATTAAATTATTTTTATGGTTGTCTTTTTTATCCATTTGTACGAGGCCTGTTTCCTTTAAGTGAAGTTTTTACTCTTTTTTGTTTACTTCAATATCTATTTATCTCTAAATTGCAACGCATCATCAGATTTGCTAAGGCAAGAATAGCGAGTTCTAATACATGAATCAAATTTAATGACTATACGCATTATCAAGCAAAATTTACACTGTTTTTGGAGAAAATAAAGTGAGATGAAAAAGAGCGAGCAGGATCAGAAAATGTCTCAAACTGTTTACAGTGCGAGCGAAAGAGAAGCTCTAGATTTTCATAGTCGTGGTCGACCAGGAAAGCTTGAGATTGTTGCAACAAAGTCTATGGCAACACAGCATGATTTAGCACTTGCTTATTCACCAGGTGTTGCAGTTCCAGTTAAGGCAATTGCTCAAAATCCAGCGCTAGCTTATGATTATACAGCAAAAGGCAATCTTGTTGCTGTTATTTCAAATGGTACAGCTATTTTAGGGTTAGGCAACTTAGGAGCTCTTGCCTCTAAGCCGGTCATGGAAGGCAAAGCAGTGCTGTTTAAGCGTTTTGCGGATATTGATTCCATTGATTTAGAAATTGATATAAACGATACAGAAAGTTTTATCAATTTGGTGCGTCATTTAGAACCTTCTTTTGGTGGAATTAATCTTGAAGACATTAAGGCGCCAGAGTGCTTTATGATTGAAAGCCGCCTACGCGAGGTGATGAATATACCTGTTTTTCACGACGATCAACATGGTACAGCAATTATTGTTGCTGCTGGTGTTCTCAATGCTTTGACTTTAACAGGGCGTGATATGCAAAATACGCGGTTAGTCTGTAATGGTGCTGGTTCTGCAGGAATTGCTTGTATTGAACTGATTAAAGCGATGGGCTTTCGTTCTGAAAATATCATATTATGTGATACAAAGGGTGTGGTCTATGAAGGCCGCAAAGAGGGAATGAATCAGTGGAAATCTGCGCATGCTATTCCAACAGATAAACGTACGCTTATAGAAGCAATGGAAGGTGCAGATATATTTTTTGGGGTTTCTGCTAAAGGTGCTCTTACTCCTGAAATGGTAAGATCTATGGCACCACAGCCGATCATTTTTGCTATGGCTAATCCTGATCCAGAAATTACGCCGGAAGAGGTTATGCAAGTGCGTCATGATGCCATTGTCGCAACAGGGCGTTCCGATTATCCAAATCAGATTAATAATGTTCTCTGCTTTCCTTATATATTTCGTGGTGCACTTGATGTGCGTGCAAGAGTTATTAATGAAGAAATGAAGATTGCTGCGGCAAAGGCTCTTGCCAATTTAGCGCATGAAGAAGTGCCTGACAGCGTTGCAGAAGCTTATCGTGGAAAGCGATTAAAATTTGGTCCTAATTATATCATCCCTGTTCCTTTTGATCCACGTTTATTGACGGTTGTTTCAATAGCGGTAGCAAAAGCAGCAATGGAAAGCGGTGTTGCGCAAAAGAACATAGATGATTTAGAGGCCTATGAGCGCGATTTGAATGCGAGACGTGATCCTACTTCTTCGATGATGCGTGGGGTTTATAACCATGTTCGTCAAGCGCCAAAACAAATTGTCTTTGCAGAAGGTGAAGAAGAGCAAGTTATGCGGGCAGCCGTTTCCTATGTTCATCAAAAATTAGGACAAGCGATTTTGGTCGGTCGTGAAGAGCAAGTAAGAGAAACAGCTGTTATCGCTGGAATTGATCTGGAGCGTGAAGGTATTTCTATTATGAATGCTAAGCTTTCTTGCCGTACAGATGATTATGCGAATTATCTTTATAAAAAGATGCAGCGTCAAGGCTGGCTGTTGCGTGATTGTCATCGTCGTATCAATAATGATCGCAATTATTTTGCTGCGTGTATGGTGGCACTAGGAGATGCTGATGCAATGGTTACAGGGGTGACACGCAATTATGAAACAGCGCTGATCGATATACGTCGTGCAATTGATGAAAAACCAAAAGAACGATTGATTGGTATCTCAATGGCCATTTGCCGAGGACGAACTGTGTTTATTACGGATACAGCTGTTTATGAAAATCCTAATGCTGAAGAACTTGCGGATATAGCGGAACAAACCGCTTCGTTTGTACGTGGATTTGGATATCAACCACGGGTAGCATTTTTAGCATTTTCTACGTTTGGTTATATGAAAGGGCAAATCACACAGCAAATTCAGGATGCGATTAATATTTTGCATGAACGCAAGGTTGATTTTGAGTTTGATGGAGAAATAAGTGCTGATGTAGCACTCAATTCCAAATTGATGCAGCAATATCCATTTATGGGATTAACAGAGCCCGCTAACATTTTGGTTATGCCTGGATATCACGCGTCTTCCATTGCAAGCAAAATGTTACAAGAACTTGGTGGAGCAACCATCATTGGTCCTATTTTAATTGGATTGGAAAAATCTGTCCAAATTGTACCGTTTAGTGGAAACGATACAGATGTGGTCAATATTGCAATGCTCGCGGCTTATCATGCCGCAAAAGCCGTCTAAAGGAAAAAAGCCCCTAATATACCAATAATATATCAAGGGGCTTTATGATAGCAAAAGAATAAATTTTTTAAGAGGGCTGTATTTGATTGTCTTTTTGTTCTTCGGCGAGACGCTTTTGGAAGAGGGCTGCAAAATCAATAGGATCAATCCATAAAGGTGGAAAACCACCATTTTGAGTAGCATCAGATATAATTTGGCGAGCAAATGGAAATAAAAGACGGGGACATTCAATAAAGACCAATGGCATAACATGTTCTTGTGGAATGTTTTCAAGGTGGAAAACACCACCGTAAATCAGTTCCACATGAAATAAGATTTCAGTATTATCATTGGCTTTGACGGAGAGAGACAAAACGACATCATAATTGTCATCACCAATTGGGTTAGCATTGACGTTAATATTGATATCAATTTGTGGTGATTTTTCATGCGTACGCAATGAACGAGGAGCACCTGGGTTTTCGAATGATAAATCTTTTAAATATTGAGTTAATACAGCAAAAACCGGCTCTCCACCACTGTTATTCATTTCACCTTCGGCCATACGACGAACCTCTCTCATTATAATATGTATATTTATTTTAGATCTAAAGACCAAATTGGTTATCACGCCTTGAAAAAGGTTGCAAGAAATGCGCTCTTTATCTTGAATATTTTTTTAGTTTGTTACAGATTTTTTAGGCATTTCAATGGTTATCATCATTTTTGCGCCATGGAGATTCTGTCGTATCATGAATTGTGTAATCTTCTGCGTTAAGATCAATTATTTTTTCAGCATCATTTTTTCTTTTAGTATTGGGATTCATTTTGTTTTGTAATGATGTAAAGAAATGCCAAACAATAGAGCGAATTGGTTTAATAAGAAGTAATATTCCCAAGAGATCACTTACAAAGCCAGGAAGAATAAGTAAAATTGCACTAAACATGATGAAAACATCATTAATAATATTATTCTCTAATGTACGCCCTTGGATAAGTTCAGTTTGTATGTTTTTTAAAAGGCAAAACCCTTGAACTCGCAATAAAACGACCCCAACTATGGTTGTGAGAATAACCAAACTCAAAGTTGCCAAAATACCAATTTCTTGACCAACAAAGATAAAACCAGCGATCTCGATTAAAAGAATGCAAAGAAAGATAACAACAAAAAAACGAGGACTTATAGAATAAAGTTTTATCACATGCAAATTTCCTTCTGGATGAGGTGGGGAGAAATTCTTAAGAGCACTCCATTTAATATAAAATCTATAAAAATATTTGAATGGTAGGATTCCTTATTTTACATATTTATTGATAAATGGTATTGACTGCAATGTTTATTAGAGATTTAAGCTTTGGAGATTGACAGCGCCCATGGAATTTGACGTTATACTTGTCATAGCTCTTGTTGTTATGGTTGTTATTTTTGTGCAACTCCGTAATGTATTAGGGAAACGAATTGGGTTTGAAAAGCCCCCCTTTGATCCTTATTCGCGTCGTTCTAAAAAACAGGTTGAAGCAGAAACGGCTGATAATATTGTTTCGTTCCCTCATCAGAAAAATTCACAAAAAGACGACTTTAGTGAAATTGATAAAATTTCACCGGAGGGGAGTATTTTGAATAAAAATTTGCGGGAATTGCATAAAATTGATCCTCAATTTTCTCCTCAATTTTTTATAAAAGGTGCACAAATTGCTTATGAAATGATTGTAACAGCTTTTGCCAAAGGTGATCGCAATCAACTTAAAAGCTTGCTTTGTCAGGATGTTTTTGAGAGCTTTTGTACGGCTATTGAGCAACGAGAAAAAAATAAAGAGAGAATAGAGTTCACTTTTGTTGGAATTAATAAGATCGAATTTGTTGCGGCGGCAATACAAGAAAAGGATGAACTTTTAACGATACGTATTGTCAGTGAGATGATTTCTGTTACTTATAATGAACAGGGTGAGCGTATAGACGGTGATCCTGATGCTATTGTAGAAATCAGGGATATTTGGACTTTCGTTCGCAATAGTTTATCGTCAGATCCAAACTGGAAGCTTTTTGCTACAGAAAATGAAAATTAAAATACTTTTTGTTTTTCTTCCATAAGTATTCAATGATTTATGAGAAATTAAAATGTCCTCAAGTAAATGGAGACAAAAAAGAGATTTATTGGCTTCACAGGATCGCCTTTTATGGGAGATGGTTTGTCGTACGATAACACCGCTTCACGGTAAGATGCTCTCTTCTGCTTCAGAAACTATTGCAAATATTAATGATAAAAAACAGCCTGTAACTCAAATCTCCTCATTGTCTCAGGAAAATCAACAATCCTCGACATTTATTAAAAAAGAAAAGAGGGCAGTTACACAAGTACAAAAGATTCATTTCTTTGATCATGTTGCACATCGTAAAATTTCCCAAGGTCGTTATCCTCTTGAGGCGCGCCTTGATCTCCACGGTTATATGCAGGAAGAAGCTTATTTTTTCTTAAAAAATTTTCTACAATCCTCTCAGCAGAGAGGATTGCGTTATGTCCTTGTGATTACAGGAAAAGGACGATCTGTTGGGAGCGATGGAGCTTTGTATAGATTTGTTCCGTATTGGTTATCAACACCAGCTTTTCGATATTATGTCCATGCGTTTGAGCAAGCAGCGCGTCAGCACGGCGGAGAAGGTGCACTTTATGTTTGGTTGCGCCGTTTCGTGTCGGGAAAAGGAAAGTGATGTTATTGTGGTCGTTCTAGGTTTAATATTTATTTATACGTAATAATTTATAGTTTTCGTATATTTCGTAAGAGCCTTGAATACAATATCCCCTTATTTATAATTTTTTATAAAAAATTATAAATATATCATTTTACATTCTACGTATTGCTTCACGCTTTTATTTATCGCATTCTTTGATGGGGCACATCCCTCACGCAAAACAGAATGACATTGGATTGCATATATGCACAGTCTTGTTTTAAAGAAACATTTCTCAACGCATCCAAGCCTATTTTGCGACGGCATCCGTGAAGGGTATAACGATAAATCCATTAAGACTCTTATCTTTATGCTTAATAAAAGAGCAAGCTGGCATCATCACACACTTTGCTAGCTCCCAATGTTGCAACAACTCTTGAAGCCTTTGGCACTTGAAAGCATTTGTAGAAGGCATGCTTTTCTTTAAGTGTTTTTACTCTCCCCAGTTCTCATCTCATTCGTGACGCCCAAACGAAAGATTTTGATTGATTCAATATAAGAGGGCTTGAAATGAAAGAGATATTGATGGATCTCATTTAGGTTGCAACGCGATAAATTGTTTTTATAAACCACAGCATTACTCTATTAAATACACGAAGAATAAAAACATGAGAAATTGTCTTATTCAAAAGATATTGCTATGGATAGTGTTAAAAGTAGTACAACTAAATTAAAGAGGATCTTGGAAATAAACAGGAATATAACTTTACAACACATAATTGTGCAATAGCACAAAAGATACAATTTCGTTGAATAGTTTCATGAAGAAATTTTTTCACTCATTAAAAGCTCTATTAAATTTCTTTCTCATAATAATTCGATAATTAAAATTTCATAACGAAGCGCAGAAGGTGTAGAATATGAGATTCAATCGAGGATATTACACTCTTATCCGACGTCTTTCAGATATTGGTTGAAATGCTAACTTAGCATGAAAGGCACAATAGGGGCTATTTTCATCAGAATCTGCACCACAAAAATGAAAATCTGCTGATAATGGATCGCCAACCGGCCATCTACATGTATTTTCACTCAATTGTAAAAGATTAAGTTGACGTGATATAGGCACAACTACATTGGATTTTGTGGACATATCAACTTCTTTTACATCTTCCGCTACAAATTCTGTCTTTAAAGCTGTTTCTTCAATACTTACAGATGATGTGTTCATTGGCGATACCGTGGATGTGTTGCGACGCACACGTGGAGATGATGGGCTGCTTCCCACGGGGGATTTTTGCGTACGCGCGCTTCCTTGTGCTGTCTTACCGCGTCCTGGTAACTTTAATCGGTGTACCTTGCCGATGACTGCGTTTCTGCTGACCCCACCTAATTGAGCAGCAATTTGACTTGCACTTAACCCTTCACTCCAAAGCTTTTTAAGAAGCTCAACGCGTTCACATGTCCAACCCATACCAGCACTCCATTCCGATTACGTCACTAAGATGCTCTCCCCTTTGCATCTTCAAATGTTTTAATAATATTTTCACTACGCTGAATGAAAGAATTTTACACTCTAAGCGAGCATAAGAAAATCATCCAACCTGTGGACTTACAAACTAAAACACATCATCTTGCTTATTATATTATAAATTACAATATGCACTCACTCTATGACAAGAGTCTTTACCTCTTGAAGAGTTTATTTAGAATGTTTTCCCCAACTTGCAAATCAATCATAGGTTAAACTTTCACTTTTGTTTAAGGCTTTTTCCCAAAATGCTTATTTATAGAACCTTCATTGACTTTTTTTCAATTGGTGTAATGATCTATTCCATAGGTGTAATCATTAATCGTAATGAAATGTTGAAAGCACCGTAACAAAATGTACCATGTTGTTTTATTTGTAGTGTTGCTTTGTATATATATTGAAAAGGTTAAAATATAAAGGAAATTATGATGGATGCCGTCTCTATACAACCACTTTATGAATGCTTCGCACGACGAGATTTGCATTTTGAACAGGGGCATGGTGTATGGCTTATTTCCGATAAGGGAGAACATTATCTTGATTTCACATCTGGCATTGCTGTTAATGCATTAGGGTATTCACATCCAAAATTGGTTGATACGCTTAAAATGCAAGCTGAAAAACTTTGGCATGTTTCTAATATTTTTCAATCCCCTGAACAAGCAGCTCTTGCCACGCGGCTTTGTGCAAATAGTTTTGCGGATAAGGTTTTTTTCTGCAATTCAGGCACTGAAGCATTGGAGTGCGCATTCAAAACGGCACGTCATTATTACTATGCTGCTGGTCATTCAGAACGCATTGAAATAATTACTTTTGAAGGGGCATTTCATGGACGTACACTTGCAGCACTTGCTGCGACTGGGCATGAAAAATATCTTGAAGGCTTTGGACCTAAAGCTGGTGGATTTATTCAAGTACCTTTTTGTGATGAAATCGCTTTGCGTAACGCTATTAATAAAAATACCGCCGCTATTCTTATTGAACCTATTCAAGGAGAAGGAGGAATACGAACGGTTTCTCATGAATATTTAAGATTTTTGCGCAAAATATGCGATGATAATGGTCTGTTATTGATTTTGGATGAAGTCCAAACGGGTATAGGACGAACAGGGAAGCTTTTTGCTTATGAATGGAGTGATGTCTCACCTGATATTCTTACCCTCGCAAAAGGATTAGGAGGAGGATTTCCATTAGGTGCTTGCCTTGCAACGGATAAAGTTGCAAAAAGCATGACACTTGGGACCCATGGTTCAACCTTTGGAGGAAATCTTCTTGGAATGGCTGTAGGAAATAGTGTTCTTGATATTTTGTTAGAGCCAAATTTTCTCAACCACGTTCAGCGTATGGGAAATAAACTAAGAAGTGGACTTTTGCACATTCTCAATATCTATCCTGATATTATCTGCGCAGTTCAGGGGATGGGCCTAATGGTGGGTATTCAGTGTGTTGTGTCTTCTAATCTTGTCGTTAATGCTTTAGAAAATGAATATCTCTTAAGTGTTGCTGCCAACAACAATGTTGTGCGCTTATTGCCTCCTCTTATCATTAGGGAAGAAGAAATAGATGAAAGTTTGCATCGTATTGAAAAAGCAATAGCGTATCTTTCGCAAGTAAACAAAGAAAGACAAATATTACACACATGACAAATGCTCTTCGTCATTTCACGGACTTATCCATTTTAACGCCAGCAATAGCACGCGCACTGATCGATTATGCAAAAATCCTTAAAGCATCTTTTAAAGCAGGGAAAGGTTCAAAACCTTTTATAGGTAAAACACTTGCGATGATTTTTGAAAAACCATCCACACGAACCCGTATTTCATTCGATATCAGTATGCGCCAGCTTGGGGGAGATACAATCATGCTCACGGGGTCAGAGATGCAGCTTGGTCATAGTGAAACTATAGCTGACACGGCTCGTGTTTTATCCCGTTTTGTGGATATCGTGATATTACGAACAACAAAACATCAACGTATGCTCGAATTGGCACAATATGCACAAATTCCTGTCATTAATGCCCTTACAGATGATACACATCCTTGCCAAATTTTAGCAGATATATTAACCTATGAAGAGCATCGGGGGCCAATTGCTGGAAAAATATTCGCGTGGATGGGGGATGGTAATAATGTGCTCCATTCCTTAATTGAGGCCGCAGCTCTTTTTGATTTTCATTTGCGTATTGCTACTCCAAAGGGCAGTGAACCACAAGAAAAATTTATACATTGGGCACGTGAACGAGGAGCGCACCTTACACTAACTCATAGTCCCCAAAAAGCAGCTCAAGATGCTGATTGTATTATGACCGATACATGGGTCTCCATGGGACAAGAGTTTCGTGCTCGCAGTCATTCTATTTTTCAGCCTTATCAAGTCAATGAAGCTCTCATGAAATTAGCAAAATCTGATGCTCTTTTTATGCATTGTCTTCCTGCTCATCGTGGTGAAGAAGTGGTTGATTCTATTATTGATGGACCGCACTCCGTTGTTTTCGATGAGGCTGAAAATCGTCTTCATGCTCAAAAGGCAATTCTTTCTTGGTGTTTACAAGATGCGTTTTTCTCTCCACAATAGCTCCTCTACAACAAATTATATAAAAAAGGCAAAGCTATGAGTAAACAAGCTAAAGATGAAGCCTCTCTCAATAACAACTTCTTGCATGAAGATGATACTGTTGTTCCCTTTCAAGTCGAAGAACTTGATATTCGTGGACGTGCCGTACAACTTGGAGAAACTTTAAATTCTATTCTTAACAGACATCAATACCCTGAACCGGTTTCCTATCTTCTAGCAGAAGCTTTACTTTTAACTGTTTTGCTTGGAACTTCTCTAAAGCTTACGGGAAAATTTATTTTACAAACTCATTCAGATGGACCGGTTAATATGTTGGTATGCGATTTTTCGCCTCCTTCCAGTTTACGTGGATATGCTCGTTTTGATAAAGAACAGCTTAAACAAGCCATGGACAATAATCAAATCTCTTCAGAAACCCTTTTAGGGAAAGGCACTTTAGCCTTCACAATTGATCAAGGTCCCCATATGCAGCCCTATCAAGGGATAGTTGCATTAGATGGATCAAATTTACAAGAAACTTCTCGTATTTATTTTGATCAATCAGAACAAATTCCTACCGATATCCGTTTGGCTGTTGCTATATTAATTAATCGTGACCAACAAGGAAAAACGCAGAAAAGCTGGCGAGCTGGAGGTATTTTGATCCAACTTTTACCCCAAGAATTGTCTCATCATAAAATAGATACCCCTCATCAAACGCGAGAAAAAACGAAAACCCATAGCCAATTGGATAACCAATGGCAGGAAGCTAAAATACTCATGGCAACGATTGAAAGTTCAGAATTAACAGATCCCCAAGTTGGTAGTAAACAGCTCTTGTTCCGTCTTTTTCATGAACAAGGTGTTAGAGTTTTTAATCCTTTTTCTCTTGTCGATCAATGTTCTTGTTCACACGAAAAAATTAAAGGAATCCTAGAAGGATTTTCGATTGATGAACGCAATAAAATGGTTAAAAATAAATATATTTCAGTCACATGTGAATTTTGCTCAAAAACGTATTGTTTTACACCACAAGAATTTTAGAAGAAAAAACATAATCAAATATTTTTCATAAAAAAATGATGATTGCAACAAAAGCCTATTTTATTTGCGTCATAAAAGTTTACCTATAAGCTCATATGAACTTCTAGAATATTTCTTGTCTTAGAGTTTTTTAATGTATACGAGTGATCTTTCTGTTGAAATCAGTAATCACGTCACCGAGTGCTTAAAAAAGAGTTCTGTGTAAAATATATTTTCTCCTCTCGAAAAAGCTTATTTCTTACAATGAATTCTTTTATAATATTCATTGATAGATTGATCATGTACTTATAACTTATCTTCTCTGTTAAATGAGATTTTTTGATTGTAGTCATATTTTCTTACTCGAATTTATCTTATTAAAAGTCAAAAAAGCTTATTAGTTGTAATCATAAGATAAATTATCGAAAGAATAAGAATGTATAGACTCAATATGGGCTTTATGGAGTCTATTACGAACAGATAGTGTAATGGGAATAAATATACCAATAACGCTGCGAAGGAATGGATTTGTTATTTTATAAAGATGAAAATAGTGGTGAAGTCCCCTCATAACAATGTGCATTTCAGATAAAAAAGCGGAGACAGAATACTATATGATTTTGAAAATAATAGTTGGTTGCTTTCACTAATCTAACGATGTTTCTATAGCAATATTGTTTTGTCCAAATAATCAAAAATAAAGTTCCAAAACAGATAGTTAATCGCTAAAAAAATGAAAACTACTTAAATTTTTGTTATATTTGGGAGGTTTGCTCTACAGATATTTCTTTGCACATGTTTTTGAATCAACAATGGTAATGCTCTTGTCAAATTTTCCTAAGAAGAATGAGGATCCGTATAAATAAAGTAGCATACATAGCATGATAAAACGTTATGTTTTTACAAACCTGCATTATTGTATTTTTCAACTTAAAATATTGCCAATTATTTTCACGTTTAGACAATTCATAAGGGGTATTTTTAGTCTTTATCTTAAATGTTTTTTTGATTCAACATATAGAAATTTTAAAAAACACTCATAGTATACGGTATTTTCAGTTAATAGATAGAAATGGTAAATTACTATTTATAAATCAATATTTTGATATTTTATTTTTCTTCTGTCATGATCGCTTGTTTAATTTTTGGTAGAATTTTTTTTTGATAAATTTGCCATGTTAAGGGACCAACATGTTTGGCAATGATGATGCTCTCTTTATTCAAGAGAAAGGTTTCTGGGGGTCCATATATTCCCCAATCAATAGCTGTATATCCTGAAACATCAAAGCCAATAAATTTAAAAGGATTACCAAAACTGTTTAAAAAGCGCAGGGCGTTTGTTTTGTTATCTTTATAATTAATACCAATCAGATCAAAACGTCTATCTTGTGCAATTTTCATAAGAATAGGATGCTCTTCGCGACAGGGCAAACACCAAGAGCCCCAAAAATTGACCAACGTGACACGTCCCTTAAACTGTTTTGAATTGAGATAACTTTCTTTATCAAGAAGAGGAAGATGAATATTGGGAGCAGGTTTTTCAGCTAATGCGTTTGGGAGAAGAGAAGAATCTTGAAGGTTTTTTTTATCCATAAAGTTGAAAAAAAGCACCACGAGAAGAAGAAAAAGCACAAATGGTCCCAAAAAAACAAGCAGAACAGGCAAAGATATATTTTTTCTAAGTTTTGGAGGGATGTTTTTCATTATACTTTTCTTTTTGTGACAACTCTTTTTTGTTTAGCTGTTGGAGAATTTTTTTTTGGTATAGCGCTTTGCAAAGAATATATCCAATAAGACATAAGAGGGATATTGCAGAAAGCACATAGCTTAAAATAACAATTTGCTCGTGTTTAAGGGTGCTAAGGAAAAAATCAATTTTCTGAGATAGATTTCCTAAAAGTCCGCCCTGGGTGCCGTTTAGGTCGAGCATGATGAAGAGTCCTGTTGTTGTGCACGACGGGATTTTTTAATCTGAAGTATTCGAATATAATGATTATTGATTTCATTTCGCATAGCCATCAAATAGAGTGCAATAAACATAAAGATAAAACAAAATAGCATTGTTATAAGGGGCCATAACATAGCATTGTCGATTGTTGATCCTCCAGCACGTAACAATGATGCTGGTTGATGCAATGTATTCCACCAATTAACGGAAAATTTAATAACAGGAATATTAACAAATCCAACAAGTGTAAGAATTGCAGTAGCGCGAGCGGCTTTTACTTGGTTGTCAAAAGCACGTCCAAGCAGGATAATGGAAAGATAGATAAAAAGCAGAATTAAAACTGATGTTAACCGTGCATCCCAGACCCACCATGTTCCCCATGTAGGTCGCCCCCAAAGTGCTCCTGTCATGAGAGCCAATGCGGTAAAAATCGCTCCAATAGGCGCTCCACATTTAAGTGCCACATCAGCAAGATGATATTTCCAAATCAGATTTCCTAATGCTGCTGCACTCATCGTTACATAACAGAATGTAGACAACCACGCAAAGGGTACATGAAGGTACATAATCTTAACAGTAATGCCTTGTTGATAGTCATCAGGGGAATACATCACCAGAATAAGTCCTAAAATAAGGAAACACAATGTTATGCCGGCCAACCAAGGTAAGACGATACTGCTTATTTTCATGAAAAGGGTGAAACTTGCAGGGAGTGACCTGATTTTATATGGACGAGATAGTTCATTCATGAAATTCATAATAGGCAGAGTTTTTCTATGCGGCAATCATCTTTTATTATTCTGATAAAAGTTTAAGCGTTATTGCAGCAACAAAAGAGCCAAAGAGACTCAAAATAAGTGAAAAAGCGCTGAGAAGAGCTAAGGACGTGAGAAAAGAAATATTTGGATTTATTGGGGCTGTAGCAGCCGAAACACCAAAAATCATAATTGGAATGATCCACGGCAAGATAATGATAAAAATAAGCAGAGTACTGTGCAACAATGAGGTTGCGAGTGCAGCGCCTATGGCGCCAATAAAAATAATGGCTGGTGTTCCGCATAAAAGGGTAAGTATTGTTGTAAAAGTTATTGTTGCATCTAAATGGAGCATGAGGGCTAAAATAGGTGTAGCAAAAATAAGAGGAAGCATTGTTCCTACCCAATGGGCAAGACATTTGGTAAAAACAATTAGTGTAAAACTTTGTCTTTTTCCTGAAAGGATAAATTGGTCGAGATTACCATCATCGCGATCGATTTGGAAAAGTTTGTTCAGATTGAGGAGTCCTGCAAGAAGGGCTCCAAACCACAATATACCAGGCCCTATTTGTGCAAGAATTTTGGGATTTGGTCCAATGGCAAAGGGGGTTATGACAACAACAGCGATAAAAAACAATAGTCCTGTTAGTGAAGAGGCTTGTGGCGCTAATAATAGTTTAAGGTCACGCCAGAACAGTGCTTTCATTTTATTCTCTCCTAGAGAGGTAAAAATTTTTCCAGAGCGATTTTATGGTTTTCTGGAATACCTAGGGAATTATGAGTTGCAGCGATAATCATACCACCTTGATTGAGATGACGCTGGAAAATACGAGCAAGGAGTTTTTGAGCATGGTTATCAAGTCCAGATATTGGTTCATCTAAAATCCAAAGAGGACGATAGGAGAGCAAAAGGCGAGCAATAGCTACGCGCCTTTGTTGTCCAGTTGACAGAGCTTTAAAGGGTAAATGTTCAAGGTTAGAAAGACCAATATCGGCAAGAACCTCATGCACAAAGCGTAAATGTTGACCGTAAAAATCTGCCCAAAATTGCAAATTGTCAATGACAGATAAGAGAGGTTTCATAGCATTTTGAGGACCAAGATAATGACACGCAGTTGCAACAGGGTATATTTGATTATGGTCTTTAAGTATTATATGACCTTCAGCAGCTTCAAGAAGACCGACAATGATTCGGAGTAATGTAGATTTTCCGATACCATTAGGACCGGTGATTGTCATCAGTTGCTGTGAAAATAAACAAAAAGAAAGACCTTTAAACAGAATTTCCTCGTTTCTGTAAGCGGCTAAATCTTTGCCTGATAACACCATGTGATTGCCTATTTTGTTTTTATTTTCATATTCTTTATTGCATTATAGAATAAAAAACACATTTTTTGTGCAATTGTACCTAGAATAGTTCTAGAAATAGTTCTATAAGAGATACCTTACATCAATATCTGGTGTAAAATGGTTTCTGGCGCTGATTTCCGCATTTGCCTACGAGAGGGTGGAGGGGGAAATGGATGGCGGAGGTGATTGCGTCTGCGCTCAAGCTGCGACCTTGACTCGTAGTTTGTGTTGTTCATTCCTGGAAATTGGGTGGTTATAGTATGAGGGTGGACAGTCATGACTCAAATTGATAGCTTTAATTGTCGCAAAGTATTAAATGTTGGTGGCAAAGAATATACTTATTATAGCTTGATCGAAGCGGAGAAGAATGGTCTTGAAGGTGTTTCTCGTTTACCGTTTTCGATGAAAGTTATTCTCGAAAATTTATTGCGATTTGAAGATGGTCGCACAGTTAAAAAAGAGGATATCCTCAATGTTGCTAAGTGGTTAAACGACAAAGGGAGCGCTGGGGCAGAAATTGCTTACCGTCCTGCACGTGTTCTTATGCAGGATTTTACAGGTGTTCCAGCAGTTGTTGATCTTTCTGCAATGCGTGATGCTATGGTTAAACTTGGCGGTAACGCTGAAAAAATCAATCCTCTCATTCCCGTTGATCTCATCATTGATCACTCAGTTATTGTTGATGCTTTTGGCAATTCCATGGCTTTTAAGGAAAACGTTGAGCATGAATATGAACGCAATGGTGAACGCTATCGTTTCCTTAAATGGGGGCAGCAAGCCTTTCAAAATTTTCGCGTTGTTCCTCCAGGAACAGGGATTTGTCATCAGGTTAACCTAGAATATTTAGCACAATGTGTATGGATGAAGAATGAAGAGGGGTGTGAGACGATTTATCCTGACACCTGTGTGGGAACTGATTCGCATACGACTATGGTTAATGGTTTAGGGGTTTTAGGTTGGGGTGTTGGTGGTATTGAAGCAGAAGCAGCAATGTTAGGCCAACCTGTTTCTATGTTGTTACCTGAAGTGATTGGTTTTCGTCTAACAGGTAAACTTAAAGAAGGTGTAACAGCCACCGATCTCGTATTGACGGTGACTCAAATGCTACGCCGGAAGGGTGTTGTCGGTAAATTTGTTGAGTTTTTTGGTCCTGGTTTGGAGCAGATGACGCTTGCTGATCGGGCAACGATTGGAAATATGGCACCTGAATATGGAGCAACGTGTGGTTTTTTCCCAATTGATAAGGAGACAGTGCGTTATCTCAATATGACAGGGCGTGATGAAAATCGGATTGCCTTAGTAGAAGCTTACACCAAAGCACAAGGGATGTGGCATGACGAAATGGTGGCTCATCCCATTTTTAGTGATACAATTGAATTGGATATGGGAACTGTTGTTCCTTCTATGGCTGGTCCTAAACGTCCTGAAGGACGTATTGCATTGGAAAACGTTGGGCAGGGTTTTGAGAAGGCATTGGTCGAAGACTATAAGAAGACTTCTGAACAAAATAAGCGTTATCAGGTCGAGGGTGAAGAATATACGCTTGGTCACGGTGATGTGGTGATCGCTGCGATTACGTCGTGTACGAATACATCGAATCCAAGTGTTCTTATTGCAGCGGGTCTTTTGGCAAGAAATGCAGTGGCAAAAGGTCTCAAGAGCAAACCATGGGTAAAAACTTCTCTTGCACCAGGTTCACAAGTCGTTGAAGCTTACCTTCAAAATTCGGGTCTGCAAAAAGATTTAGATGCATTAGGATTTAACTTAGTAGGATTTGGGTGCACAACATGTATTGGAAATTCTGGTCCTTTGCATCCAGCTATTTCCAAAACGATTAATGACAATGGTATAATTGCATCTGCAGTTCTTTCGGGAAATCGTAATTTTGAAGGGCGTGTTTCCCCTGATGTGCAAGCGAATTATTTAGCTTCACCACCGTTAGTTGTTGCACATGCGCTCATCGGGACGGTGTGTAAAGATTTAACCAAGGAACCTCTTGGTGAAGATTCAAATGGCCAACCCATTTATTTGAGAGATATTTGGCCAACCTCTCAAGAAATACAGGAATTCATCGAAAAAAATGTCACGCGTAAGGTTTTTGCTGAAAAGTATGCAGATGTTTTTAAGGGAGATGAAAATTGGCAAAAAGTTCAGATTCCTACGGGTTCTACCTATTCTTGGGATGAGCAATCCACTTATGTACGCAATCCACCTTATTTCGATGATATGCAGAAAACACCTGATATCTTACCAGATATTAAAGATGCACGGATTTTGGGTTTATTTGGTGATAAAATCACGACGGATCATATTTCTCCTGCTGGTTCTATTAAAGCAGCTTCTCCTGCCGGAAAATATTTAATGGATCATGGTGTTAAAGTGGCTGATTTTAATCAGTATGGAACGCGTCGTGGGAATCATGAAGTTATGGTGCGTGGGACCTTTGCCAATATTCGCATTCGTAATTTCATGTTGGGGGAAAATGGTCGGGAAGGAGGTTATACGGTTCATTATCCGTCAGCGGTAGAACAGGCCATTTACGATGCAGCAATGGCGTATAAACAAGAAGGTACTCCACTTGTTGTTTTTGCTGGTATTGAATATGGCAATGGATCATCGCGCGATTGGGCAGCCAAAGGTACCAATCTTCTTGGTATAAAAGCAGTGATTGTACAGTCTTTTGAAAGGATTCATCGCTCTAATCTTGTTGGTATGGGCATTGTTCCCTTTGTCTTTGAGGAGGGTGTAAGTTGGAAATCTTTAGGCTTAAAGGGAGATGAAAAGGTGACAATTGAAGGAATTCATAACTTGAAACCTCGTCAAAAGACAGTAGCGAAAATTACTTTTTCTGATGGTACGATAAAAACCGCTCCGTTATTATGCCGTATCGATACTGAAGATGAGCTAGATTATTTGCATCATGGGGGAATTTTGCAATATGTCTTGCGTAAGTTAGCTGTTTAAATTCTTTTGTTTGTTAAGGAATATCTATTATTAAGCTATAAAGTTGCGGATCAAAGAGTTTGGCTTCGTTTTTTTATGACTATCTTTGAAAATCTAATTGACGTTAGCTTTGGGATTGCGCTATAAGCCACACAGTTATAGGCAGCTTTATAGTTTTGCTTGGGTTGAATTTATTTATATTGGTAGAGTTGTCATTTAGACTCATTTTACCAAGGTGTTGAAAGAGAGATTATATTTATGGCGAATACACCTTCTGCTCGAAAAGCGGTGCGCAAGGTTGCAACGCGCACACAGGTTAATAAGGCCCGCCGTTCGCGCGTTCGTACCTTTATACGTAAGTTTGATGATGCTTTAGCGGGTGGCGATAAGGCATCTGCAGAGATTGCATTTAAGAATTTTGAGCCTGAAATTATGCGTGCGGTTTCTAAAGGGGTTTTTCATAAAAATGCTGCTGCGAGGAAGGTATCGCGTTTAGCTAAACGTTTGAAGGCTCTCAGCGTTTAAGCTTTTTCTCCTTTATTGAGAATCAAGCCAGTATCCATGAGGATGCTGGCTTTTTGTTTATTATTTCAAAAAGTTTCTATTGAAAATAAGAATCGATAATGATTCTCCTCTTGAAAAAGGAGAGAAAGTTTATAGGGGGAGTATGGTTATCCACAAGCTTTGTGGATTTTTACAGAGTCTTTTTTGTCAAGCATTTTATTTTTTTTTTTAAATCTGAGGAGATTCTTTAATTATTGGTAAATTTAGAGAAAAAAAATGAATTGAATCAATATTTTTTTCATTCCTCATTGATACAAGCATTTTTTTCGGGTTTTTTGATTTTATTTTGACCTCTTGCATTTTACCTCTGCTGTTTTGTATGGTTCTTATGAAGACTAAAAAGCATGAAGGGGTCACACCAGCACATTGTTCTATATTTTGTTGAGTACAAGATGTTTTGACTTAGGCTTTTCGAAGCTTTTGTACTGGAAAGGTTTTCTGACGATTTTTTAGTTTTCTGAATAGATATGTTTACCATTTTAGAAGGGTGGGTCATATCATGAGTGCAAGTAAATCTTATTGGTCATCTTTGTTAGTGGGGTTGTGATGAGGCTATCCTAGGGGAGGGTGAGTAATCTTATTTGGGGTAGGGCGTTTTGCCTTCGCTAGATTTATTTTAGCTGTTTGGCAGGACAAAATTTTATTTTTATCAGGATGGAAGATGGTGGATAAATTGAACTCTAAAGCTAGTTCCTTTAAAGGGGTTTCGGTGAATATCCTGTCAGCAGAGAACATAATAAAGAATAGGATGACGGAGAGTGATGAGGATGTTCGTAGAAATGCTTCTATAGGGCATTCTATTGTTTCAGAGGAGGAAAGTGCGGCGGCTTTTATACGTGTTATGGCGCAATTAAAGGTGCAGGTTGGTGTTGAGGCTTATACCAGTTGGTTTGGACGTGTGAAGCTTGCTGAATATAGCCATACTCTTGTAAAGCTTTCTGTTCCTACTGCTTTTTTACGTTCATGGATTAATAATCACTATGGTTCTCTTTTGACTCATTTATGGAAACAAGAGAATTCAGCAATTCTTCGTGTTGAAGTTATTGTTCGTGGTATGGAACGCGTTTCAAGAGACGTCGTTTGTAAAAGAAGTGTTCCTTCTGTTGTGCTAGAGGAGCAGGCGACTTCATCTTTTGTTGAAAGTTGTGCAGAGCATTCAGTTAAGAGTTCTCAAACGGGAGTTTTTGGATCTCCGCTTGATTCGCGCTATACTTTTGAAAGTTTTGTTGAGGGGGCTTCTAATCGTGTTGCTTTAGCAGCTGCGCGTTCAATTGCGGAGGGGCATAAAAGTGCTTTGCGTTTTAATCCTCTTTTTATTCACGCATCTGTTGGTTTAGGAAAAACACATTTGCTTCAGGCGATTGCTGCTTCTGCATTGAAGCGTTTAACGTCTGCGCGCGTTATTTATTTAACTGCTGAATATTTTATGTGGCGTTTTGCAACAGCTATTCGTGATAATGATGCTCTTTCTTTTAAAGAACAGCTTCGTGATATCGACCTTTTGATTATTGATGATATGCAGTTTTTGCAGGGTAAGTCGATACAACATGAGTTTTGCCATTTGCTTAATATGTTGCTTGATAGTGCAAAACAAGTTGTTGTCGCTGCAGATCGTCCGCCAGCAGAATTAGAATCGCTTGATCTTCGCGTTCGTTCTCGTCTTCAGGGAGGGGTAGCTCTTGAAATTGAAGCACCAGATTATGAAATGCGTTTGCAAATGTTGCGCCAGCGGTTGAAGGTGGCACAACAAGATGATGGCATGGTATCAATTTCTGATGATATCTTGGAATATATTGCGAAAACGGTTTTAGGGTCGGGGCGTGATATTGAAGGTGCATTTAATCAGCTCTTGTTTCGTCAATCTTTTGAGTCTGATTTATCTTTAGAGCGGATTGATGAGTTATTAGGTCACTTGACACGTCCTGGTGAACCTAAGCGCATTCGGATTGAAGAAATTCAGCGTACGGTAGCACGTCATTATAATGTTTCTAAACAGGACTTGTTATCTAATCGTCGAACACGTACGGTTGTGAAGCCACGGCAAGTTGCAATGTATTTAGCAAAAGTATTAACTCCTCGCTCGTTGCCAGAAATTGGGCGTCGTTTTGGTGGGCGTGATCATACAACAGTTTTACACGCTGTGCGTAAAATTGAAGATTTGGTTTGTGGTGATCAGACCTTGGCTAAGGAACTTGAATTGCTTAAGCGGTTGATTGGAGAACAGGCTGTATAGTGTTTATTGTTTCTTTCTTTGGAGAAACTTTAAAGAATTTAATGAAAAGATTTATTTTTTCTTGTGCAGGAGTGACTTGCCATTTTAAGAGAGGTTTAATAAAGTCTAGCAGGCGATTCTTTGAAGAGGATCTATTTTTAATGCTAAGGAATTCTTATAGTTTTTAGTAAATCATACGGGGCTTTTATGCGTATTACAGTTGATCGCAGTCAATTTCTCAAGTCTCTTGGTCGGGTTCACCGTGTGGTAGAGCGCCGTAATACTGTTCCTATTTTATCGAATGTGCTGATTGATGCAGAAAATGGTTCTGTGCAGTTAAAAGCAACAGACCTTGATTTAGAGGTTACGGAATCTTTTGCAGTTAATGTTAAACAAGCTGGAGCAACAACTGTTCCAGCACATTTGCTCTATGATATCATTCGAAAACTTCCTGATAGCAATGAAGTTGTATTATCCGTCGATGAGAATCAGGCAGCTACAATGTCCGTTGTTTCGGGTTGTGCACATTTTCAGCTTCAATGTCTTCCGAAGGCAGATTTTCCAGAGTCGCTTCCTGGGCAGTTTGGTTATCGTTTTTCTCTATCGGCATCAAGCTTAAAACATTTACTTGATTGTACGCAGTTTGCTATTTCTACTGAAGAAACCCGTTATTATCTTAATGGTATTTATTTACATGTTATTAATGACGGTGTTTTGAAATTGCGTTTGGTTGCAACTGATGGTCATCGTTTGGCACAAGTTGAGATGGAAGCTCCTTCAGGAGTTGAGGGAATGCCCGGTGTTATTGTCCCCCGTAAAGCTGTAGGAGAATTGCAAAAACTTCTTTCAGAAGAAAATGATAGCGATGTATGTATAGAGCTTTCAGAGACAAAGATTCGTTTTTCTGTAGGTTCTGTGATTTTTACATCAAAATTAATTGATGGAACATTTCCGGATTATCAACGTGTTATCCCTCTTGGAAATGATAAAGAATTAATTGTTAATAGGCAGGACTTTTCTTCTGCAGTTGATCGTGTTTCAACGATTTCAAGTGATCGGGGGCGTGCAGTTAAATTAACGATTGAGCACGGACAGTTAAGGCTTGTTGTTAATAGCCCAGATTCGGGCAGTGCAGAAGATCAATTATCAGTAACTTATGCATCTGAACCGCTTGAGATAGGATTTAATTCACGTTATCTTTTGGATATTGCTGGGCAGCTTTCAAGTGACGAGATGGTTTTTATGTTGGCTGAGGCTGGAGCACCAGCTCTGATTCGTGATAATGATGATGTGGATGTGCTCTATGTACTGATGCCTATTCGCGTTTAGGGGCAATTGTTTTGCAATGCATGGCCAGTCATGTGCACAAAGTGGCAGTGAGGCAGCTGAAGCTTTTACGTTATCGCAATTATCCTTTTTTCAATATTCATTTTTCTGGTCAGCATGTGGTTTTTACCGGCCATAACGGTGCTGGTAAGACGAATCTTTTGGAGGCGTTATCTTTTCTTTCTCCTGGTCGTGGTTTGCGGCGTGCTGCTTATTCTGACGTTAGCTTTGTAGATGGTGGCGGTGGAGGATTTGTTGTATTTGCGCGTCTTGAATGCGCTCTTTATGGTGAAGTAAAGATTGGTACAGCTTTGGAGGTTAGCGATAACAGTCGAAAAGTCCATATTAATGGTGTAAATGAGTCGGGTGATTGCCTAACAGATTATTGTCATATTAGTGTCCTAACACCATCCATGGATGGTCTTTTTACAGGTCCTTCGCTTGAGCGCCGTAGTTTTTTGGATCGTATGGTTTTGGCGATTGATCCCTTGCATAGGCGCCGTATAGCCGATTATGATAGAGCTATGCGCGCACGTAATCGTTTGTTTTTAGATGGAAATGAAGATTATGCTTGGTTTGATGCTTTAGAAAAGCAGATGGCAGAACTGGCGACAGCTATTTCTGCGGCGCGTGTTGATGTTATTCGTCTTTTAAATGATATGTTTACACAAATGCCATCACAGATACCTTTTCCACGAGCTTTTTTGCAAATTGATGGTTTTTTGGAAACAGCTCTTAGTGAAATATCAGCAATTGAAGTTGAAGAGCAATTTTGTGATCGATTGCGGCATAATCGCGCAATGGACCGTGCTGCTGGGCGGACGTTAGAAGGACCACATCGCGCAGATTTGCAGGTTTTTTATGCTGATAAAAATATGGTAGCCGCATCGTGTTCAACAGGTGAACAAAAAGCGCTGCTGACAGGTTTAGTTTTGTGTCATGCACGTCTAACAGGTATGATGTCGGAAAAAGCTCCTATTCTTCTTCTTGATGAAATGGCTGCTCATCTTGATTCGCATCGACGTGCTGCTTTATTTGATATTCTTGATGATTTAGCTGTACAAACATTTATGACAGGAACAGATCGTCTTTTATTTGATGACTTAAAAGGACGCGCAGAATTCTTTGAGATTAAGGATGGGGCTTTATTGTCGTAAAAACATGCTAAATATTTTTTTTTAATAAGTGATAGGTCTAAAAGAAAAGGCATGCTATGTCTGAGATGATAACGATTTTAAATGGTCCTAATTTAAATTTTCTAGGTCAACGTGAGCCAGAAATTTATGGAACTGAGACTCTGGAAGATATTGAAAAAAGATGCAGAGAATGGGCAAAAAAAAATGATATCATAATAAATTTTTATCAAAGTAACTGTGAAGGGCAGTTGGTAGCTTGGATACAAGAAGCAATAGAGGCAAGTTCTGGATTGATCATTAACCCAGCGGCTTACAGTCATACATCTGTTGCACTTCTTGATGCCCTAAAAATGTTTTCAGGGCCGAAAGTAGAAGTTCATTTATCTCATATTTACCAGCGTGAAGCTTTTCGTCACCACTCTTATACATCTGCAGGTGTAGACGCTATCATAACTGGGTGTGGAGGTGATGGATATTGGTTTGCACTTGAATATATTGCAAAACAATTAAGCAAAACAATTAAATTGTGATAGGTAAAGAATAAGCGTTTGATAAGAGTAATATAGGCATTGAATTCACTTGATAATTATTTTCAAATCTGTACAATATGAGGTATATATATTTATGACAATTTTTGGTGCATATGACGGGGGTAAATGGAGATGAAAAGCTTTGTTCGACAATTAGAAATGCTTGTGATTTTAGGGGGAGCACTGCTTTTATCTGGTTGTAAAATTGATGTTATACAGCCATCAGGTTATGTTGCACGTCAACAGCTCATTTTGATAGTTGTTTGTGTGGTGGTGATGCTTTGTGTTGTCATCCCAGTTATGGTGAGTGTGGTGTTTTTAGCTATAAAATATCGCGCATCGAATATGAAAGCGGACTATTCTCCTGATTGGGCGCATTCAAATAAAATTGAAGCGTTGATGTGGGGTATTCCAATTGTAATTGTAATGGTTTTAGGTTCATTAACAGCTTATTATACTTATAAGCTGGAACCTACAAATCCTCTCCCAGTGGAAGTTGTAGGTGAAGGAAAGCCATTACAGATTGATGCCGTTTCTCTTGATTGGAAATGGCTTTTTATTTATCCTGAATATGGTGTTGCATCGATTAATGAGATTTATGCGCCTGAAGGACGTCAGGTTTTATTGCAATTGACGTCAGAGAATTCTGTCAATGCTTTTTGGGTCCCCAAACTGGGTACAGTTCTTTACGCTATGCCGCAGATGAATGCTAAGTTGCATTTGGTCGCTGAAGAGCAAGGAGTATTCAAAGGAACCTCAGCAAATTACAGTGGTGATGGTTTTTCGAGTATGCGGTTTAAGTGGCATTCTGTGTCTTTGCAGGACTTTGAGGATTGGATTGTAAAAGCTCGGGCTAATGGTCGAGTACTTGATCGTGCATCTTATCGTCAACTTTCTATTGCGCCTCGTATGGGTGATATTGCTGCGAAGAAAAAAGATGCTGAAGTTCGTTATTTTGCACCTGTTGAGAAGCGCCTTTACTATCGTGTTGTTAATCGATGTGTCGATGAAAATACGGTATGTAATGAGGATTTAATGAAACGTGCTGCTGCTCAGACGCTATGGGGTGCACTATGTTCAGTATTTGATCCTGATGTTATTTAAAGGGTCAGTAAAGAAAGAGCCCTTTTAACATAAGGTTTCTTTTAAACTTGAATTTCATTTGAAATGGGTTGAGAAATGTTTGGAAGACTTACAGATCCTACGGCAGGTGCTTTTCATGCACTTGCACATGAGCCGATCGTTTTATACACGTGTATTGCGATTGTTGTGGTTGGTTTAATTGCTGTTGTTGCTCTAACAGCACTTGGGTGGTGGGGGATTCTATGGCGAAATTGGATTACAACTGTTGACCATAAACGCATAGGCATTATGTACATAGTTCTTGGAATTATTATGCTTGTTCGCGGTTTTGCGGACGCACTCATGATGCGAACACATCAAGCTTTAGCTCTTGGGAGTGAAAGTGCAGGTTATTTGCCCCCTGACCATTTTGATCAAATTTTTTCGGCGCATGGCACTATCATGATTTTTTTCATGGCTACGCCTATTTTATTTGGCCTTTTTAATTATCTTATACCGCTTCAAATTGGTGCGCGTGATGTTGCTTTTCCCTTTGCAAATAATCTAGGTTTTTGGATTACGGCTGCAGGGGCAATATTGATTAACATATCCCTAGGTGTTGGGAATTTTGGTCGTGGTGGCTGGTTGATGTATCCACCTTTTACAGAATTGCAAACGAGTCCAGATACAGGGGTAGACTATTATTTATGGTCACTTCAACTTTCTGGTATAGCGACAACAATGGGGGCGGTCAATTTTGTTGCGACTTTGATTAAGATGCGTGCTCCTGGGATGACGATGATGAGAATGCCTGTTTTTTGTTGGAGCGCTTTTGTTAGCAATGTCCTTATTTTAGTTATTTACCCTGTCTTAACTGTAGCATTTGCACTCTTGGCATGCGATCGTTATTTGGGCATGAATTTCTTTTCCAATGTTGGTGGCGGAAATCCGATGGTATGGATTAACTATGTTTGGGTTTTTGGTCATCCTGAGGTTTATGTTTTGGTTGTTCCTGCTTTTGGAATTGTTTCTGAGGTTGTATCAACTTTTTCTTCAAAACGCCTCTTTGGTTATACTTCGATGATATGGGCCATGTTGGTTATTTTGATTCTTTCGCTTCTTGTTTGGGGACATCATTTCTTCACAATGGGTGGCGGTGAAGCTGTGAATACTTTCTTTGGTATTGCGACAATGATTATTGCCGTTCCAACAGGTGTAAAAGTCTTTAATTGGCTGCTAACTATGTATAAGGGGCGGATTCGCTTTGAGCCTCCAATGCTTTGGTGCATGGGAATGATCTTTACATTTGTTGGTGGTGGATTAACTGGTGTTTTGTTATCTATTGTGCCAGCTGATTGGCAGTTTCATAATTCGTTGTTTTTGGTAGCGCATTTCCATCATACAATTATTGGGGGTGTCGTTTTTGCGTACTTAGCGGGGATTGCATTTTGGTTTCCAAAAGTTTTTGGTTATAAACCAAATCGGGCATTGGGTATTGCATCTTTCTGGTGTTGGTTCATTGGTTTTTACCTTGCCTTTTTCCCAGTCTATGCACTTGGTTTAATGGGTGGGACACGTCGTCTCCAGCATTATATGGAACCTAGTTGGCAACCGATGTTTATGATTGCTGCATTGGGCGCTTTTATTATTTTGCTTGGTATCCTTTGTTTTGTGCTGCAAGTTGTTTTGGCGATTTGGTACGGTATCAAACATAAGGGACGTTTACCTGTAACATTAAATGATTCTTGGGGTGATGCACGGACTCTTGAATGGTCTATCTCTTCACCGCCTCCTTCTTACAATTTTGCAATAGTTCCGAAAATACAGTCTGATGACGCTTATTGGAATATGAAGAAAAGTGGTTATCAACGTCCTACCAGTGGATTTACAAAAATTCATATGCCGTCCAATACATCGGCTGGAATTATTGCGGGATTCTTCTCGTTAGTTGTTGGTTTTGCGCTTGTCTGGCATATTTGGTGGCTTGTTGCGGTCGGCTTGATTGGTTTTATTGCAACGCTTGTGTGTCATTCATTAACAGGTGACCATCATGGTTATTATATTCCGGCTGAAGAAGTACAAAAAACTGAAGATGCCTTTACAGCTGTTCTTAAAGAACAAGGAGTGACAGTATGAGTGCAGTAACAATAAATAATGTGAGTGCTGTGGATGAACATCACCACGATAATAGTTCGGTAATGACGTTTGGTTTTTGGGTCTATATTCTTTCAGATTTGATCCTGTTTTCGACACTTTTTTCAAGTTTTGCTGTTTTTTCTGCTTCTTATGGTGGTGGTAAGGCGGGCAATGAGTTTATTGATTTAAAATTTGTTTTGGTTGAGACTGCTTTCTTGTTGTTTTCATCCGTCACTTATGGTTTTACAATGGTACAAGCACATAAAAATAACATCAGTGGTGTGCGTTTATGGATGGCTATTACCTTTGTATTTGGCTGTTGCTTCATTGGTATGGAACTTTACGAATTTCATGAACTTTTGGGTGAGGTCTTTTATTACGATCCAAATGCTTATGCTGGTATTGATTCTGCAACAGGTTTACAGCTTTTTGGTCGGGAGATTCTCTCTGCTTATTGGTCAGCATTTTTTGCTTTGGTTGGCACCCATGGACTTCACGTAAGTGTTGGTCTTCTTTGGATGGTTGTGATGTTTTTTCATCTTCGTCGTAATGGCTTGGATCAGAACAATAAGACACGTTTAGCATGCCTTTCCATTTTTTGGCATTTACTTGATATTGTATGGGTTGGTGTTTTCACCATGGTTTATCTATTAGGAGCGTTGTGATGAGCATGCAAAATGAAACACATGGTCCCAGTACTGGTTCATATTTAGTCGGTTTTATTCTGGCTGTATTTTTCACTTTGGGTTCTTTTGTTCCTGTGATGTATGGAATGATGGAAAGTTGGGCAGTTAGTACAAAGGTTGCGTATCTTATTGGGATGGCGATTATTCAGATTATAGTACAAATTGTTTTCTTTTTGCACTTGAATTCTGGTCCAGATGCCAAGTGGAATTTAAGCGCGTTGTGGTTTGCTGCTATTTGCGTTTTTGTTATTATTGGGGGAACTTGGTGGGCTATTTCTCATTTGAATTATAATATGATGGGTGGCTCAGGACGTGTTATTGAACCGGAAATATCAAGTAGAGATGATTCTTCAGTATCTGAGCAGTTATCAAACAAAGATATATCCGTAAGAAAACAGCCAGAAAAGATACAGGGCTCAGAAATGCCCATGGAGCAGGGGTTAAGTACGCAAACTCCTGTAGATCAAGTTCTTGGTTCAGAAATGCCCATGGGGCAGGGGTTAAGTACGCAAACTCCTGTAGATCAAGTTCCTAGTTCAGAAATGCCCATGGGGCAGGGACTAAGTACGCAAACTCCTGTAGATCAAGTTCCTAGTTCAGAAATGCCCATGGAGCAGGGGCTAAGTACGCAAACTCCTGTAGATCAAGTTCCTGGTTCAGAAATGCCCATGGGGCAGGGGCTAAGTACGCAAACTCCTGTAGATCAAGTTCCTAGTTCAGAAATGCCCATGGGGCAGGGGCTAAGTACGCAAACTCCTGTAGATCAAGTTCCTAGTTCAGAAATGCCTATGGAGCAGGGGTTAAGTACGCAGTCTCCTGTGGAGTAATTGTTAGAAATACCTGTGGAGCTGATGCGGCGTGTATCAGCTCTTACAAAAAATTCGTAGGATATTAAAGAGGGGTTAAGTACAAGATATCAGTGGAATGAGTATCATGATTTTGAATGTACTTTTATTTTAAAAGAGAAAGTCCATGGAGTATTGAGTCAAGCTTTAATTTTTGAGACAAATAGCTATTTGTAGAATATACAAAAAGTGATGTCTATGCAATTTACTACAAAGAAAGAGAATGTGAGAAACAAGTTTTTATGCTGTGTGAGATAAGAGCTACGAAGCGGTAACGTTTTTATAATTTACAGAATTTATATTAAAGATAGCATTAAAGTTATTTGTGATAATAATATGCACTTGAAATCAAAAGTTTAGAGAATAATCAGAAAACTTAATGAAAACCGCTGCAATGACAATTATTGGTGCTGGTTCTTTTGGTACTGCATTAGCGATTGCTCTTGCCCGTAATGGTAATAATGTTTTACTTTGGGGATATAATCCTCAACATATCAAAGAATTACAGGAACAACGTTGTAATCAAGTATATTTACCCGATATTCAATTTCCTGAAAATTTATTACTTGAAGCTTCGCTTGAAACTGCAATAGCAGCAAGTCACAATATATTAATCGCTGTTCCAAGCCATGTATTTCATCAAGTTTTGTATAATATTCAGCCTTATTTAGATCAGCATTCACGCGTTATTTGGGCAACAAAAGGTTTAGAACATGGTACCGGACGTTTCTTACAAGAGGTTGCTCGTGAGATTTTAGGTGAAAAAATTCCTTTAGCAGTTTTTTCTGGACCAACTTTTGCTCAAGAACTAGCTATTGGTTGGCCTACTGCAATGACGATAGCAGCTTCTGATGTTGAGTTTGGTAAAGAATTACAGCAATTTTTTCATTGTGACAAAAGTTTTAGAGTTTATAAAAGTTCAGACATGATTGGTGTTCAATTAGGGGGAGCAGTCAAAAATGTTATTGCTATTGGTGCAGGAATATCAGACGGTATGGGGTTTGGGGCAAATGCACGAATAGCTCTCATCACACGAGGACTAGCTGAAATCAGTCGTTTAGGGGGGGCTATGGGTGCTGAGCTTTCCACATTTATGGGAATGACAGGCTTAGGTGATCTGGTTTTGACATGTACTGATAATCAGTCGCGTAATCGTCGTTTTGGAATACTTCTTGGTAAAGGAATAGATATAAAAGAAGCGGAAAAACAAATTGGTCAGGTTGTGGAAGGGTACTTAAATACCAAGGAAGTACATACGTTGGCGCAACGTATTGGGGTAGAAATGCCCATTGTAGAACAAATTTATCAAATTCTCTATTGTGGTAAAAACATAACTGAAGCGGCGCACACATTACTAAGCCGTACTCTCAAGGATGAAATACAATGATATCCTGTTTTTTAATAATTCCAATCGTAAAAAAATAGAAACATGCTATGAAGACATATAAAATAGATTGTATTGATGGTTGTATAAGACAGTCATATTCTAGCAAATTATAGATTCATATCATTCGATTATTTATGAAACATGGCTGAAATATAAAAGTTTTGGCTTTTGTCTAAGAGCTATCTCTTTGAAAATAAATTATCGTTTCCACTTACACATGTTTATGTAATGTAATGAACAAGATATTTTGATTTTCTCTTAAATTCATCTCACAATGATATTTGCAAACAGAATAATACAAGACTCATTAGGTGGAAGCATTTTTTTTATGTAACGTATAAGCTAAAAATATCATTGCTATTATCCAATTTTCAATATTATTTGCTGCGTGTAACAGCGTTTATATCTCGATAGAGGCAGGGATATTGTGTGTTTCTGTTTGTGTAATTCGTTAAAACAAGAAGACAATCTAATTTGGGAAGAAGATGAAATTTTAAAGATAAAAACCAGTTCCCATCTCTACCATCATTTTTAAATTCAGTTTTACGCTATCTAAAGCATATCTTTTAAATAGTGGAGATTACCTCACACCTTGATGTGTCAGGTAAAATAGAACGCCCAAAATAAAACACTATTGCTGTTGTATATTCACGCGCTTGTTTTAAAGAGACCTCTCTTAAAACGCCCAAGCCCAATTCGCGACGGTGACCGTGAATAGTGTAACGATAAAGCCATTGTGCACATCCCCATCTTTACCTTTACGAAGGAGGAAGCCGGGCATCATCACACATCCTACCAGCCTCCAATGTTTGAGACAGCTCTTGGCACTTGAGGCTGTTCAGTAGAGATGTTTACGCCTTTTATTTTCTCACATGTCAATTCTGTTTTTTATATGCAAGAAATGACTTTTGAAAATCTAAAATTGAAAAAATGTTATCGTACTTGTTTGTGGCTGTCATTTAAATTGAAAAAATAATGTGATTATAAAGATAACAAATTGATTTATATGAATAATTCATTTTATTTTTGTATTGAATTAATTAAAAATATGTGTTTGCTTGTCACAAGCGGGTTAGTATGTTGATAAAAATTATTAAAAATACTTCTAATGAATCATCTCAAGTATCAAGGGGTGTTTCAACATTAGAACATGGCAAGTAAAATGATAGTGTCGATTTGTCATTTGTATAAACATTAAAATGGTGGAGAAAAAAGGATTTATGTACTTCACGGGGATTTTATCTGTTCTACAGATACCATTGTGAAATGGAATTGCGTGTATTGAGGGATATCTTTTAAAAAAATGCATGAAGGAGCAACAGCCGTAGTGTTTTTGAGCGTTCTGTTTTACCTGATATATCAGAGAAATGCTTTCATTAAAGAACGAGAAAAATAAAGGTGTGAGGTAAAGCGTAATCTCCATTATTAAAAAAATATTGATGTGGATGCTTTTAAAACTGTAAAGCCTCATTAAAGAATAATAGTAAGATTAATGATTGATTTCTTTACGCCTTCATATTCTTCCTAAATTAGATTGTCTTTGCGTTTCAAGAATAAATAAAAAGGTAGGCAATATTTTTTTCAATCTGGTATACAAAAGCTGAAGCTAAGGATTTTAATAATCCTCTAATCTCTGTTTCAAACTGCGATGGCATGAGGGCTGAGGATTGATTTGTAAGCAACAGCAAAAGGGTATGCTTTAGTAAGGTAAATAACGTCATAAAATACAAAATTTTTCAACCATGGATTGAAAAAATATTCGGATTTTTATAAAATACTTCGCAAAACAAGGCATCTTGTTTTGTATTATACTTATTCTTATAAAGACCTGCACACGTGCCTTACGTCATATTTTCTAAGTGCGATAATTTTTATTCTTCTTGAGTATCGTCACTTTTTTTCAGTTCTTCAAGTATTGGCATAGACATGATGTTATAGCCTGAATCAACATAATGGATTTCACCTGTAACACCTGATGATAAGTCAGAGAGTAGATAAAGAGCAGATTTTCCAATTTCATGAATATTTACGGTACGACGTAATGGGGCATTACGGCGTTGATGTGAAAATATTGCACGTGCAGCTGCAATGCCATTACCTGCTAAAGTTCTAACAGGACCAGCGGAAATCGCATTGACACGGATATTTTGAGGACCAAAGTCTGCTGCTAAATAACGTACCATAGCTTCTAAAGCTGCTTTAGCAACACCCATGATGTTATAATTAGGCACAACTTGCTGTGAAGCACCATAGGTAAGAGTTAAAAGTGTTCCTCCATTGGGCATAAGCTTACCCGCGCGTTGGGCAATTTCAGTAAAGGAATACGCTGAAATAACCATCGTGCGTTGAAAGTTTTCACGTGTTGTAACATCAACGTAACGCCCTTTTAGCTGAGTTTTATCTGAAAAACCAATGGCATGGACAATAAAATCAATTGTTTTCCATTCTTTTTCAAGTTGCCCAAAGACGTAGTCAATATTTTCAATATTTTCAACATCACACTCTAGCACTAATTTGCAGCCAAGTTTATCTGCTAGAGGTTGAACACGTTTTCCAAAAGCATTTCCTTGATAAGTCAATGCTAATTCAGCTCCTGCTTGTGCGAGCTGACAGGCAATGCCCCAAGCAATTGAATGGTCATTTGCAATTCCCATAATAAGGCCACGTTTGCCCTCCATCAAACCTTTCATATTATTCTCCGTAAGACCGTACTTTTTTCAATTACTAAGAACTTTTGTTTATTCATAGCGTTGGAAAACAAGCGTTGCATTGGTACCGCCAAAGCCAAAAGTATTTGACAATACGGTATTAAGTTGTTGATGATCGCGTCGTTTACGAACAATTGGCATATCGGCAAAAGCTGGATCAAGTTCTTCAATATGAGCACTTTCACAAATAAAATTATGCTTCATCATTAACAGTGTGTAGATTGCTTCCTGAACACCAGCTGCACCCAAGGAATGACCAGTCAGAGATTTTGTGGCGGAAATTGGTGGGCATTGATCACCTGCTCCGAAGATACGGCGGATCGCTTCTATTTCAGGGGGATCACCAACAGGTGTTGCTGTTGCATGGGGATTGATATAATCAATCTTATTTTTGACGGTCGCAAGTGCCATGCGCATGCACCGCTCTGCTCCCTCACCTGATGGAGAGACCATATCGTGTCCATCGGATGTAGCGCCATAACCAACAATTTCTCCATAGATTTTTGCACCACGTGCTTTAGCGACTTCTAGTTCTTCAAGAACCAAAACGCCAGCGCCACCAGCAATAACAAATCCATCACGATTAGTGTCATAAGCACGCGAAGCTTTTTCTGGTACATCATTATATTTGCTGGACATAGCACCCATAGCATCGAATAAAACAGATAATGTCCAATCCAGATCTTCACAACCACCAGCAAAAATGCGATCTTGTTTTCCATATTGTATTGTTTCATAAGCATTGCCGATACAATGATTGGATGTAGCACACGCGGAAGAGATTGAATAGTTTACGCCTTTAATTTTAAAAAAAGTTGCAAGTGTTGCGGATGCCGTAGAACTCATCACTTTAGGCACAACAAAAGGACCGATGCGTTTTGGACCTTTTTGGCGTGTAATATCAGCAGCCTCAACGATTGACTGAGTTGAAGCACCTCCAGAACCCATAATAATACCCGTGTGTTCATTCGATACTTCATGCGGTTCTAGACCCGCATCAGCAATTGCCTGATCCATAGCAATGTGATTCCATGCTGTTCCACGCCCATGAAAACGTAGAGCACGTCGATCTACGAGTTCTTCTATATTAATATCGGGTTTGCCGTAAACTCTGCTACGAAAGCCTAATTCGGCATATTGAGGCGCGTAAGAAATTCCGGATTTTGCTTCACGTAAACTGGTTAAAACAGCTTCAGGTCCATTTCCAATCGCGGAGACAATTCCCATTCCGGTTACAACAACTCGACGCATTCATACCTCCTCGTTCCATACAGAATAATGAAAAGTTCTTTCTGATGGAAATAACGTTCAATCTTCTTTGAATAAAGCAACGCGTAAATCATTCGCCTTATAAATAGTCTCTCCATCTGCTTTTAGCCACCCATCAGCTATTCCTAAGACTAAATTTCCACGTCGAATACGCTTAAAATCTATTTCATATTCAAGAATTTTGGTTTGTGGAGTTACCATCCCTGATAACTTTACTTCACCTGTTGATATCGCTCTTCCTTTTCCTGGTTCGCCTAGCCAACCAAGAAAAAAGCCTGTTAATTGCCACATACCGTCTAGTCCGAGACATCCCGGCATGACGGGATCGCCTATAAAGTGACAATTAAAGAACCACAGGTCTGGTGTAATGTCAAATTCGGCGCGAACCATTCCTTTATCGTATTTACCATCAGTTTCACTAATTTGAGTGATTCGATGAATCATCAACATTGGCGGTGCTGGCAATTGCGCATTACCTCTACCAAACATTTCGCCGCGAGCGCAGCTTAGAAGCTCTTCATAAGTGTAGCGAGACTTTTGTTCAGTCATTGTTACTCCATTTATTTGCATATATCTTTATTTCTGCGCTTTTCCCAACCTACTTTTAGAGCAAATTTCAAAGAGAGGGAAATGATTTTATATCATTTTTAATGACAAAAGCCCTTTTTTATGTATTCTACACAGGTAATTATTTAAAAATGGAATACAAGATTACACCATACTATTCCCATTTTTTTGTATTTTGATCTTATTTAGCAGGAATATATTTGGGTTTGTAATATGTCAGTAAGTGCAGACGACTTAGATATGAATGAAGAACAACAGTTCACAAAAGAGTGTGGAAAAATTGTGCAATATTATTCCATTTCTATGTTAGAAAAACGTTTGCGTCAAAATGGTCTGCGTCCAACACGTCAGCGGTTGGAGCTTGCACATATGATTTTTTCTCAAGGAAATCGTCATATTACTGCTGAAGAGCTCTATGAGGAAGCGGGGAGGGCAGGTGTACCTGTATCTTTAGCAACGGTTTATAATACGCTTCATCAATTTACGGAAGCGGGATTGTTACGGATTATTGCCGTAGAAGGCTCAAAAACTTGGTTTGATACCAATACCTCTGATCACTACCATTTTTATATAGAAGGCGAAAATCGTATTCTTGATATTCCTTACAATTTGGAAGAAGCTCCCATTATTAGAAATTTGCCTAAGCCACCAGAAGGTATGGAAGTTTCACATGTTGATTTGATCGTACGATTGAAACCCAAAAATCAATCTTGTGATAGGCAGTGAGGATATTCAATGAGGAATAAAAGTTAAACTTGATAAGTTTGAGTATTCACCAACCTTTTACTTTTTCATCAGGATAGATTCCCCATAACTGGGGTTGCTGAAGCCATCCGCGCGTATTATTAATGTTTAGTTCGCACCATTGTCCATCACATTGGCGGATATTACCAATGACATTAGGTTCTACTTCCGCCACAAGTTCTGCGTTGTCGGTGGGGTTTTTTCGTAGCATCAGCCTTTTTGTTTTATCTTTTTGCCATGGAATAGTTATAGCAGTTCGCTTTCCCGATAAAAGCGATTGATACACCCACCCCTCATCGCCTTCTGCATCACGAATTTTGCGCCATTGATCATATTCTTGAATGATTTCAATAGGCAAGCCCTTCTTTTTGTAGGTAAAAATGATAGAATAGTTGCTTCCTGGTCCGACGCGTACATTAACGCTGGTGGGTTTAATCGAAGCAAATCGCGGAAGTGGTAAACCGCTGGGCCCTAAATTTTGATTAAATGTTTGTGCGTGCAACAAATGAGGTGAACCCAATACAATGACTGTTGCTATTAAGATACATGATGCGAGTATTGAAACGCGAAACCAACGAGAATTTTGCACACTGAACTCCTTTATTTCGTCATATATTGGAAATTTAAAATCTGAAAGATAAGACTAGAAACTGATAAAAATTATGACATATCGCTCGTTAAAGAGATCTAAACAATGAAAAAATTGTTACGAGAATAGCAAAATAAGGAAAACAAAAGTTTGTATTTTTTAGTGCTTATCTTGTTTATGAGGGGATAAATATAAATAAACACTGGACTTTTATGTAGCTGTACGCGTGATAAAACAGTAAAGTATACTGGGAGCATAGCATTTTTTGTACAGGAAATTAGGGCTAAAGTATTGCATCTCTTTTCTGAGTTTGTTTCTCGAAGTAAAAGTACATGTATGCATATTATGAACAAAGAGCTGTTCAGTAAAGGGGTTATCATGTGGCTTGAAAAGAAGTTTTGAATGGACAAAATAATACGATGAATAAAACATTTAAGCTTAAAAATATGAGCAAAATTATGGAGTAGATTGATATATGAAGGGCTGATTTTAACAGGACAGTTTTTCGTGATAATCCATTTTATAAAATTTGCTATACTATAATCTTATGTCATGATAATGCTTATTCGTATGGCAGATAAGCTGGATCCATCATACCATTTACCAGCTCTCAATGTTATGCAGTTCTTATTATTTATGGCGTTCATAAGAAGCATTTTTATTTTTTTCTTAAATAGCTTTTATTCTATTTGCATACTAACCCTGCTTATGATGTACAAGAAAATAATCTTGATTTATTCAATATAAGAAGGTGTTGAGAAACTTCACGTTATTCAGAATTATTACTTAATATGAAAAACGATTACTTATAACGATAAATCAATGCGTTAAAAACTTTAACTCGTTATTTAAATTGTAAAAATATTTCCATCAAAAATGGTAATAAAAGGTACATTCATTCATCCATATTAAAATACAGTGTTTTCTCTGTTTATTGTCAATTTTCTTTTTCTCTAACTCAGTATAGAAGAAAGTTGAATGAAATAGAGGAGCTTATTCAATACACTTATGGGGGGCATTACATAAGTGATGAATAGAAGAAATTTATCAAGAAAAAAGAATCTGTAGTGCCGTGGTTGAAATTCGTCATCGTTTAGAGAGACAGAGTCAAGAGATATAAAAAGTTATGGAATTATATCGTTTTGTTACATAACTGAAGGGAAAGAGGATTATGCATTTGATATCATATTTTTATACACAATCGCATATTGCGATAGTTATTTTTGTTTTGCAATCTGATCTAGGATGTTCGAAAGATGTAGAATATTTAATGACAAAAAAAGAAAATCATCATGAAATTTGTACATAAAGAAACAGTTATTTAAGAGATATCCGGAAGGAGAAAAATTATAGCGAAAAGTGATAATAAAACACCTTACACTCAATTCACATAAGAATAAGTCGCTTAAATATCTAAAGCGTAGTTTGTTATCTGTTTTTTGAAATATAAGAGTGAAAAAAACACCCCTATGACAGAAACCTTATTATTTTCAGATAACTAACATATTAGATAACATTGTACACAAAAAACCGTACACAAGCAATTTATTGCAATCGCCTATGAAGATAAAATTTTCTGGAAGCTTATTATCTACTACTTATGCAATTACATAAAGTATATTACTTTACCGCAACAGTTCGTCCGTTACTAACAAAACCTTCTCTTTGCGCACGCTTACGAGCAAGCTTACGTGTACGACGAATAGCCTCAGCTTTTTCACGAGCACGCTTCTCAGATGGCTTTTCATAATAACTACGCATTTTCATTTCACGGAAGATACCTTCACGCTGCATCTTTTTTTTCAACGCACGGAGCGCTTGGTCAACATTATTATCACGAACGAGTACTTGCACTATCTATCCTGCTTTTTTCAGTGTCATAAATGATAGGAAAAACCTACATCCTTTTAAAGGCATATCCAAAAGGACAAGCACCTATATCATATAAATAAGACATTTGTCTATATCGCTTTTTAAAATTCTATTCTTTTTGCAATAAAACGCTTTTTATAATGAATGATAGAATTTACGGTTATAAATTTATGAAAGTCCTTGTATTTGATCATTTTCGTCAAGATGAATTTTTTCAGCCGTGGGATAATGGGGTAGTCCCGGCATGGTCATAACATCTCCACAAATGACAACAATAAAGCCAGCTCCTGCGGAGAGACGAACTTCACGTACGGGAATTTCAAAATCAACAGGAGCACCATATTGCTTGGGATCAGAAGAAAAAGAATAAGGTGTTTTTGCCATACAAATAGGGTAGGCACCAAAACCTTCTTTTTCCCAAGATTCAAGTTGTTTGAGAATAGGGGCTGGGATGATGGCGCCACGCCCACCGTATAGCTTTGTTATAATACAATTAATTTTTTGAACGAGTGGAATATTATCTTGATATAAAACTTTAAAATGAGAATGTTTTTCTTCAATCAAGGTAACGAGTTCTTGTGCAAGTTCTATAGCGCCTTTTCCACCTTGTTCCCAATGCTTACAGATAATAGCTTTGTGTCCAGTTGTTGCAACTATTTTTTGTAATGTTTTTATTTCAGCATCGCTATCGCAGTCAAAATGATTGATAGCCACAACACAAGGAATACCGTAGTGCTCCATATTCTTTATATGTCGTAAAAGATTGGCTGTTCCTTTTTCTAAAGCGGTGATATTTTCTTCTGTCAGGTTATTTTTATCCACACCACCATTCATTTTTAATGCACGAATAGTTGCGACGATCACTGTAGCATTTGGTACAATACCTGCTTGCCTACATTTGATATTGAAGAACTTTTCTGCTCCAAGATCTGCTCCAAACCCTGCTTCTGTGACAACATAATCAGCAAGTTTTAAAGCAGTTTTTGTTGCTATAACTGAATTGCAACCATGAGCAATGTTGGCAAAAGGTCCTCCATGAACGAGAACAGGGTTATTTTCAATTGTCTGTACGAGATTGGGTTGTATAGCATCTTTGAGAAGAACTGCCATTGCACCTTCTGCATTGAGATCAGAAACGGTGATGGGCGTTTTATCATAACGATAAGCAACAATAATTTTTTTGAGTCTTTGTGTAAGGTTTTCTAAATTTTCAGAGAGACAAAGAAGTGCCATAATTTCTGACGCAACAGTAATATCAAAACCTGTTTGGCGTGGAAAACCATTTGTTATGCCCCCCAATGAAATAACAATATCGCGCAATGCACGGTCATTCATATCAAGAACGCGTTTCCAAACAATGCGACGTGGATCAATGTTTAGAGTATTTCCCCAATAAAGATGATTATCTATCATTGCGGCAAGAAGATTATGAGCAGCTGTAATAGCATGAAAATCACCGGTAAAATGTAAATTAAGGTCATCCATTGGAACGACTTGCGCATAACCACCACCAGCAGCACCACCTTTTACACCAAAACAGGGACCTAAAGACGGTTCTCTCAAGGTAGCTATTGTTTTTTTACCAATAAGATTAAGAGCATCACTTAGTCCAACTGTTGTTGTTGTTTTGCCTTCTCCGGCAGGTGTGGGATTGATAGCTGTGACGAGGATAAGTTTACCATCTGGATTTTTATCAAGCGATTTTATGTATTCAGAAGAAATTTTAGCTTTATCATGGCCATAGGGAATGAGATTTTCATGTGAGATACCAATTTTTTTTGCAATTTCAATAATATGCTGCTTTTTAGCAGTGCGAGCAATTTCAATATCTGTTTTAGGCATGGAAAAATTCTTTAAACTTAGCTTTTATTAATGTTCGAGATCTGTACCCCATGGATTAATTAGAAGAATTCATAGAGAACAGAAAGTGTCAGGATATCATAGAAGTCGATGATATGCTATGCAAGAGATAATGCTAAAGAAGCACGAGAAGAGTTTCATTGTTTTTTAGGAAAAAGAGTTTCTTTGCTTTTAAGCAGTAAAAATATGTTTAATTCAATTAAAAATATCTCGAAAAGAAGCTTTGGTTTGCAACAAAATGCTAATGATATTAATGGATACCATAAGTGTTTTATGGCGGCACATCTGAAGTCCCTATTAAGATGGGATTGCTAGGAATAAAATATCCAGAAACATCTAGTTATGGAAAAATTAGAAATAAGCACGCAAAAAATTATCTAACTGATTAAAGAGTATAATCCGGAAGAGACTAAAAACAAGCGCATAGATCGAAAAAAGAAAACAACACACGCTGCTTATGCAATCGTTATGATTATTAGCTAATAAAAGCACCTTGGAGCTGAATTGAAGGACTCATAATATCTTATTCTAGCAAAATGGCTAAAGAAACGACTCACAACAGAATGAAGTAACAAAATACAAAAAACAAAGATAGGCAAAAATAAATCACAAAATAAAGAATTTAAAGAGCCTGAATTTATAAGAAGATATTATTGATAAATGGCGCACCCGAAGAGATTCGAACTCCTGACCCCCAGATTCGTAGTCTGGTGCTCTATCCAGCTGAGCTACGGGTGCATACATTTCAGTTTTTTACATTATCTACGACAAAGGGTTCCTAATCGTTTCATTAAAGAAATGCAAGTGAAACTTGGATAGTAATAAAAAAAACTCTCTTTTTTATGAGATATTTTAAAAAAGGATATAATATATTATGGTTTCAGTTGGTTTTGATATAATCATTTTTTGTTGTGACTGTACAAAGCAATATGAACGATAGTTAACTTGACGTTTTAATCTATGAAAGATAGTCAAGCAAAGATGAGATGTGTTTTTTGCGGTGGGGGGTAAGATATACACACCCGCTGTTTGGTTTTTGTGTAAAACACCGATATTACTGTTGAAAACTATTTCAGATGAACATGACACAGCAAGGGTGGATGTATGGCGTTATTAAAAAAGAGCTTTCCGTTGGTGTTTTTAATCGTCGTTTTAACGGTTACTTATTGGGCTGGAAAAAAGAGTGCAGAACAACCCATTTCTATGGTGGATAAAACAAGAGTATCGTATAAAGCTTCAAAGGAAAAAATGGGAAGACCACCGGCGAATGTTGTCGTTGATCTTGTAAAAGTTCAAGATTTTTATGAACAACTTAACGTTCTTGGGAGTGGAAAAGCTCTTGCAGAAGTCGATCTTACCCCTTTATCCTCAGGTGTTATTGATAAGCTTTTTGTATCAGCTGGTACAAAAGTACAAGTCGATGATGTGATTGCAAAGCTTGATTCTAAAAAAGAGGAAATAGCGGCTGCAAAAGCAAAAGTACAACGTGATAATAATGCATTAACGCTTTCGCGCATTCTTAAATTACGCGCCAGCAATACAGCAACGGAAGTTCAAGAAATTACAGCACGTTTAGAGTTGGATAACGCAAATTTAGTGTTGCGTAATGCTGAATTAGATCTCGATCGGCGAACAATTCGTGCACCGATTCCTGGAGTTGTTGGTATTTTGCCCGTTGATGTGGGGAATAACGTGACCCTTAATACTGTAATAGGCCGTATTGAGAATAGAGAACGTATTTTGGTCGATATATGGGCCCCTGAACGATATGTGTCGCGCATCCATAAAGGAGATGAGGTAACGGCAACATTAACTGCGCAGCCAGATAAATCTTTTGTTGGTCATATTTATGCGATTGATAATATTGTTGATCCAGAAAGTCGCACGCTTCATGCTCAGGTTGAAATCAATAATGAAAAAGATACGCTCATGTCTGGTATGTCCTTTTCTGTTGTATTGCAATTTCATGGTGGTTCTTTTCCTGTCGTTAATCCTCTTGCGGTTCAATGGAATAGTAAAGGGTCATTCGTTTGGCGTGTGAGAGAAGGAAAAGTAGAGTCTATTCCCGTATCAATTATTCAGCATAAAGCGGATCAGGTTTTCGTGAAAGCTCCTCTAGAAAATGGTGATCAAGTTGTCATTCAAGGGGTGCAAATGCTTTATCCAGGAAGTAAAGTAACTATTGATGATCCAAAGTTCCACCAACAGCAATTATCAGCGGTTTATGGAACGGATATACAATGAGCCAAGAATTGAGCACAAAACAGCCTATGTCAAAGGTGGAGCAAGGTGGTCTCATTGCCTTATTTATTCGCAGACCGGTTTTTACTTTTGTTTTAAATGCTATGATCATCATTGCAGGATTTGCAGCATGGTTGAATGTTGATGTAAGAGAATTACCCGATGTTGATACTCCAGTAACAACGATTGTGACGATGTTTTCTGGTGCGTCAGCAGAAACCATTGATCGTGAAGTAACAAAAGTTATAGAAGATGCTGTTTCTCGTGTTTCAGGTGTTAAGACAATTTCTTCAACATCTTCTTTTGGACGCTCTCGTGTGCAGATTAATTTTAATGTCGGTGTTGATTTGAATGTAGCGGCATCTGATATTCGTGATGCTCTGTCTCGTATTGCTTATTCTTTACCAAAAAATGCAGATACCCCTCTGATCATTAAAGCAGATTCGAATGCTGCTGCCATGATGTATTTGGTTGTGACGTCACCAACAATGAGTATTGATGATTTAACAACGATTGTAAATGATCAGATTGTTGATGCAATTTCTGCTGTTGATGGTGTTGGTGATGTACAGGTTGATAGTGCTCGCACAAAGATTTTTCAGATTGATATAGATCAAGCAAAACTTGCAAGTTATGGATTAACTGTAGCAGATATTTCACGTGTTCTTGCTGATATGACAACGGATGTGCCAGTAGGATCATTACGCAATTCTAAGCAAACTTTAGTTGTCCGTGCCACTGCACGTCTAACAACACCAGAATCTTTTGAACAAGTTGTTTTAAAGCCTCATGTGCATCTTGGCGATGTTGCGCATGTTACTTTATCGCCGGATATAGAAACGGTTATTCTTCGTATCAATGGAAAGACAGGTATTGGATTAGGTATCGTGCGGAAAGCACAATCCAACACGCTTAATATTTCTCAAGGTGTAAGAGCCGTTGTTGATAATCTCAAAAGTATTGTTCCTTCTTCTGTACATATAGACGTTATTAATGACGATGCAATTTTTATTAAAAGTGCCCTTCATGAGGTTGAGGTTGCGTTGGTCATTGCTATTTTGAGCGTTATTTTAGTCATTTTTCTTTTTCTCAGAGACATTCGTGTAACACTGATACCTGCTTTATCTCTTCCTGTTGCCTTAATTGGTACCATTGCAGCTATTTATCTTGTGGGATTTTCATTAAATATTCTCACATTTTTAGGACTTGTTTTAGCAACAGGGCTTGTTGTGGATGATGCCATTGTTGTTCTGGAAAATATTGTTCGATGGCGCAATATGGGGTTAGGTTCCAGAGCTGCAGCGGTGTTAGGAACACGTGAAGTTTTTTTTGCTGTTGTCGCAACAACATTGACTTTAGTGGCTGTATTTGTTCCTATTTCCTTTCTTCCTGGGCAAGTTGGAGCGCTTTTTAGAGAATTTGGTTTTGTTTTGGCAATTTCTATTTTGCTTTCTTCAATTGTTGCCTTAACGCTTTGTCCCATGTTGGCTTCACGTTTTCTCAAAGAACATATTGAGGAGAAAGAAGAAAAGTCCCATCATTTTACTTTTTTATATAAATTAGGTACTTTTCTTCATAAGGCATATACTTACAGTTTGCATCAGTGTTTAGAAAAGCCTTGGTCTGTTATTTTTGCTTCACTTATTTTTGCGGGTCTTTGTGTCGGAGGCTATATGAAGCTGAAACAGGAATTAACTCCAGCAGAAGACAGAGCTCTTATCTTTTTGGTTATTAATGGACCACAAGGTATTTCAACACAATATTTGAACGAACAGGTAGAGCAAATTGAAGCAAGTCTACAGCCATTACGTGATGCAGGGGAGATTGCTAACAGTTACTCTATTGCGGGTATTGGTGGTTCACCCAATACTGCTTTTTTGGTTTTATTGCTTTCATCTTGGGATGAACGTTCACGTAGTCAGCAAGAAATTGTGAAGGATGTTAATGCAAAGGTTAGACAGTTTCCCGCAGTTTTTGTGTTTGCTGCGGAGGGAAATTCTCTAGGTGTGAGAGGAACTGGGCAAGGGTTACAATTTGCAATTCTTGGCAACGATTATGCAACACTACAACCCATTGCTGATAAGCTGGTGAGTGCTTTACAAGATGATCCGCGTTTTATTCGACCACGTCTTACTGTTGATGCAACACAACCACAATTTTTTATTGAAATCAATCGAAAAAAAGCCTCCGATTTAGGGATTGATATCACCAATTTGGGCGATACATTACAAGCAATGTTGGATGGTAAAAAGATTGGTTCCATTAACGTGGATGATCATTCTTACGATGTTAAATTGATATCGCGTAAAAATTCTATGAAGAGTCCCAGTGATTTAGAAAATATTTTCTTAAAGACTAAAGACAATCGATATGTTCCTTTATCGGTTATTGCGCATTTACATGAAAAAGCTATCGCTCCCCAATTAAAACGGGAAAAACGCATGAGCGCTGTTATTTTAAGCGCAAATCTTGCTCCAGGTATCGCTTTAGGGGAAGCTTATCAAACTGTACAGAAAATTGCTTCTCCTTTGTTATCAAAAGGAATCTACGTGGTTCCCTTAGGAGAAGCTGAAACGCTTAATGAAACATCTTCCAATTTTATGATTGTTTTTGGCATTGCTTTTTTGATTATTTTATTGATTTTGGCTGCCCAGTTTGAAAGCTTTATTTCAGGATTCATTATCATGGCTACGGTCCCATTAGGGATTGGTTGTGCTGTAATTGCTATGCTATTAAGTGGTGTGAGTCTTAATATTTACAGCCAAATTGGACTAATTTTGTTAATTGGCGTTATGGCAAAAAATGGTATTCTCATTGTTGAATTTGCAGATCAATTACGAGATCAGGGAAGAAGCGTGCGTGAAGCCGTAGAAGAAGCAGCAAATATTCGACTTCGTCCAGTTTGTATGACAATGATTTGTGCCATTTTAGGAGGTATTCCTTTGGTTTTAGCCAAAGGTGCTGGCGCAGAAGCTCGTATAGCTTTAGGTTGGGTTATCGTTGGTGGCTTAGGTTTAGCAACTATTTTTACGCTTTATGTCACACCGGTTGTTTATCTTTTTTTGGGGCGTTTTATAAGACCAAAAGCAGAAGAAGATTTACGCTTAACAAAAGAACTCAATCAAGTTAAATGATGTATCTGATAGAAAAGGTTTGAAAGTTTATTCCTGTAAAAATATCATTTTCGGATCTTATCCTTTTATTTTGTATATTCCTTCATTTTTATGTGAGCAGTGAAAATAGCGAGCAATAAAGGAGACGCTTTCTGCTTTGTTATGGTTTGGGCATAGATTTCATTATCAATAACCGTATAGGATAAGCTTATGGGAGATAGCTTTTCGATTCGAAATGAAAAGGCTTTTGAAGCCACATTAAAAGCTTTAAGAAACCATGCCGCAAAGGATGGGGTCTATGATATTCGTCGACATTTTGTAGAAGATGAACAGCGTTTTTCCCATTTTTCCCTCAGACTTGATGATCTTCTTTTTGATTTTTCAAAATGTGGTGTGACATTTAAAACATTGCAACTTCTAGATGATTTAGCTGTCGCAGCAGATGTGTTAGGCCGGCGTGATGCAATGTTTTCTGGTAAGGCGATTAATACAACTGAAAAACGCTCAGTTCTTCATATTGCGTTACGTTTACCTGCTGATGAAATTTTCATGTTGGATGGTCATAATCTTATTCGCGATATTCAAGACGTCCTTGAAGATATGGAAAGATTTTCTGAAAAGGTACGTGATGGCAGTTATAAGGGAAACAGCGGCGAGAGAATAAGTGATATTGTCAATATTGGTATTGGTGGTTCTGATCTTGGTCCTGAAATGGTCACATATGCTTTAAAACCTTATCATGATGGTCCACAGTGTCATTTTGTTTCTAATGCTGACAGTGCCCATATTTCTGATACTCTCTCTATTTTGAATCCAGCAACAACGCTGTTTGTCATTGCTTCTAAAACTTTTACAACGGCTGAAACAATGGTAAATGCTCAAGTTGCACGTCAGTGGATCTGTTCACATTTAGGAGAAGAAGCCGTTGGTACGCATTTTGTTGCTGTTTCAAGTGCGCTTGATAAAGTGGCAGAATTTGGCATAGATTCCACAAGAGTTTTTAAATTTTGGAATTGGGTTGGAGGGCGTTATTCAATTTGGTCAGCCATTGGACTTGTTGTTATGTTTGCAATAGGTGGTGAAAATTTTCGCCAATTTCTCAACGGTGCATTGCAAATGGACCAACATTTTAAAACTATGCCTTTGCATAAAAATATACCTATTCGTTTTGCTCTTTTAGGATTCTGGCATCGTGTTATTTGTGGTTATTCATCACGTTCTATCATTCCTTATGCACAGCGTTTAATACATTTTCCAGCTTATTTACAACAGCTTGATATGGAATCAAATGGTAAGCAAGTCTCGCTGGATGGAAAACCATTAAGTTTTTCAAGTGGTCCGATTGTTTGGGGGGATTCAGGAACAAATAGTCAACATGCTTTTTTTCAGCTTCTGCATCAAGGAACAGATATTATTCCTGTAGAATTTATTTTATTTATAAAAGGGCATGAGCAAAATTTACATTCTATGTATGAGATGTTGCTAGCAAACGGTTTAGCACAATCAAAAGCATTGATGAAAGGGCGTAGTATTGAAGATGCTCGGCATATCTTGATAAAAAATGGAGTTGATGAGGGTGAAGCAGATCATTTAGCACTTCATAGAAGTTTTAAAGGAAACCGTCCCAGCATTACGTTGGTTCAAGATTTATTAACACCTTTTTCACTCGGTCGTCTTATTGCGCTTTATGAACATCGTATTTTTGTTGAAGGGATTTTAATGAATATTAATTCATTTGATCAATGGGGGGTTGAACTTGGTAAAGAATTAGCAAATGAGTTACTACCAATTCTTCGTGGAGAAAGTCAAGCGGATAATCGCGATAGTTCAACATTAGGGTTGCTAGCACATATTCAAGAAAGACGTGCAAAATAAATATAATTTGACAGCAGATTTTGTACTAACTAAGCAAAAGTAGAATGAGAGAGAAATATGAGATAATTCTTTGATTTTACTATGCATTCTCTTATTATCTGAACTATATTTATGTAACAGAAAACCAAAAAGTGAAAAAATTGTAATAATGAGAATTTATTCGCACAAACGATAAAGAGCTTTGAAAAGTCTTGAAGATCTTTTGAAAAATGGATTGATACAAAACCTGCTGACAAACTACACTAGGTAAAAATATACAGAATCCACCGGCAAGCTACGATTAAAGACATTTTAATAATATCGCTTTATAAACTTTGGCGGAGAGAGAGGGATTTGAACCCCCGATAGAGTTGCCCCTATGCCGCATTTCGAGTGCGGTGCTTTCAACCACTCAGCCATCTCTCCATAATAAAGTGAAACAAAAATCGGCACTATTTGAGTGTATAAGGGGTAGATAACCTTCAATTGTTTTTGGTACAACCTTTTTTTCTTTTTTATGGGACTTTATTGACAGAGAATAGAAATTCCTTCATATATACGGAACATGAGCGTGGGGAAATCTGCGCATATTTGTGTTGAAGAAGGTTTTATCCTTCTTTAAAATCTATTACGACTGATAAAAAGCAGCCTATTTTCCCTTATTTCAAGGCAGAAATTAAATAAGAGCTGGAGTGAACGGAAGGATAAAAAATGTTCGCAGTCATTAAAACTGGTGGTAAGCAATACCGCATTGTTGCTAATCAAGTGGTGAAAGTTGAAAAAGTTAGTGGAAATGCGGGTGATGTTGTTGAATTCAATGACATATTGATGGTTGGGCAAGAAGGTAATGCGGTTATTGGTACCCCTGTCGTTGCTGATGCATTGGTGACAGCTGAGATTGTAGAACAGGCACGTGGGCGCAAGGTTATCGCATTTAAGAAGCGCCGTCGTCAAAATTCTAAACGCACGCGTGGTCATCGTCAAGAATTTACGAAGCTTCGTGTTTTAGAAATTTTAATGGGTGGTTCAAAAACTAAAAAAGCAGCTGCAAAGCCGATAAAAGAAGAGGCAACTGCACCAAAAGAAACAAAAGATACTGCTTCTGTTGAGAAGACGGCTAAAAAAACAGCTGAAAAAAAGACTGCGTCACAGAAGAAAGCGTCTGTAGCATCAAAGAGTAAGAAAGATTAAAGGAGAGCGTCTATGGCACATAAAAAAGCTGGTGGTTCCTCGCGTAATGGTCGCGATTCAGAATCGAAACGTCTAGGCGTTAAAAAATTTGGTGGTGAGACCGTTATTGCTGGAAATATTATTATTCGCCAGCGTGGTACACGTTGGCATCCTGGCAACAATGTCGGCATTGGAAAAGACCATACGCTTTTTGCATTATCAAATGGAAAGGTTTCTTTTCAACGCAAAGCGGGTGATCGTTCCTATGTTTCAGTCATTCCTATGGTGGAGGCAGCAGAGTAATCTGTAACACTCTCTAGCAATCAACGGGATTCCATTGAATTGTAGTTGTGGTTTTATAAGTATTAAAAGGGAAAGATAGAATTTCATCTTTCCCTTTTTGTTTTGGTACTATAATAAATGTAGAAGATGTACGAAAAAGGTGGAATTGGGGAAATGACTTTTCTCAATGAGGGGAGGAACTTGTGCGGTGTTATGTTAGTATTTAGTACTGAACGTATTGATGTTATGATAGAATTTGTTGATAAATTTCTGTATAATAATAGTAAGGAGAGACTTTCTTTTTATGCATGAAGAAGTGTTTAGTAATTTCTTTATAAGAGAAGCAGTTTGTTTTCAGGAAATTATGAGAAATTTAATGAAAGCATTATTTATGTAATCATTTTGATAAAGATGGATCTTTTTATTGGCATTGTAGTATTGATGAGTTGTCATACTGTTTTTAGGTGGTGGTGTGGATAGGTGGGGCTATTCATTTAAAAGGATATAGGGATAAAAAATCCATAAGATGGCAGTCAAAACTACTTTGAAAGTGATGTGCATTAAGGAGTTTTCGGTAAATCGAGAGTGAAATTATATTTTTAAGGAGGACGCTGTTTAAAGATATAAAAACAACCAATGTGCAATCAGCGCTCTTCAAGAATATTTTTTCTGATTTCACTATTATTGTATTGTACATTTTTGAAAATAAACAAGCATAAAAGCTGGGGTTAAGGCAATAACTGCTTTTCATTTTTTACTTTATTTATCTTATTTGTAGCGTTTTTCTTGATTTTAGTAGTTGATGATGGTGCTTGGGTGATGCTCGTACTTTGCAAATATGCGACAGAGAATATTGTGTGTTTGCGATATTGATTGAAGTAAAGGAGTATCTTAAAATACATAGATGTTATATATCAATAAGTTAGCATCATAGGATGAGCTGCACGGAATTTTAAAGATGATAAGTTGCATGGAGCAATTTATAATTATGTAATGAATTTATAAAGAGGGATAATAGGTTAAATAAACTTTGAGGAATCAGTTAAAATATTAACTGAAGTTACAGATGATTGGGAAGGATGCTTTCTTTTAGGGAGAATAATGAAAAGTTATGTTGAATAACTTGGGATAATGAGAGCGTTTTTAAAACATAGTTTTTTAGGTGATTGGTGCTGTAAAAATCGGGGTTTTGTCTTTGTAAAGTAAAAGAGTAAGAGGCAGACTTGCTTATGATGCTTTTAAGCACCTTGCTAGATGATAATATCCAATTGTATTATCGGTTATATTGAGGTATTTAAGCACCTCACTTAGCTACATTTCGTAAAATATAAAGAGAGCTGTGGTGGTATTTATAGCTTGTATTTTGGGAAATGCAGCTTTGAAAAGGAATTTATCAGAGATATTGGTGTTCAAATGTGAGGCAATTTGAATTCATGATAAGATGTGAGAAAGCAGAAGCAATGAATGTAGATTTTATCGAGAGTGAAATCTTGTCTATAAGATCTGTACAACTTGCAGCTGCTTTTGATCATAAAAATGATGCAATTTATGCTGCTGCTGAATTGCTTGTGCAGGTTGGTGCGGTTGATAAGTGTTATCTGGCAAGCATGCTCGCATGTGAAGAAACAACCAATACTTGGCTTGGAAACGGTATAGCCATTCCCCATGGTATGGCTGAAAATCGTGATTTAATTATCAAGGACGCTGTTGCTGTTATACAGGTTCCTGCTGGTGTTGAGTGGCAGGATGGCAAGAAAGCACATTTGGTTATTGCTATTGCAGCGTGTCCAGATCGCTATAGAGAAATTTGTAAAAAATTGACGTCTCTTTTATTTGATAAAAAACAGCTTGAAGTACTTGCAACAACTATGGACAAACAGCAAATTGTTACAACTTTGTTTGATCAAGATATGAAGATAGAAAAAACTTTTATTGGTGACCTTTCGGTGTGTCAGGAATGGACTTTAGATTATCCAAGTGGTCTTCATGCACGACCAGCTTCTCTTTGGGTTGATTTTGCGAAAAAGGCTCAAAATTCTATCAGAGTTCGTCATGGTCAATATGCCGTTGAAATGAAAAATTTGGTTGGTTTATTGCAATTAGGAGCAAAAAACGGTGATGTTCTGATTTTTTCTACAGATGCTGCAGAAGGAGCACAACTTCTCAATGATGCCATTGCTATTGCAAAAAAAGTGAGTATTAGTGAAAAATGCCTGATGAGAGCAATGGAATCTCAAACAAAGGCTTTTCATGGTTGGTATCCACGCTCTATGCAAAAAGGCATTTCTGGTGTTGGAGCAAGTTCAGGATTAGCATTTGGTAAGATTTTTGTTTTAAGGCAAAATGATATTTCCATAATAGACCAGCCAATTGATTTTGCAGCTGGTGCGGCATGTCTTGAAAATGCTCTTACAAAAACAAAACATAAAATGGCATCTGTGATTTCTGATATTACAGTGCGTATGGGAGCAGATTCTGCTGCGATTTTTTCTGCGCAAATGGTTTTGCTTGAAGATGAAAATTTAATAGCTCAAGCTTGTCGTTTTATAGCAGAAGGTCATGGTGTCGCTTGGTCTTGGGATAGAGCGGTTCGTCAATTTTCAGATATGTTTTTTAAGGTAGATAATCCTTTGTTAGCAGCACGTGCTGTTAATTTAGTTGATGTTGGTCGACGTGTTTTAGGTGAAATCAATCCATCCTATAGATCGTTCTTTTTAAATGATATTCCACATGGTGTAATTCTAGTTACAAATGACCTTTCTCCTTCTGATGTAGCACAACTTGATTGTACAAAGGTAAAAGGATTAGCAACAGCATGGGGAGGTCCATTATCTCATACAGCTATTTTGGCGCGTACTCTTGGTATTCCAATGGTTGTTGCTGCAGGTGGTGATATTTTAGCGATACAGTCTGATATTCAGGCTATTATTGATGGCGATAACGGGTTTATTTACCTTGATCCTACGCTTGAAGACGTTGAAGATGCTCAAAGGCATATTGATACTATTGTGCAAAAACGTGTCAGTGAAATAAGTGCGTGTAGATTACCAGCGCAAACAACAGATGGTCAAAGAATTCGTATCATGGCTAATGTCAACTACGCAAATCAGGTTCCTGTTGCGCTTGATTTGGGGGCTGAAGGTGTTGGACTCATGCGCACGGAATTTTTGTTTTTAGAGAATCCTCATATTCCGAATGAAGAGCTACAATTTAATATATATCGGGAGATGATTACAGCTGTAGGAGATAAGCCATTAATTATTCGTGCACTCGATATTGGTGGGGATAAACAGGTTACGCATTTACATTTATCTAAAGAGGACAATCCTTTTTTAGGTGTTCGAGGGACGCGGCTTTTGTTACGTCGACGTGATCTTTTGGTGCCTCAATTACGTGCTTTGTATCGAGCAGCAAAAGAAGGCGGAGATCTATGGATTGTGTTTCCGATGGTAATGTCTGTTTCAGAGATTGTTACTATAAAAAAGATTGCAGAAGAAATCCGCAATGATATTGATGCACCAAAATTAAAACTTGGTATTATGATCGAAGTTCCAGCAGCCGCCATTATGGCAGATGTGTTGAGCGCCCATGTTGATTTTTTCTCAATTGGAACCAATGACCTAACACAGTATACAATGGCTGTTGATCGGCAAAACCCGTACCTTGTGTCTGAAGCTGATAGCCTTGATCCAGCAGTTTTGCGTATGATTTATCAGACTATTCAGGGAGCTTCACAACATAAGTGTTGGGTTAGCGTATGTGGTGGTATGGCTGGAGATCCTTTTGGTTCAATGATTTTGACTGGGTTGGGAATTAATGAGCTTTCTATGATATCTTGCGATATTTCTCCAGTAAAGGCGTGTTTGCAGACTCATAGTTTTGAAGATATGAAAATTTTAGCACAAAAAGCATTACAATGTGAAACTGCACGAGCTGTACGTGCTCTAAGCAAGGATATAAGGTGATAAAGAACATTAAGGGGAACGAGCTAGTTCATTTTGCAGAGTAATCAGATCGTTAGTGCTATAAAACATTATTCTTTTATACGTTACAGGGAGGAGTAGCGTGTGAAAAACACTTTAAGAAAGAATAAATGCCTTTTATACATTCTCTCAAATAGCAAGGGATGTTGCAACATTAGGGGATAAATAGCGTAATGGTACTTGGCTTGTACTTTTTATTTAAGGAAAGATGATGCTATTCAATAGATTTTATACCATTCATAGACACCGTATGAGATAGATGTGACAATCTTTTTATTCCCATTATTGTATTATACAAACCTATCCACGGAAAAAGTTTTTTCTTAAAAAGAAAGGATGTGCTTGTTATTCAACAGATATAAGCTCTTACTTTAATAAATGAATTTGTTTTTTGAACTTTGAATGTATAATTTAGGCTTGCACGTTATTTCTTTCTGGGTATAGTGCGAGACTTCTGGAGAGGTGGCCGAGTGGTTGAAGGCGCACGCCTGGAACGCGTGTATATGGGAAACCATATCGAGGGTTCGAATCCCTCTCTCTCCGCCATTAATTTAAAACGGATTTTCATATGCTTGATATGACATAGCTTAAAAAGCTCAGGATTTTTTTACTGTTTGCAATTGACCAGTTTGCGCTGATCTGTATCTGTCATTATGTATACCTAGAAATTGCAGTTGAATTTCCATGAATTTTATAACTTCTAAGTTACTCTCCTCTCGATCTTTAGATAACCTGATCTAGCATAAACGATCTCTTCAAATATCATTAAGGGATTTTTGCCATTATCACTAACTTCTGATAGAGTTTCAGAATTAATGGTGATCATAGTGCTATTTGCAATTCCGATTAACGGGCTAAATGCGTTTTATCCACATGAGAGGTAACGAACACCTCAGCTTTTCTCACGCAATGTGCTCATTTAAAATTAATGTCATGAATATTTGTACAAAATTTTTATCTATACGATAATCAAAAAAGGCTGACGTAATATAATAATTGAAGATCATTCATGCGGTGCTTTCTTTTATTTCTAAGCTTTGTATGTAAATAGATAGTCCGTGTAAAATAAATAAAGGGGCGCAAAAACCTATAAATACACACAGGACGTATAATGTAGAAAATGAAAAAAAATTTCCGGCATATAAAAGCACAATAGAGAATAAAGCTGTTATGATGCGCACACTGGCATCGCCTGCCAAAATCACCTCGGCTAAATTTTCACTAGGTGTGATAGCTTGTCCAATTGTTATTCCCGATACCCTAAAATAAAATTGCCCAATACCTAATAAAAAGCCCATAATATAAAGGGAATATTGAGTAAAATTTAAATATAAGACAAAAGAGATTGCGATCACTGCAAAAGCCGGTGTTCCCCATACAAAAAAACGAATTAAAGATGGAAATTTCCGTAAATAATAGGATGAGATAAGACCATTGACTACAAAACCCAGTGCTGACAAAGCAAAAATAGTATTTTGAATAGCTGTAAATTTTGTATTATCTGATGTTATAGATGCAAGAACAAGTGGCAATAGAACAATAGGCCCCGTATAGAGAAAATTATTCAAAATGCGATTAATCGTTAAAAAACGCAACGCATAAATCCGCCAAAGGTACCTAAAACCAACACCATAAGCTTTTTGAGATGGCTTTTGTAATAGCTCTTTTACTCTGTTTATTTGTTGTATAGATTTTATACGAAACCATAGGCTGGCATTCAAAAGATAAATAAACACAATAAAGGCTATGGCTATTTTGTGCCCCAAATGCGCAATTATAAAATATATAAGCAATGGGGATATAATAACAAAAAACTGACAGCAACTAGTATAAAATGCAAAAATTCCAGCTTTTTGTTTGGGAGCTGGAACCAGCTGATTCAAGGCACTGTTGTTATTTGGATTATCAGCCCCCATCAAGAGAGCAAGTAAAAAAAATACAAATAAAATAAGTACCGGATTGTTCATAAATAATAAGAACGATAATAAACAAGCGCAAATAATTTGACTATAAAACCCAATTATAAAGCCTTGATAGCGCACCAACACATTTCCCAAACATAAGCCTGCAATTCCAATTGCGATTAAATTAACAACATTTAAAGTAGCAGATGCTTTTCCAGTTGTATCTTGGAATTGTAACAAAGAAAGGCCAATAGATAATACACCACTAGCACAAAAACTCGTCAAACAACCAATCAAAATCATAAGAAAAACAGAATTACGCAATAGCTTTCTCACTCTTAAACAGAGACTCGAGCCATTTTATGATTTTCTCCATTGTCAAATATGGTTCGGTACTAAATTCCAGTTTTTCATAAAATTTTAGTTCAAATGCGTTGTAGGTACTTATTTTTTGCGAGTCATCTGTCAGCATGAATTCTATACTTGATAACGTTGCGCCCATAGATTGAGACAAATAATAGGAAATTACTTTCCAATACATATGGGCAAGTTCTCTTGCCAAATAATTTTCCAAGACATATTTCAAGTGACAACCATCTAAAATATATTTCGAACAATGGTGCAAAGGATAACAAATACAAATAGCATCTGTTTCATGTGCGGGACAAGAAGAAATATTAATATTTTTATCATTTCATAATATTATAAAACTTTCAGTGAGCAGATCTTCTAAATTTAGTCTAGTCACAACAAGATTGGGTGCTAATTTTTGGGTAACATGAGACCAAGCCAATCTTACTACTAAAGTTCCCAAAACCTTTAAGTCAGATTCTGGATAAGCTTTTTTTTAATTTCCCGCCCATATGGTTCTATGACATATAATAATCGGCTCATCTCGTCTGAATGAACAGGATGTAATTCTAAACCAATATTATCACAAAGTTTTGAACTCTTGAATTGCCCGTATCCTAATCTGGTATTCTTAAATCATTATAGCAGCTAAAGAGTTTTTAAGTATTCCAGCTTTTATTAAACTTTGTAATAATGTATTGGAATCTCCCCTTCACGGACTTCGACAATTATTGTATCACCACTATAAGAACAAAAAAATTATCTTTGAATTTGCTTACTTTTAGAAAGAAAAATGAGCAACACTCTTCCTTAACTAAAAGAAACATGCTCTCTACTTTTTTCTTTATGATGATCAAAAAACTATACTGTTACAATTCGATCATCAATTATTAGGATAAATATTCTGCGTTTAGCCTAATAAACTGTTATGATCAATGTTTCTCTCTGTTCTAAAAATCAGTGCTTTTCCTCTTAGAGATACTCGTAATTGCTGTACAATCTTTCCAAAAAGGCACTCCTTCAACATTGCTATTAACACGATCATTCGGAGAAGTTTTATACATACACATGGCTTATACGGAATGCTATGTATTTTTTTAACTTATTCAACTAACCAACATCTTTTGATGGGCAAAATAAATCACGAAATTTGTGTGCTGTCACAATTCGAAAAACAATCATATATCTCCCTCTAATGATAGACGATGTCATTAGAAGAAAGCCTTAATGATATCGGTAGAATAAATTAACCAGAAAAAATTGCAGCGCTGATAGAACCAATTTTATTTCATATCTTGCAACTATATCTAAATTTCAATCATTTTTGTTAAAGATTCTTATGCAACTTTTTCTACGTTCAGCATTTTTTTTCCACTTGTTTGCAACAAAAGATTAATAGCTAAATTCACCTGTGTCATAATAGCTCTTCTTTTGGTAAAATAGGACATCTTCAATCTCGATATATAAATATTTTAATTCTTTAATATATTCTCTTCACATGCTTTAGATTAACAACACACCAAAACCCAAAATAAAAAATATTTATTTTACTTAAGTTATTGAATATTATTTAAAAAGTATGGAAATAGAGTGATGCAAGAGTTAAGAAATTATTTAAAAGTTCAAATCCACCTACATTAGAGCCATCACGTATGGTAATAGCAGTTGTCATTAGGTATACTAAGTATGCTTGATAACTTTTCTGCTTCATGCCTGTAGGGAGTTCCAGATAGAGATAATACCAGAATCCATCCGCGAATGCTCGACAATAAAGCTGTAAACAAAATTATTTCCTTGTTGTTTAATCCATTAAGCTTGATCAATTTTTAATATTTGTCTATATTTTCAATTAGTTACGCTGATGAATCTATGTTTTCTTTCCAATTATTGTATTTTATAAGAAATTGCTACGAATGATCCTCTCCAAAGCTGATAATTCATCATCACTGTGTCCCCAAATTGCTATAATAGCTGGGCAGGTATTTAAATCGATGGTTAGGGGTAGGGGCTCATTTTCTTTAAAAAGGAGCTTAAAATGAACCACATTTTCCCAAGAATGAAGCTTTTGCTGCCATAAGTTAACATCTTTTATAATATGACCGTCGATCTTGTTGATAAGAAAGATAATACGCCCCTTTTTCTTAAAGTGGCTTGGTTTTTGCGAAAACACTCTTGCAATAAGATTAACGGAGCTTTCAAGTAAATCATCTTCATAGCAATGTGCGAACAAGGTGGGTGCAATTCCCCCGTGGAGGCGGGCTCCTACTTCGATCATCACTGGACCACGAGCTGTTTGCATGATTTCCATATGCGCGGGTCCATATTCAATCCCCAGCGCGCGAATGCATTGTTTTGCATAAGAGATAAGAGGGGCATAAGAAGGATCTTGAGCATCAAGCACATCAAGCGATTCATAAACAAAAGCACTTCCATTATGAATACCTTTTTTATATCGTGATAAACTACATATTTTTATAGCCTCTCCCTTTACAACGGCGTCGACGATGTATTCCTCTCCCTCCAATCTTTCTTGGAGCAAATAAGCCTCGTTAGGTGCGCCAAAAATATTTTTTTGCGTCCAGTCGATTCGAGAGGACCATGCCGCCACTTCCTCACGGCTGGAGAAAAACAAAATGCCATCACTCCCAGCAGAATCATTTGGCTTTACCACATAGCCGCTATGACTTTCAAAATCATCGATAGCACAATCGCCTTTTGTAAGAATCTTCGACCGAATGTAAGATAAACCATTTTCACAAAGGCGCCTTTGCATTACTGCCTTTTTTCGTCGCCAATCGGTGGTTGAGGGATTATTCCCAGGGCAATTATAATAAGCCGCCAATTGATCTGCACAATAAATACCCCCTTCGGCGCCTGCCACCACGGCCTCTATCGCACCGATAGGAAAGCGTGTCTTGATCTCATCTACATTATGAAGTTTCGCTTCTGCCATACCCTCTCCCTGATAAGAAAGCATATAGTGTGAAAAAGGAGCTTGTTGAGAGACAACACCATAACAAGCATAGCCTAATTTTTGCAAAGGAGGGCCATAGAGGGCACCCGTGGAGAAAGGGTCGACAATAAGAATGGATTTGCTCATGCTGTGGCCTGCCGCGATAAAAAGAAAAGGATATAAATAAAGATTATCATTCCTATAAGGGGTAGAAGATAAACAGCTGCTTGAGGGCCCATAAGGGCAGAGCTTGTAAGAAGACCAAGGATAACATAACCTGCCGATTGGGAGAGAGTATAAAGCATGCCGCTATAGCTTCCCACCAGCTCTGCTTGAGCTTCTGTTTTAGTCGCTTCAATCGTATGTTTGCGGGCATTAATTCGCATGGTATTCATTGAAAAGCCAATAAAAAAGCAAAAGACCACAGCCAAATAGGGCAATTGTGTGGTGCTAAAAATAAGATCAGCCACGCTCAACATAAGGGCTGGGAGAATAAATTCAAAGCGAGGGATTTTGATAAAAGCAGCCAAAAAAGCGCCCAAGCCCGCGACCGCACTGCAAAGCCCATAATATTCAGAGCCAAAATTTTTCACACTTTGAAAAAGAATGGTTGCCAGCGTATTATAAGCGCAAATATGAAAGCCAATAAGTCCTATGCAGACGCATAAAAGTTTAAGCTCTTGGGAGAGTCCATTCGCTTGCGGTGTAGGTACGGGCTTCTTATCGGTTGCAAGTGCTGTGGTATCGGTAGCTTTATATTCATCGCAAAAGATGATATATCCGGCTATAAGGCTTATAATGATGTCAAACACACAAAGTGCCACAATCAAACCATTATAGCCAATTTCAGCTGCTGCTCCTTGAGGGCTGGTCGCTTCTAAGAGATAACCACTCAGTGCTGCTCCCAAAAATGCGCCAATTTGCACAACTGTTTGCATAATGCGGGAAGCCTTTTGGGCGCTAATATAACCACCAAGTGCGAGTTTAGTATTATAAGTCTCGAGAGTGCTTAAGGTAATCAAAGAGAGATAGCCGATAGAGATAGAGACAGCGATAAAACCAAAGGGGGAATCGGCATAATGGAAAAGTGCAATCAATAAAAGAAGGCTATAGATAATGATCCGCCTTTTGTATAAATCGACCAACCTCAGGGAGGCTTTAATGCGCACAAGTCCGCTTTTTTTTAAAAGGTAAGGCGTAAGGGTGCCCAAAGCCATGGTTATGCCTAGGAAAATCGATGAGGATGTTATGCGATAAGCATTCCAAAGATTACTTAAGAATAGAACCATATCAGAAAGATATAGCAAGACAACAAGCCCATAAAACCGAAACATCAGTTGTTTGGGCACATCATCCCCCCATTTCGAAATCTCTTAAAAACACGCAGTATTATAAATCAGCACACATGTTTACGAATAATAAATACATACATACATGGCTGGGCATGTCAAGTTTTTTCAGTAGGAAAAATTGAACGCTGATGTTTATGCTAGTGATAGCTTATTTTCAGGAGAATGAGTAGGATGGAGGCTGGTATTTTTACTGCGTCTCTTGGCAGGTGGCTTGCCAATAAAGAACTATGTCCTAGAGATATATTTTGCGCTTTCAAGTTGATTTTGTTTATACTCAAGGTTGAGGTTTTGTTATTGACGGTTGTTAGATGTTGTTGTGACAATAAACTTCGTTATCTATCAGAAACATTTATGGCATTAGCGCTAAGGTGTGCGGTTGTATTAAAACCTTTATATGGTAGTCTTTTTCATAGAGAAGGTATTATTGGTTCAGTTTTAGGAGGCTTTGTCACGGCCGATTTGGGCGTCGTCGTTGTTTGAAGTCTTATTATAATATTCTTAGTTTCAGTTTATGAATATACCGAAAAATATAGTGAAACATTTGATTCAAACGCTTTTGCAAGGCATATTTCAATATCTCAGCGATGTTTTCTGAGAATTGCTCTGCTGCTTTTTGACGGAATCGGATATCGAATGCTTATAGCGTGGGCAGTGGTTTGAGAAAATATAGAGTTGATTTCGTTAGATTCCTATGTAGCGCAATCTAGTATCAGCCCTTAGGGGCAATAATATACTTAGATCGAACTCATTTCTATACGCTTACACGACGTTATAGGAGTAATCCTCAGAAACTCTACTAGAATTCGTTAAAAAATGGCAGGTTATGTAGCGTGAACAAAAAATATATTTTTCAAAAATACTTAATCTCATTTTCAGTTGTCTAAAATATAATCTTATCTTAAAAATAAGTCTATATACCGCCATTTATCATAAAGTTAATAAGTTATACAAATGCGGGAGTATTGTGTTTTTCTGTTTAGAGACGAGTAAAAAAACATCTTATTAAACATTAAGAGATTTTAGACATAAAACAATTTAACTTATGGAGAGTATATAGACAAAATGTATCTTGATAAAAAAGTTTATAATTCCATGTGGTCTCCAAAGAAATTTTCCGGTTCTTTTATTGTCTTATGCGGGTTTGATGGGAGTGGAAAGACAACACAAACAAAAGAAATTGCTCACCATTATTCAACAGAAAAACATATAATACAAACTTTTCAACCCAGTTATTGGTATAGAAATAATCCAGAAATTAGAGATTACTTAGATAATGGAAAAGCAATTGATCCGTTGCTTTTCGCACTCTTATCAGCGACAGATAGACGCAAACATACGCTTGAAATTATTGAACCTTCCTTAATGTTATCGCAAAATTTATTAATTAGCGATCGATATGTTTATTCTAGTCTTGCTTATTTTTATGCTCGAGAGCTTTCTGTTGAAAGTGTAGTTAAATTAAATCAATCTATTCCAAGACCTCATATTACATTTTATCTTCATTTACCGCCCACTACTATACTGGAGCGGTTGCAGAAAAGGGATGGTTTAAACTTAAAATACGAAGAACAACTCTCTTTTATTGAAAAAGTTTATGAAGTATACGAAGTTTTATCAGAAATAGATGAGCGGTTTATAACAATTGATGGAACTGCTTCTGTTTCTTTAATTCATCATCAAATACGACGTCATATAGATGAAGTTTGTTTTTGATTATGAATAAAATCATTTATTAATCAATTTATCCACGATAAATCCTTCTTATGTATTCGTATTCTAAATCTGAAACTTTAGAGATATGATTGCAATAATTTAACTGCTCAGGAAAAATATCACGTTATATATTTTAATTGGAAAATTAACTGTAATGGGCTTGTTTTAAAAGATTTAGAGAAGGGGAGTAGAAAAGTTATCAATATTTATCGTGAGAATAATAGTATGTTTATTCTTTTAGAGACGAAGTGTGGTGATAGAATAACGACATGGAGGGATGTACTCGAGCATATTTTAGTGCATAAATGTTTTGTTTTCATAGAAGAATTAATCATACAACAGCACAAAGATTTTAAAAGCTTCAAAAAAGGAATTTTGCTTTCTTAAATTTAATGATCTAAAATGAAAACCGTAGGAATGCATGTTTTTAAACAGGATGTATCATGCATATCGACGGGTATTTATTTTAGAGGATAATTTATGTTCACTTCAAATTTGAAGGAACGCATTGCTTTATTTGAAAATAGAACTTTTCTCTATTTTACTTTGAGTGGCTTATTTGCTACATTTGGAAATGGACTAAATTATATTGCATTGTCGTGGCTTGCTTACAATCAGACGAGTTCAATCCGTGGTGTAGCGTTGATGATGCTTTTTCTTTGGACGCCTAGCATTATTTTTGCCCCTATTTTGGGCATATTGGCGGATAAATATAATCGTAAAACGCAAATTATTATTTCAAATCTTGTGAGAGGTTTGGTAATCGTTGGCTGGGTAATGCTATGGCATTTTGGTATAGAAATTGAATTGATGGTTTTATCTGCTCTTTTGGGTATTTTTATCTCTTTTTATATGCCATCAGCTATTTCTTTAATTCAAAGTATTGTGCTGAAGGAACAGCTCATCAATGCAAATGCGACTATCGATATGATTTATGAACTTGGCACTATCGCAGGTATGGGCTTAAGTGGATTGATACTGTCCTATGCAGGAACAAAAGGAACTCTTCTAATAGGTGGTATATTCTTTATTATTGCTGGTTTATTTAATTTTGCAATGAAGGTACCTAAAAACCGAAAATCTAAAAATCAAAACCAGCAAAATTGGTGGGAAAGTTATACAGCAGCACTTCATTATTTTAAACAGAATCCGGCTCTTTTTGTACCTTATGTAAGCCAGATGATTATTATGACTCTTTTGATGACCATTCCTGTTATTCTCGTTCCTTATATACAAGAGGTTTTGCATGCGGATAGCAGGACCTTTGCAATATTTGAGGTGCTTTATTCTATGGGCGTATTGACAGGTGCGGTTTTTTCACCACTTCTTTGTAAAGTTTTATCCATAAGGAAAACATTAGCCATTTTATTAGCTTTTATGGCTATTGGTCTCGCTATTCTCTCTGTTAATAAACACAATTTTGTTGTTTTTCCTGTTTACTTTATGATTGGATTTGGACTTTCGAGTTGGGCTCTTTCGATTTCTTTATCACAACTCTCTTGTGATCCTGAATACCAAGGAAGATTGCAGGCAAGTTTTAATGGTATCTCTGGATGCTTGATCCTCGCAGTCTATCTCATTATGGCACGCGATAACAGTAGCATATCACCTCAATCGATATATTTTTTTCAAAGCATTTTTGCACTTGTTGGAGTATTCATAGTGCTGTTTTATAAACATGAAAAACAATAAATTACATTTATAAGTGTGGTAATACACGCTATTTTATAAACATTTACGCTACAGCATATTTCATATTTTGCTTTTACAGGGAAGTGAGAAAATGTAAAAATTGGTGCTTAATGAATAAAGCATAAATTGATGTATGCTAGAGAATACTCTCTATTTTTTGATAACGACCCACAAGAATTGCTGCGTTTCTTTAATTCATCTCACTGTTGTTAAGAAGACGAAAACGCAACATTTTAAATCTTCTTGAAAGTTTTTTTTGTTTAAGCGCAGTAGAAAGTAAAGCGATAAGGTAATATCGTATCATACAGGGAGAGTGTTGCATTATTTTTGTTTTTCAAAATCCATATGAAAAATTGTATCAATTTCATCTTCATTGGAATGGGTATTTCTACGACGATGTAAGGTTTGCACAATCTCTTTTTTTAAAACAGCATCTGTTTCACTTAAACGGTGAATACTGAGTTCCAATTCAAGAGATAACGCCAAATCCACGCACAATTTAAGCTCTTCTCCAATGTCGAAACCGTGTTGATAGTCGTCATAAAGACCAACCAATGTATCAGATAATTCTTTATCGCATAAAGAGGTCATGCTTAATTCCTCCGCGTTGCGGTTTTCCATACAGCTTTTTTAAGTATCACTCCACTATTATCACTTAGAATTGCCATGTATACGAACCTCATGGTTTTGTCAATTTTCTGCAAAACACGCGCTTTTAAATCAATGTCTATTAAAGACTGTATTACTTCAAGATTTTGAAGCGCCAATTGTAAATATGGATGGTAATGTGTTTACTATAGAACTTATAGCATTTAAAATACATTGCTAAAAGGCTTTTAATATGCATAGAGGAGGAGCATTCTGACGATAAACCAAACACCCTGAAATCTCTATTGCCAATTACAGCTAACTTAGCACCATTAATATATAAAATAAGCAAACATGGTTTGTAAACGTCTGACTTTTTAATAACGAGTGATGATCTCATTTTTTGTAGAATACCAATTATTTTACCTGTTTTATATTGATTTTTAGACATTGATAAACTTTTTACCTTATGTTGTAATGTAAAAACTTTGGGAAGTGTATTTATAGATTCTTGCAAAGAGGTTTAAGCAGGTTTACTAGGCTGTTGAGTGAGAGAACCTGTGTTGGGCTTTTTGCTTCTGAAAAATATGACTGTGACTTTTGAGAAAGCAGTTGGCAAGAATTTGCTTGGCGTGCAAACTGATAGAGTTGGCAGTGGCGCATTTAGCTTTTTCATTAGGCTGTGTCCAAATGTTTTTGACTCTGGAAAATAGCCTCTGATAGGCTTAAGTGTTTCCAAGGTTATATTACAGGGACGCAGTTCAGTAAAATACCACGGCGATTGCATTTTTTGTGTAATTGTCATAATTTTCGCTCCTGCTTAGACGGATGCTGTAACATCCATTTTTGTGGGGTTATGTATGTAGATCTTTGCCTAACATGAGGGGCAGTAACAAAAGGTATAAATCAATATAATTATTTAGTCAACAATTATATTGATTTTGGAGTGTTTTTTTGGCTCGTCCGGAAGCAAAACCTAAAACTGAGTTGGCAAAACGTTTTCGTGAAGTGCGTCACGCTCTTGGTTTTACAGAGCGTAAGCAGTTTGCTGAACATCTTGGTATCACTGCTGGCTCTATAGGAACTTATGAAACTGGTATAAGTGAGCCTACAGCCTCTGCGCTCTCCAAATATCAAGAAATTTGTGGTGTTTCATTAGATTGGCTTGTAACGGGCAATGGCGAGATGTTTTCAGATATGGCAAAGGCGAAAGCGGCTGGTTTTAAACCACAAGCGATTCCTGCTGGGCTGATGAAAAAGCTTGGACATTTGGTTTATACGACCTATCATGATGCAAAAATAGATCTTTCTCCTGAAGATGTTGCGGAATTAGCAGCAGAGCTTTATGGAAAATTGCAAGAGCTTATTCAAAACCTCAATGATATGGAAGAAGTCGAAGCCACTTTGCCACTTTTAAAATTACATTTAAAGCGTAAAATCGAAACTGAAAAGCACATCTAGAAACGTCATAAGATACGAATGAACAGCCTTTTTAAAAAATAAAACTTTTTTGATTTTTTACTGTATAAACAGGTTTTAAATAAGAAAATCTCACGATTTTTTTGGTCTCTTATTCAACATAAAAAAATGATAAATTACCATTATAAATTAATGTGTTGCTCTAATAAAGGTAAAACTGCTTATAAAAAGAATTACAGTTAGTAATACAAAAAAATTATACAACAGTGAAAATACAATGACGATGTTTTGTTCCTATAAAAGGGTTACAGACATATAAGAGAGAAGAAGGAAAGACTATTTATAGGCGCGCTTTTGTCTTTTTATGAAGATGATGAGATGAGCACGTTGAAACTTTTTACAGAGCGTACATCATTATATTAAGAAAGATTTCTTTTAAAGATATGTATCATATATTGAAACAGCTTACCTCGCAGAAAAGAGTGAGGTCATTATGATAATCATCATCCATTACATTATGCTATAAGTTAAAAAAATCATAAATTTGTGCTTATAAGAACAGCTAATTTATTGAGAAGTATTTTGATAAATTTATAAAAAATTATTTTTATACTCTTGCCATTCTACTGAGGCGCTTTATCTAAAAAGTAGAGTTGCTCTTTAGTGAAACTATTTTTGTTAAGAGATAAATCGCAGTGTTTTTGAATGGAGATTACGTTGTATTTTCAAAGTCTTGTGTTTTGATTTATTTTTTAGCTTGAATCCCTCTAGCTAAAAGGGTTGGGGACTTTTCTAGATTCAATATCTTTTCAGAGATTTAGGGTGATGCAGTGATGGAGATCGCTATCGCGGGGGATGGTTTTTATCTTTAATTTATTCGTTTTTGGGGGCGCAAATAGGGGTTTTGCCGTGAGGTTTTTGCGCGTTGTAATGATATTGGACTCTGTTGGAGGAGGTTCTTATGAAAAAAAAGTATTCCACACCAAATTTAATTAAAGCTGTCTCTCTCAGCGCGGCAATAACCACACTCTTATCGAGTGTTTCTCCTGTTGTCGCTTCGAATCTCGCGATAACGGGTGAAAAAACTATAAGCACGAGTGGTGCTACTGTGTCTTATGACCATGGTAGCCATGGCAGTATTGTTTTTGCGGGTGATGATAATTACTGTGGTGCGGATAATGTCATTGGTCGTGGTGGCAAGCAACAGGAATCAATTGCTAGTACTAATCAAATAACCGCAGAGGAGCAATATGATAGATTTATCAAAAATACAAATTTTTCTGGTCGTTATCCTTATGGCGTGACCACTGACCAGGTCATTTGGGGTGGTGATGGTGTTACAAGTAACAAAAACAGTGGTTATATGGGGGCGCTTACAGGTGGTAGCAAGACTGTTATGCCTGAGGCTTACGGTGTGTATTCTTTTGCGACAGGTTGTGGATCTGCTGCAACAGGGAATTATTCAACAGCATTTGGTGCGGGTGCAACTGCAAAGAGTGGAGGAGCACAGGCTTTTGGTGTTTCTGCGCTTGCAGATGGAGCAGCAAGTATTGCTATAGGGATTGGGTCAGAAACAGTGAAGAGATCATCGATTGCTATAGGTGGGCTTTCAAAGGCAAATGGCATTGATAGTATTGCGTTTGGTAGCAGCGCGGCTACAGATGGTCAAGATGCGATTGCGATAGGTTATGCCGCTAAAGCCGGCGCGCAAAATGCGGTTTCAGTTGGTTCAAGTACAAAAGCGACTGGTAAAAGTAGTTTGGCTCTAGGCTATAAGGCAAGTGCATCAGGAGAATTAGCAGTTGCTATTGGTGGACTTGCAACCGGTATCCGCGGTATTGCTATGGGGAGTAACGCAGAAGCGAAGGATCAAGATACGATTGCGATAGGTTATGCTGCTCAAGCTCAAACAAAGTATTCGATTGCAATTGGTCCAAATTCACAGGTGATTGCTGGAGACGGAGTGGCTTTGGGTGGAGCTTCCGTTGCCAGTGTTGTTAATAATGTTGCTGGTTATGATCCTGTAAGTGACAAAAATTCACAACAAAACAATGGAGCATGGAAAAGTACAAAAAGTGCAATCAGCGTTGGAAAGGCTGATGGTAGTATAACACGCCAGATTACTGGGTTGGCGGCTGGCACTGCAGATACTGATGCCGTCAATGTGGCACAGTTGAAAGCTATGAGAGCTGTCGTAGAAGGAGCAGGAGGCTGGAAGTTATCTGTTAACGGTGAAGCTGCTGTGGATATTCTGCCTGGTGAAACAGTCAATTTTGCTGGAGCTGAACTTGAGAATTATGAAAATAAGAACATTAAAATTGTAAGAAAAGATGATAAAACAGTAGAATTTGATTTGAATGACTTCATTACAGTTGGACGTGTACAAGCAGGAAAAACCCAATTAAGCAACCTTGGTTTCGTGATTACTGGTGGTCCGCGTATGACTGATAGCGGTATTTTTGCTGGTGATAAACAAGTTTATGGAGTGGCAGCGGGGATTGCAGAGACTGATGCGGTTAATGTTGCACAATTGAATGAAGTAAAAAATCAAATAGCAGGAAATGGTCTTGTTAAATGGGATGAAGAACAGAAACTTATCACCATTGGTAAGGAAAAAGATGGTACGAAAATTGATGTTGCAGGTAGTGGGGGAGACCGGAGTATTTCTGGTGTAAAGGCCGCAGAGAGAGACAATGAAGCCGTTAATAAAAAACAACTCGATGGTGAAATTGCAGCTATTACTGACACTATTAACAATATTAAGGATGGTGGTGCTTTTGAAGTTCTCTACGATAAGAATGGTGATGGCAGTGTTAATTATAACAGTGTGACTTTAGGTGGCGGTAAGACTGGTGGGCAGGTCGCTCTGCGCAATGTCAAAGATGGTGAAATTACTGAAGAGTCGCATGATGCAATTAATGGTGGGCAGCTTTGGAAGACGAATGAGCG